>CAKZUP010000104.1 GCA_937922945.1 uncultured Granulosicoccaceae bacterium
TATTCCTGTTAGACCCAATCCGAATAAACACCCTGCATTAGCTCAACAACCACAGATTAACGTCCCTTTATGGAGGGACTCAAGCAACACGCATTTTAACAACAGAAACACTGGATAACCATTGATACAATCAAGCAATATTCGAATCTTTACCTATGGCAGGTTAATTGCTTCGACTTGGTTTTAGAACCGTTTGTCGCAGCAAGGATAAATCCGATGGTGGTGATTATAGTAGGCATAAATCGTGGTGGTACGTCTGCTATTACGGCTTCACTTCACAGCCTGTGCATTCCTCTCGGGGATAAGGCAAAACCACCGATTTTCGAGGACGATGTTCTGGCCGAGCTATTCAGGAGAAAAGACTGGTCTCAATTTAAGCGTGTCGCGGAAAAATACGATAAACAACACGGTTTGTGGGCGTGGAAACTCCCAGATTCGATTAATATGCTAAATCGAGTTGATAAGTTGTTCAGTGATAAGAAATATATATTCGTTTTCCGTGATTTAGTTGCTGTAGCCAATAGAAAAGAGGACACCCTGGGTCAAGACAAGAGTATCACCATGGCTCGCGATATTAAACGATACAGTAAAGCGATCAAGCACTATGTCAAACACCCTGACTCATCCATGCTGGTTTCCTACGAAAAACTATTGACCGACACAGAATCATATGCCGTCCAATTGCTGACTTTTCTCGGAATGGATATAACAGACGAGAACAAGCAGGCCATCGCTAGCTCAATATCAATTAGTCCGGCGGAATACTCCGACTGGGCTGATAACTCGCGTCACGTTCGAGAACTTGCGATGCAAAAAATGCAAGGACATCTTGATATAGTTGATGGCAAACAGGCTGCCGGATGGGTATTAAATTCTGACAATGATCACCCGTTAGAAGTAAGCTTGCAAATTGAAGGCAAAGTCGCGCAAACAACCATTGCAGATGACTACAGGAAAGATCTGATTGAAGCTGGTCTATCGGTCCACGGTAGGCATGGGTTTAAATTCGACTTGCCAGCTGATGTAGGTAAAAACACTAGAATCTCGGTAATAGACTCTGCCAGTGGTGTAGTAGTACCGCCAGTGCATATCGTTTAGCCGCTAACGTCGGCTTCTAGGTTTTTATTCGCCTATAGTCTCAGTCGAATGCCTTGATAGTTCTTCAAAAGACTGAAGCCACGTTTTCTTAGTTTCGGGGATACTTTTCTTTACTGGTTCGTTAAAGCCAGAAACGATAGTGTCAATATCAAATGTAAATCCCCAAGAAATGCTGGTTGAAAACTCCCCAATTTGAGGCTTTTCGCGGGTTTTCGGGCTCCGCTGATACGGCAATTTTATTTGTTCTGCCACTCTCTACAACCACCAAGGACGCTCTCGGCTACAGCCAGCTAACGCTATAGGCCGTTCTTCAGCAATATATCCCAATTTTCTGTGATTCTGATCACGTCGTTCTGCTTATTCCAGCGGGTTTACAGAAACGTATATTTCCCGCAAATCGCCGGCAAAGGTGGTACCCGATACTGTTTCACATGGAGACGCACTTAAGCGCATTCAACGACCAGATCGACTTGAGATACACGAGATCGAAAGAACAAGATACACATATTAATTAACTAAATACACATTCACACTAAATCGAAAAGGATACATACTTATGAAAACTCCAATCAAAACTTTTGCTGCTGCTATCGCTCTAAGTGCTCTTGTTGCAGGCCCGGCTTCTGCCATGGTTTCACAAGGTGATGTGACTCGCGACATTCTTTCAGCAGTAGGTTCCGGCTCTAACGTCATTGTGTCTGTTGATGGGGACACCGTGACTTTGCAAGGCTACTTCGCTGACTCAAGCGCCAAGAGCAAGGCACTACAAGCCGCACAGAATGCTGAAGGTATAGAGCGAGTGATTAACCACGCTGTGAAGTCTAACTAATCGCGGCAGTACAACCAGACACTTTTTAAAACTTGAACATAAAACTAACTTAACTAACAGGCTATTTAATTATGAAAACTTCAATCAAAACTTTCGCTGCTGCTATCGCTCTGAGTGCTCTTGTTGCAGGCCCGGCTTCTGCCATGGTTTCACAAGGTGATGTGACTCGCGACATTCTTTCAGCTGTAGGTTCCGGCTCTAACGTCATTGTCTCTGTTGATGGGGACACCGTGACTTTGCAAGGCTACTTCGCTGACTCGAGCGCCAAGAGCAAAGCACTACAAGCTGCACAGAATGCTGAAGGTATTGAGCGAGTGATTAACCACGCGGTTAAGTCCAACTAACTCGGATTGTATGAAAACATCAACAGCCAATGCGCTTGATTAAAAAAGACCGGCAATAGCCGGTCTTTTTGCATTCGAACGTAAATAAACCCCAATCTGTTCCGGTCCAATCAACACCGAAACAGCACCCGTTCGTAATTTGCCAAAAGCCAGCTTCCACGAAAACTCAGCGCCAAGCAGGATCGAGCGCTAATGCAATTGCGCTCGACCATGGTCGGCGGTTCGATCCAAGCGAAAGTTAATGAGGTGCTGAAATCCAACCCAAAAATTAAACACAATAAGGTTGGTGGAGCTAGGCGGGATAGAACGCCCAGTGCAACTGCGCTCGACCATGGTCGGCAGTTCGATCCGCGTAATCTAATGTAATGCTGAAGTTCAACCCAAGAATCAGACGTACGAAGGTTTGGTGGAGCTAGGCGGGATCGAACCGCCGACCTCTTGCGTGCCACGCAAGCGCTCTCCCAGCTGAGCTATAGCCCCATCGAAGTGGAGCCGTGAAGATTAGTGTGCCGCGCCCGAGCTGTCAAGCTTCGGGAGCGTTTTCGCACACGCTAATGGCTGCCTTTATTCGCTGCAGCACAGCATCTTTGCCGATAAGCGCCAGAGTGCGGTCCATATCAGGCGAAGCGGTTCCACCGGTAATCGCCAAACGCAGGGGCTGGCCGAGCTTTCCGTAGCCGATTTCCAGCTGCTCAACCGTCTCGTTCATGGCGGCCTGTATCGACTCGGCGTCCCACGACGACAAGCCCTCAAACGCCTCACCAATCGCCACCAACACAGGAGCAGTAGCGACTTTAAACTGCTTTTTACTGGCCTTGGCATCGTACTCTGAAGGCGCTTTATAAAAATAACTCGCAGCGGCAGCCATCTCGACTAAAGTCTTCGAGCGCTCACGCAGCAAATCTGCAACATCACCCAGCTCAGGGCCAGCTGCAACATCAACACCTGTTGCCACAACATAAGGCTCAAGAGCCGCTGCCAATTCAGACTGGGGTGTGTTCTGTAGATAATGCTGACTAACCCAATCCAGTTTCTTGTTATCAAACACCGAACCCGAGCGATTAACCGCATCCAGCGAAAACAACGATGTCATTTCAGCCATGCTGAACAACTCCTGATCCTGATGCGACCAACCCAGCCGTACAAGATAATTCAACAAAGCTTCAGGTTGATACCCGTCTTCCTGGTATTGCATAACGCTAACGGCTCCATGGCGTTTTGATAACCGCTTACCATCTTCACCCAGAATCATCGGTAAATGCGCGTATACAGGCAGCTCTGCACCAAGCGCTTGCAGAATATTAATTTGCCTTGGTGTGTTATTCACATGATCATCACCGCGAATAACATGCGAAATACGCATATCCATATCATCCACCACCACCGTTAAGTTATACGTTGGCGTGCCATCGGAGCGCATAATAATCAGATCATCAAGCTCGGTATTACTCACCACAATATCGCCTTTAACCGCATCTTTAATCACTACATCGCCATCGAGCGGGTTACGAAAACGCACCACCGGCTCCACGCCTGCAGGTGGCGAGTCGGTTCTGTCTCGCCAGTAGCCGTTGTATCGAGGCTTTTGTTTATTCTTCATGGCCTCTTCACGCATGGCGTCGAGCTCTTCGCGGGAGCAATAACAATGGTAGGCATGGCCCGACTCAAGCAGCTGGGCCACCACTTCGCGATAGCGATCAAAGCGTTGAGTTTGGTAGAAAGGCCCTTCGTCGTAGTCCAGGCCAAGCCATTGCATGCCGTCAAGTATGGCTTGCACCGATTCCTCGGTTGAGCGCTCTCGGTCGGTGTCCTCAATTCGAAGCACAAATTCACCACCGTGCTGGCGCGCGAATAGATAGCAAAATAGCGCTGTGCGAGCACCACCGATGTGTAAATAGCCCGTAGGGCTTGGAGCGAACCGGGTTCGAACTGACATGAGCTGTTGTGGTTGTAGACTGACTCGCGGATTGTAGCAAAGCCCATCCGGTATACTGACAATTAGTTCGTCAAAGAAACACAATTCCATGCCCGAAAACAGAGCTGAAGCGGTCCAAAAACCAACAAACTGGTTCTCGCGTGCAGCTACGGCCGTTGGCCATGTGCGAAAAATCAATGAAGATTCGTTTCTCGATGCCAGCGAGATTGGCCTGTGGGTCGTCGCCGATGGCATGGGCGGACACAGCCGTGGTGATCGTGCCAGTCAGGAAATCATTGCCCAGCTGCACAACTTCAAGCCCTCCAACTCCATCCGTGCCGATGTCGATAACATTATAGAAAGGCTGGAAAAGGCCAATACCTTTTGCCGCTTGCAACTCGACGGCAAAGTCATGGGCAGCACGGTTGCGCTGCTCTACATACACAGGGGAATAGCACACGCCATTTGGGCAGGCGATAGCCGCTTGTATCGATTACGCGGCGGCAGCTTGCAACAACTTACCGACGATCACAGCCTGGTTGGTGAGCTGGCCCGCTTGGGCGAACTCACTGAAGATGAGGCAGAGAACCACCCGTCTGCCAATGTGATTACCCGGGCAGTTGGCGTTAGCGATGATCTTGATTTACAAATGCGTCAGGTGGAACTGCAGCCGGGTGATCGGTTTTTATTGTGCAGCGACGGATTATTCAAAGATGTGCAGCGCGGTGAAGTACAGGAGAATCTGGCCATGCCATCGCTTGAACAAGCACTTGATAAAATGATGAAGCTGGCGTTACGTCGCGGTGGCACCGACAACGTAACGGCCATTGTAGTTCAACTCAGCACAGACTTTACCGTTTAACGAAAGCTCACTCGCCTAATGCACACTCGCCGCACTAGGCACGAGTTCTTTATCATCAAAAGCAAGCTTGCCATCGACGACGTTTACATAGACCTTTTCGCCAGGCTCAAACTTGCCCGAAAGAATTAACTGCGCCAGCGGGTTTTCCAGTTCCTGCTGAATGGCACGTTTTAACGGGCGCGCACCGTACACTGGATCGAAGCCTGCATCGCCGACAAAATCCAGCGCTTCATCGGTTATCACTAATTCAAGCGATCGTTCGGCCAACCGTTTGCTAAGCTGCTTCATTTGAATACCACAGATCATGCGGATGCTCTCGCGAGATAAAGGCCTGAACACCACAGACTCATCGATACGGTTGATAAACTCCGGCCTGAAGTGTTGACCAACGATATCCATCACAGCATCTTTCATGGCACCGTAGTTATCGTTACCCGCTAGTTCCTGAATAACGTGGCTGCCTAAGTTCGATGTCATCACTATCACCGTGTTACGAAAATCCACCGTGCGACCTTGACCATCGGTTAATCGCCCATCGTCGAGTACTTGCAATAAAATATTGAATACATCTGAATGAGCCTTTTCGACTTCATCAAGCAAAATAACCGAATACGGTTTTCTGCGCACAGCCTCGGTTAAGTATCCGCCCTCTTCATAGCCAACATAGCCCGGAGGTGCACCAATTAGTCTTGCCACCGAGTGCTTTTCCATGAATTCAGACATATCCAAACGCACCATGGCATCGCTGCTTTCAAACATAAATGCGGCAAGCGTTTTGGTTAGCTCGGTTTTACCCACGCCTGTTGGCCCTAAAAACAGGAATGAACCAATGGGGCGTTTAGGATCGGACAAACCCGCACGCGAGCGCCGAATAGCATCGGACACCGCTTCAACCGCTTCGCCCTGACCTACTACGTGTTTACTGAGTTCTGCTTCCATGCGCAAGAGCTTCTCTTTTTCGCCCTCAAGCATTTTGGTAACCGGAATCCCCGTCCACTTGGATACAACACTGGCAATTTCATCGCTGTTCACTTTATTGCGCAGCAATTGCATTTCATCTTGATCAGCATCGTCTAATGCGCTTTCAAGTTTTTTCTCCAACTCAGGTATCTGACCGTATTGAAGCTCCGACATACGTGCCAAATCGCCTGCTCGTCTTGCGGTTTCAAATTCCAGGCGGACCCGTTCCAGTTCTTCCTTAACGCTGCTTGCACCCTGAACCGATGCTTTCTCCGCATTCCAGATTTCTTCTAAGTCGGCATACTCTTTTTCAACACCAGCGATATCATCATCCAGATCGGATAAGCGCCGCTTCGATGCATCGTCAGTTTCTTTCGCTAATGCTTCGCGTTCAATTTTAAGTTGTATGACCCTGCGTTCCAGCTTATCCAGCTCTTCGGGTTTGGAATCGATTTCCATACGAATATGAGACGCAGCCTCGTCGATAAGATCAATGGCTTTGTCGGGCAGTTGTCGATCACTAATGTAGCGATGCGATAATGTTGCCGCTGCAACAATAGCCGGGTCGGTAATTTCAACGCCATGGTGCACTTCGTATTTTTCTTTTAAGCCACGCAGAATGGCGATGGTGTCTTCCACGCTGGGCTCATCAACCAGAATTTTCTGGAACCGACGCTCTAATGCCGCATCCTTTTCCACGTATTGTCGGTATTCATCGAGTGTTGTCGCACCAATACAATGCAACTCACCGCGCGCTAACGCAGGTTTTAGCATGTTGCCGGCATCCATTGAACCTTCAGCTTTACCGGCACCCACCATGGTATGTAACTCATCGATGAACAGAATCACCTGGCCTTCCTGCTTGGCCAGATCGTTTAATACCGCTTTTAATCGCTCTTCAAAATCGCCACGGAATTTTGCACCCGCTATCAACGAACCCATATCGAGTGAGAGCACTCGTTTGTTTTTAACACCTTCGGGCACTTCGCCATCGACGATACGCTGAGCAAGCCCTTCAACCAACGCCGTTTTACCAACGCCAGGTTCACCAATTATCACTGGGTTATTTTTACGGCGGCGTTGCAACACCTGGATAGCACGACGAATTTCATCATCGCGACCAATAACCGGGTCGATCTTGCCTTGCTCTGCCCGCTCAGTTAAATCGATGGTGTATTTTTCCAATGCCTTACGCTGGTCTTCAGCGTTGGGGTCGTTCACCGGCTGATCACCATGCACATCTTTAATGGTCTTTTCAACGGCCTCAAGATTAGCGCCGTTTTCAATCATTAATTTGGCCAATGAATTCTTTTTATCATCGAGCGCGGCAGTAACAAACACTTCAGAAGAAATATATTGATCACCACGTTGTTGCGATCGCTTGTCCGTCAGGTTTAGCAAGCGGTTCAATTCGTTCGATACGTGCAACTGGCCACCACTACCAGAGACTTGTGCCATGTTGTCGAGTAGCGTATCAATGCCGGCGCGCAAGCCATTCACGTTCACACCAGATTGTGCGAGTAGCGGACGCACACCGCTGCCATCCTGATCAAGAAAGGCTGCCATTAAATGCGTTGGCTCAATAAACTGATGATCGCGCCCCAGAGCCATCGACTGCGCTTCTTGTAAACCCAGCTGAAATTTGCTGGTTAGTTTATCCATTCTCATCGGAAATCCTCTTCGGAATCTCGCCACAGGCGACATTCACATCAAATGCTGTTCGTAATGCACGGCGACTAAACTTGTCTGACTACTCACTTATGTCAACGCCAATATCCCAAAGCAACTATGGCGCTGCAAATATGGCAGTGTAAAGCCGACTTACCCAATGATCAGAACATAGAGCTGATCAGGCTTATTTCAACTCACTCGTCTGCGTTCAATGCGTTAATTTGGTGATTGTTCACGCAATCCAGACAAGCGTTGCCATACGACCACTGGCTTTACCGTCGCGACGATAGGAATGAAACAGTTCAGGCTGTGAGTAGGTGCAGTATTCGCCACCCGTGATGCTAACGCGCCGATATTGCTGCAAAGACAAACGGGCCAGCGCATAGATATCAGCCATAAACTTATTCCCACCTGCCGGTTTAAATGCTTTGGCATTGTGTTTATCGCGAGCCAGAAATGCATCAACCACATCGGTTCCAACTTCAAACGCATCAGGACCTATCGCTGGACCTAACCAGGCGTGCAACTCATCTTCTTCTGAGAAATGCGCTAAACCACTTTGTAGAACTCCATCAGCCAATCCACGCCACCCTGCATGGATTACCGATACCGCAGTGCCGGTTTCATTAGTGATAACCACCGGCAAGCAATCGGCTGTACTAACAGCCAACACCTGGTTGGCTTCGCGTGTAAAACTACCGTCGGCTTCAAGCACGTTTTCCTTCTGATGGTAACAATCGATGAACGCCACATCGCGGCCATGCACTTGATTTAACCAGTGTGGTGTTTGCGGTGCATTAATGGCTTCGACCAGCAAGGCGCGGTTGCGCTGTACATGCTTTGGGTTATCGTTCACGCTCGATCCAATGTTCATGGCATTGTAGGGTGCTTCACTGACACCACCAGCTCGGGTGCTGGTAAACACATGGATATTAGATGGTGCTGCCCAATCGGGACGAATGGTTTTCACCTTCGAAAGCGCAGCCTTGGTTGTATCAGTATTCGGGTTATCCGCAACGTTTTTCATCATGGCTTTTTCTGTTAAATCACCGCGTTCTAGCTGAATTGAGCTGCGTGGTCACGCAAGGCTTGTAATGCATTATTAAAGTCATCGGGCGGTTCTGCCTGAAATTCACGTTGACGCAAATCTTCAGGGTGCGCAAGTGAAAGGCGATAGGCATGCAGAGCCTGTCGATTGAATCCTGTTATAGCCTGAAGGCCTAATGAGTCTAGTCGTGCGCTGGCGCCTCGCCGCGTATAAACCGGATCGCCAAGTAACGGGAAGCCCAGATGCGTCATGTGCACACGAATTTGATGAGTACGGCCAGTTTCCAATTGCACCGCCACCAATGCTGCGTAATCGAAGCGCTCCAGCACATGAAAGTGAGTTCGCGCCGGTTTACCACCCTGCACGACAGCCATGCGTTTTCGATCTTTCGGATGCCTGCCGATAGGCTCATCGATGGTGCCGGCATCGGGAATATCGCCAAGAACAATGGCCAGATACTCACGCGAGACCTTCCTCGCCTGCAGCTCAGACACCAGATGGGCATGCGCTTTAAGTGTTCTCGCTACCACGCATAAACCGGTAGTGTCCTTGTCTAAGCGATGCACAATGCCGGCGCGCGGAACATGGCGAAGACCAGGCTCAAAGTGCAAAAGCCCATTCATTAACGTGCCCCGCCGATTTCCCGGTGCCGGATGCATCACCAACGGCGTCGGCTTGTTCACGATGTAAAATTGCTCGTCGGTATGGACAAAATCGATGCTCATCTCATCGGCTTCGATTTGTGCCGCACCATTCGCCCAGGTTTCCTCCCAAGTGTCCGCCAGTGCATCCGGCGGCAGCACCAGCATAATCTCTTCGCCACCAATCAATTTGTCACTCGGACGGCGCTGTTGTCCATCCGTGGTGAGAAAGCCCCGCTTTATCCAGTCCTGTAAACGACTTCGAGAGTAGTCGGAAAACAGCATAGCGGCCACGGCATCGAACCGGCTGCCAGCGGCACCGGTTGGCGCAGTTTGCTGATAGCGCTGCTCGGTGGCGTCAGAATCGTCTTTAGACATTGATTTAGTGCGACTTTTGATTAATCGTGGGTTAACAGGCGGATAGAATGGCACACTCGGCCACATTGGTTTCTAATGATCCGCGGCAAATTCGCTATACTTTTCCCATGATAAACCACACTACCAAGCGATTCGCCCTCGCGGCCGCAATTTGCGCATCACTCGTGCTCACTGCCTGCGGCAGCGCCGAGAAACAATCCGACACGTCAACTTCCGCTGAAAGGCTCTATAACCAAGCCAAACGCGCCTTGAATCGAGGGGATTTTCTCACCGCGGTAGACACGTTCGAGACCCTGGGTGCCCGTTTTCCGTTTGGCAGTTACACCCAACAGGCTCAGCTGGATATTGCCTATGCCTATCTGAAACAAAACGAGTTCGACAATGCCATAGCGTCAGCCGACCGCTTTATCAAGCTTTATCCACGCAGCGACAATGTCGACTACGCCATCTACATAAAGGGCGTGGCCAATTTCTCTCGGGGTGGGTCCTTCATGGAAAAGGTGTTCCCACGCGATATGGCCAAAGTAAACCAGAATTGGTTACGCGCCGCTTTCGCAGATTTTGATGCGCTGGTAAGACAATACCCGAACAGCAAATACGTGTCGGATTCGCTAGCCAGAATGGAGTTTCTGCGCAATGAAATGGCTCGTCACGAATTTATTACCGCAAAATTTTACTATCAACGCGGCGCAATGGTAGCCACCGTGAATCGCATTAACTTCTTGCTGGAACACTTCGATGGCTCCAAACACGTACCCAATGCATTGGCACTCATGGCCAGCGCCTACGGTTCCATGGGGCAAGCCGATTTGCAGGATGACACCCTTCGTATACTGGCCCAAACAGAACCCGACCACCCTGCACTAAACTGAATCTGAATTAGTGCCCGCCTTCGGTAGGTTGCCCGGTTGGGCCTGTTTTTCGGTGCGCCGGTAATATCGCGCTCGCACCAATTCGGCTTAACAGACAACAAATCCTCACGCTAAGGCCTGAAAACCGCATTCTATCGGGCTTTGCGTGGTCTGAATCTTGCTCAATTACACACCATAATCCGGCTTTTTCTGTGTGTATTCTAGACCGTGAGCAAACCCGTTGAGCACGATGGCAATTTAGCCAACCCATTCAGGCCAGCGCTGCCCGATGCGCGTGCCATGCGTTTGTTCAGCCAATACCGGTTTTTCCTGCTCGCAGCGCTGGGGTTGGTCTACTACATTTCAAGCACTCAGAGCATACTGGGCCAGCGTGATGCTACGCTGTTTGAAATTGCACATCTGGCCTACCTCGTTGCATCGTTGGGGTTTATCTACTTACAGCGTATCGATCGGCCGTCTGCTGAGTCTCGTCTCTACCTACAACACTATCTCGACATCAGTTTCATTTGTCTGATGATGTACGCGTGTGGTGGCGTGCAAAGTGGTCTTGGCATATTACTGATTATCACCATCGCCCTGCTCAGCCAGCTCAACACGATTCGCAACGCCTTCTTTTTCGCCTCGGTAGCGTGTGTGTTGTTGTTGCTTGAAGAGCTGATTGCAAAACTACTATTAGGCTCGGCTGCCGCTGACTTTGAACAAACCGCTTTTCTGGGGTCCATGCTGTTTTTAGTCGCATGGCTGCTGACCGTGCCTTTGCGTAACCTGAACGCCAGGCAAATTCCCGATCAAACCCATGCCCGTGCAGCACTGGACGTAAAAGAAATTGCCAATCTCAACGAAGAAATTATTCGCGAACTTGATTCAGGCGTATTGGTTATCGATTCTCACAACCATGTGCAACTGATTAACGATACTGCAAGGGAAATGCTGGCGTGTGAATTTGCCCCCTTACCTGTTCATATTGGTCGATTAAGCAATTCGTTGCTGAACCATTTGAACAACAGCCGGCGTGGTGGCAGCAACTCCCAACCACTCACGGTTGAACCGACAGGCGTTGCGTTATTGCCACATTATATAGCGCTCTCTTCAGGTGGCATGCTGATACGGCTGGACGATCACGCACTTATCAGAAAACAGTTTCAACAGCTGAAGATGGCCTCGTTGGGCAGACTATCTGCCAGCATAGCGCATGAAATCCGAAACCCGCTGGGGGCTATTTCTCACTCTGTACAACTGTTGCAGGAGTCTGAACATCTGGATACTCAGGATCAGGAACTGCTTACTATTGCGCATAAACACACGCATAGAATTAATCGCATCGTTGAAGATGTGCTGCAACTATCCAATAGAAAACAGATACGGCATGAGTCCATTAACCTAAGTGATATCGTCAATGATTTCTGCCAGCGCTTTATCGCTGAAAATGGACTAAGCGAGCTGAACATAGCAGCACAATCGGAGCCCAATGTTTACGCATTATTCGACCCTGACCATCTGGATCAGGTGCTATGGAACTTGTGTACCAACGCGCGACTCCACAACGGCAATGCTAATGTGACCATCAAAATTCAGTGCTGGCAGTCTCAGTACGGCACAGCCATCATCGACATTATCGACGATGGCATCGGTATACCCGATTTACACAGAGAACAATTGTTCGAACCGTTCTATTCCACTCATCACGATGGTTCCGGCTTGGGGCTGTTCATAATAAGAGAGCTTTGCGAACTGAATAAAGCGCATATCGAATGCTTGGAACAGGATGAAGGTGCGCATTTCAGGATTACGCTTGGCACCGAGTCACAGATGGCTGCATGACAATGACCGCAACTGCACTCATTATTGATGACGAGCCAGATATCCGCGAACTCATAGCGATGACCTTATCGCGCATGGGACTGGAGTACCATAGTGCTGCAAACCTTGAAGAGGCTCGCTCGCTACTGAACACCTATGAGTTTGATGTCTGTTTAACCGATATGCGACTACCCGATGGCAATGGGGTTGAGTTCGTGCGCTATGTGCATTCCAAAAATCCAGATTTACCCATCGCAGTGATTACCGCGCATGGCAACATGGAAGCAGCCGTTGAAGCCATGAAAAACGGTGCATATGATTTTGTCTCCAAACCAGTTGATATACAACAATTGCGTCAGCTCGTGGTGCAAGCAGTGGCCTTAAAAAACGATGAGCCAACAAATACCGACGATGCGAAGGATGCTGTATCTATTGGCGCCAGTAATGATGATAACTTCAACAGCATAGAAATCGCTCCTAACAGTTATTCAAAGAACAGACATCCTGTCGATGAAACACAGGACTTGCACGAACTCTCGGGCCGCAATAATACCCGCGCAGCAGCATCAAGTTGTTGCAAGCTGTTGCCTGTAAACGGGCATAAATTGGTAGGCGACTCGCAACCCATGCAAAACCTTCGGCGAATGATGGCCAAGGTAGCAAGAACCAATGCCCCGGTATGGATAACCGGAGAGTCCGGTACAGGAAAGGAGCTTATCGCACGCCTCATCCACGATAACAGTCCACGCAGTTCGAACCAGTTCGTCGCCATTAACTGTGGTGCTATTCCAAACGAACTCATGGAAAGCGAATTCTTTGGCCATATAAAAGGCAGTTTTACTGGCGCGAATACCGATAAGCAAGGTCTATTTCAACTTGCTCATGGCGGCACCCTCTTCCTTGATGAGGTCGCAGAGCTACCGCTGCATATGCAAGTCAAACTACTGCGTGCCATTCAGGAACGCAGCATTCGACCGGTAGGCGGTAGTGCAGAGATCGCTGTCGACGCACGTATTCTCAGTGCAAGCCACAAAGATCTCGCAGCCGAAGTTGAGGCTGCGCGGTTTCGACACGACTTATACTACAGACTGAACGTGATCAGCCTGCATTCTCCAAGCTTAAGAGATCGTAGCGAAGATATTCCAGCGCTGTGTAAAAACATCATGAGCAAAATACCGGTAGATGAAAATGCACAAAACAGTAGCATTATCAATCTGAGCAAAGACGCGTTGGATGCTCTAACTAGCTACCCGTTCCCTGGTAACGTTCGGGAACTCGAGAACTTACTTGAGCGAGCATTGGCGTTAGTTGATAACAACACGATTTCTGCAGCAGATTTAAGCCTACCGTCCGTTGCGCGTAATGAAAGCAACGCAGATACAGACGCAAAGACAACCAGTCGTTCAAACGCAAAGCCAAGCGATGAATCCACCCGCATAATCGATGCATTAAACAATACACGTTGGAATCGGAAAGAAGCAGCGGTACTTCTTGGCCTGACTTACAGACAATTACGGTATCGCATTAAACAATTAGGCATTGATTCGGACAAGCACTGACATTATTTCAACAGCATCAGTAACCCTACGCATTACTTAGAGTGCCTATTGCGCAGTTTGTCACTCCGATAACATTACCAATGTCATTAAGTGACAAAAGTGACAAATCAAACTGATAACCAACTCACTGAGAAGCAGTTCTCAACGCAGCTATGTGCTTGTTATGAGTAGGTTTTTTGCTTCGAAAAATAAATTAATTACGCTGGCACAGCAGATGCACTTAACCTAGCAAGCGTATGGACGATAACACGTCTGTAGGTTTGGCTTGACATCAAACTTATAACATTAATTTTGTCTCTGGAGATAAACCAATCATGGTTAAAGTACAAAAAGGTTTTACACTAATCGAACTCATGATCGTAATCGCGATCATTGGTATTCTTGCAGCAGTAGCTGTACCACAATACTCACAGTACACCAAGCGTGCTCGTTACTCAGACGTTAAATTGGCTGTATCGCCAATTAAAAGTGCGGTTGAGCTTTGCTACCAGCGTAACGCAGGTAACCTGGATTGTAACGTGCTTAACGGTAACGGCAACACTGATATCTTAAGCCCAATTACACCTAACCAGCTTCTACGTGCAGCTTCTTCTGATCTTGTTAACACAGTAGCATTGTCAGACAGCGGTTCTGGTGAGCCAAAGATCGACGCTACTCCTAACGTAATCGAAGGCTTCGTTGCTACAGACGTATACACCACAGTTGGTGTTGTTAAAGTAATCGTAGGTGAGAACACAGTAACTGACTGGAAAGAGCAGCAGACTGGTGGTTGCTTGAACGGTTATTGCTAAGATTATTACTTAGTTAGATACTACCATTACGTGTAGTGCAGGGGTCGGTCAGGTTAACTGACCGGCCCTTTTTTGTTGATGGATCGAATAATTCTTAACTCACGGACCGGGCCTTAACTAAACATGAGCACTAATACATGAAAAGCAAAGGTTTTACTCTTATCGAGCTGATGATTGTCATCGCTATAATCGGTATTCTGGCAGCTGTTGCTGTTCCCCAATATTCCACGTACACAAAGCGAGCAGCATTCTCAGAGCTAAAATTAAGTGCAAGTATGGTTAAAAGTGCAGTAGATCTGTGTTACCAAAGTGCTGCCGGTGCTGATGAATGCAATACGGTCGCAAGCGGAACGAACGATGTGGCCGGCCAAGTTACACCAGCGCTACTACTCAGAGCCGCAGCAGCAGATCTGGTGGACCAAGTTAGCTTGAACGGCACCACCTTCCCCATCATTGAAGTCACGGCCACAACGAATGAAGGCTTCAACGGAGAAACCTATATTCTCACTGGTACAACAAAAGGCACCACAGGCGTAGACCGCACCGTGAGTGACTGGTTAGAATCAGGAACCGGCTGCGTTGAAGGTTGGTGCTAGAACTAACGTAACAGAAGTTTTAACTACCGCACAATTTTCAGCAGCGAGTGCTCTACTCGCTGCAAACAAGCAACGTACACAAGCCTATGATTCACTCAAATGTGAGTGAACTCTCAAAGCATTTAAAACAAGCGATCCGACAGAACCGTCTCTGGTTCATAGTTCTCCCTTCAGCACTTCTTAAAGTGGCCGATGTATTACATCAGGAGAACGTTTTTAGCTTATCTATAGGGTATTGAAGTGAGCGACAACACAGAAGAAGTCACACTCAGCGGTCTTGCGCGTCAACTGGTTAACCAGGGGCTCGTTAGCGAAGAAGCAGCGCTCGAAGCACTCAAACATAGCCAGGAAGCAAAACAACCATTGATCAATTCATTGGTTGAGTATAGTGATCTGACAACAAAGGCGATATCCCAAGCGATAGCCACTGATTTTGGATTGCCCTGCTACGACCTGGCCACGTTGGAATCAAGCAGCATTCCAGCCGATCTGATTAAAGAGGATTTAATCACGGCGCACAATGCCGTACCTATATCTCGACGTGGTACAAAATTATTTGTCGCTATTTCAGATCCGACCAACAGTGAGCCACTTGATAAGTATAAATTCACCTCCGGCCTAAGTGTTGAAGCGGTTGTTGTAGAAGAAGACAAACTGCAGGAATTAAAGTCTCGCGTACTTGAAGGCAACTCTGCCCTTTCTGAAGGACTAGATGATAGCTTTGATCTTGAAGTCGAAGGCGGAGATGATAAAGCCGATAGCGATGACGACGGCAATGAAGTTGATGAAACGCCGGTTGTCCGCTTTGTAAACAAGGTTCTACTCGACGCCATTAAGCGAGGCGCATCTGATATACACATCGAACCCTACGAGAAAGAGTTTCGTATCCGCTTCCGTATCGATGGGATTCTGGAAGAGGTGGTGAATCCACCACTGAACATGTCTACCCGTCTAACAGCGCGTATCAAAGTTATGTCCAGAATGGATATCTCTGAGAAACGAGTACCACAAGACGGACGTATCAAGCTTAAGATATCCAAAACCAAAGCTATCGACTTTCGTGTTAACACGTGCCCCACGTTATTTGGAGAGAAAACGGTACTGCGTATTCTCGATCCGAGCAGTGCTCAACTGGGTATCGATGCATTGGGTTACGAACCCGAGCAGAAAAAGCTCTATATGGATGCGCTGGCAAGTCCTTATGGAATGATTCTGGTAACCGGTCCTACCGGTAGTGGTAAAACGGTATCGCTGTACACCGGACTGAACATTCTTAACAAGCCAGACACTAATATTTCAACCGCCGAAGATCCAGCGGAAATTAACCTTGCGGGTATCAATCAGGTTAACGTTAATCCGAAAGCAGGTCTTACATTCGCAGAAGCGTTGAAAGCCTTCCTTAGACAAGATCCTGACATCATCATGGTTGGTGAGATTCGAGATCTGGAAACGGCGAGTATCGCAATAAAAGCTGCACAAACCGGCCACATGGTTATGTCTACTTTGCATACCAACGATGCCCCGCAAACACTGGGCCGCTTGATAAACATGGGTGTGCCGCCTTTCAACATCGCCACAGCAGTAAGTCTGATTATCGCTCAGCGACTGGCAAGACGTTTGTGCGATAGCTGTAAAGTGGAAGACGAATTGCCGAAAGATGTTCTGCTGTCTGAGGGTTTCTCTGAAGAACAAATCGAAGATCTTACTGTGTATAAAGCGGTCGGTTGTAAAAAATGCAACGGCGGCTACAAAGGTCGTACCGGTATCTATCAGGTTATGAAAATCAGTGAAGACATCGGTAAGTTGATTATGGCTGGTGGTAACGCAATTGATATCGCTGCACAAGCGAAGAAGGAAAAGATTCCCGACCTTAGAGATTCAGCCCTAATGAAAGTGCAGGCTGGCCTTTTGAGTCTGGAAGAAGCTAACAGGGTGACCAAGGACTAATCATGGCAGCAATATCAGCAAACTCGTCCAAGGCGTCTAAAAACAACATTCTGTTTGAATGGGAAGGCAAGGATGCCAAAGGCCAGAAACAGAAGGGCATGGCATCCAGCCCCAGTGCAGATTTGGTTAAGGCCAAACTGCGCCGTCAGGGTATTATTTCGCCGAAAGTAAAAAAGAAGCGGGCCAGTAAAGGCGGTGGCAAGAAAATAACCGCAGGCGATATCGCCATTTTCGCTCGGCAGCTGACAACGATGATGGGCGCTGGTGTGCCGATGGTTCAATCGTTTGAGATTGTTGCCAACGGTATGGAAAACAAAGCCATGCGTGACATGGTTATGGGATTAAAATCCGAGGTTGAGTCAGGCAGTAATCTGACCAACTCACTACGAAAATACCCTGATCAATTCGACGATCTATTTTGTTCATTGGTGGAAGCCGGTGAACAGTCGGGTACGCTGGAATCGTTACTGGGTGAAATAGCCAACTACAAAGAAAAATCTGAATCACTCAAGAAGAAAATTAAAAAGGCAATGTTTTATCCAGTTGCCGTACTCATTGTTGCTGGTATCGTAACAGCCATACTACTGGTTTTCGTTGTACCGCAATTCGAAGCCCTGTTTGCAGGTATGGGTGGTGATCTACCCGCGTTTACTCGTATGATCGTTAACGCATCAGAGTTTATGCAAGCGTATTGGTGGGTTATTGTGCTAGGCATCGGTGCAACCGTATACACGTTTATTGAATCAAAAAAGCGCTCCAGAAAGTTTTCTGAGTTTCTCGACCGTTTTACATTGAAAGCGCCTGTGTTTGGCGACATTGTTGTCAAAGCCGCCACCGCTCGATTTGCCCGCACCCTCTCTACTATGTCTAAAGCAGGTGTGCCACTGGTTGAAGCCATGGACTCGGTTGCCGGAACCGCAGGTAACAGCGTTTTCGAAAAAGCCATACTGAAAATGAAAGATGAAGCTGCAACCGGCCAACGGTTAACCACATCGATTGAAAACTCAGGTCTATTCTCCAATATGGTTGCTCAAATGGTAGCGATCGGTGAGGAAGCCGGATCGATTGACGATATGCTTGCAAAGGTTGCCGACTACTACGAAGAGGAAGTAGACAACGCGGTTGATGCAATGACAAGCCTTATGGAACCGATGATCATGGCCTTTCTGGGTGTCGTTATCGGTGGCCTGGTTGTTGGTATGTATCTACCGATATTCAAGATGGGTGATGCATTCTGATATGCTTGGCAACTTTTATCGGGAAGACTCCTGATGTCACTGATCGATGCTATACAAAACAACGCCGTATTTTTTTACGGCGTTGTTGCATTTCTGGGCTTGTTTGTTGGTAGCTTTCTAAACGTTGTCATTTACCGCTTACCGGTAATGATGCACAACGAATGGCGTGAAGCCATGGAAGAAATGGTTGCCGAAGATGCTGCAGCAGCGGCAGCACAGGGTCAATCAACCGTCACCGAACCAGATGCAGAACCCGAAGCTGCAGAACCCGTATCTACGGAAGCCGTGGCCGCTGAAAAATTTAACCTCTCAGTACCGCGCTCACGCTGCCCTCAATGCAACAACCTGATTACCTGGTGGCAAAACATTCCGGTGCTCAGCTACTTGATGCTGCTGGGCAAATGCCATAAATGCAAAACCCCGATATCTATTCGTTACCCAACCGTTGAGCTGGTTACCATGCTGCTTTCACTGGTGGTAGCGTGGCATTTTGGTCCGACTCTGCAGTGCGTATTGGGCATCATAACAACGTGGTTCCTTATCTCCATGTCGATGATCGACTTCGACCATCATTTACTACCCGACTCGCTAACCCTGCCACTGCTGTGGATTGGGCTTCTGGCAAGCCTGTTCCAAGTCTTCACCGACGTAGAATCAGCGGTTATTGGTGCTGCCGCCGGGTATTTGATTCTCTGGAGTGTCTATCAACTGTTCAAGCTCATCACTGGCAAGGAAGGTATGGGCTTTGGTGATTTTAAGTTACTGGCAGCGCTTGGTGCACTGCTCGGTTGGCAACAACTGCCCATGATAATATTGCTATCATCACTGATTGGTGCAGCCGTAGGACTTACTCTCATTGCCGTTGCTGGTAGAGATAAAAACATACCGATTCCATTCGGACCTTACCTGGCAGCAGCCGGTTGGGTTGCCATGCTTTGGGGCGCACAGATTACCAGCGCCTATTTTGGTTTGCTCAGCTAGGACTCGAACGTGCTGCTGATCGGCCTAACCGGTGGTATCGCCAGTGGCAAAACGCTGGTCTCAGATGCATTTGCTGCACTGGGTGCGCCAGTGGTCGATGCCGATGTGCTCGCCCGAAAAGCCGTTGCTCCGCAAAGCTTGGGCTTGATATCACTAGTGGAAAGCTTTGGCGAAAGTATACTGCACAAAGATCAATCACTAAACCGCGCAGCCTTACGCGACATCATCTTTGCCGACCCGGAAAAACGACAACAAGTCGACAGCCTGCTACACCCCATTATTCGCTCCCTGTCCGATGAACAGATAGATGCTGCGAAAAAGCTCGGTCATCCGTATTGCGTCTACGCGATACCGCTTTTGGTTGAGACTGGCCAGCAAGATCGATTCGATCGAATAGTGGTGGTGGATGTACCAGCGGAGCTGCAAATAGAACGACTGATAAAACGAGATAATAGTTCTATAGAAAAAGCGCAGGCTATCCTGGCAGCACAAGCCAGTCGCGAAGAACGTCTCGCGATCGCAGATGATGTGATTGATAATACTGGCAGTAAAGAAGAAACGCTCAAACAAGTGAGCTTATTACACGCAGCCTATTTGCAACAAAATTAAATCGATGACTCTCTATTTTTTATAAAAGAAAATCACCATTTTGCGTCATTTTCAGCTCAATGGACGTGTTAGCCCGTACTCTTACCCAGCAGCAGCTCAACAACCGGTTTGTTTGCTGCTGGAAATTCAAGTTCAGTCAATTCATTCAGGTTAAACCAGGCCAACTGCTGCGCTTCTCGGCCAACAGGGTTACCACTAAATTGGCTCACTTGCCAAAAGAATAAGCGAACTTTTTTATCTTTGTAATCGTGTTCTATCTCAGTAAAGGGCGCGCACTGTAATACGTTGATACCCAACTCTTCGTTAAGTTCTCGCACCAGCGCTTGTTGCTGACTTTCCGAAGGTTCCATTTTTCCACCGGGAAATTCCCAACAGTTGCCTTGATGCTGCTCAGGCTTTCGCAAAGACAGTAAAATCTGGGTGCCAGATTCATTGAAGATGATACCGGCAACAACATCGATAGCCTTGCTCATCACAACAGACATAGTCGAATCATTGTAGTATCCAAAAGAACGAACAATCAGGTGCGGTATTCGGCATTGATGGTAACGTAGTCGTGAGACAAGTCGCTGGTATAAACGGTGGCCTCAGCTTGTCCGTTACTCAATTCAACACGAATGCTTATTTCGGGCTCGCTCATTACCGCAGCCCCTTTGTCCTCGGTATAGCCGGCAGCAATGCCGCCACGCTCAAACGCACAGACATCACCAATAAACACCCGGATAGCATTCGCATCCAGATCTTCAAGCTCGGTTTTACCAATGGCCATAAGCAATCGCCCCACGTTCGCGTCGCTGGCAAACATGGCGGTTTTAACCAACGGCGAATTAGCAATGGCATAGGCAACAGTTTTACACTGTTCGGTTGTTGCACCCTCACCCACCGATACGGTGATGAATTTAGTCGCCCCTTCTGCATCGCGAACAATCGCCTGTGCAAGATCGAGTGCCACCGCGTTGAGCGCATCGGTAAAGGCAGACCAGTCGGTATGCGTTGGGTCGAGCGCTATTTTTTCACCTGTTGCGACCAACATGCACGCATCATTGGTCGATGTATCGCTATCAACAGTAATGGCATTGAAAGAGGTATCGACACTTTGCTCAAGCGCGAGTTGAAGATCGCTGCGTGAAACCGTTGCATCGGTAAACAGATAGCTCAGCATGGTCGCCATGTTCGGCTGAATCATGCCAGCACCTTTTGCCATACCCGTTATTGTTATCACTTCACCGTTTATAGTAACTTGGCGAGACGTTAACTTCGGCAAGGTGTCGGTCGTCATAATGCTTTGTGCAGCTGCTGCCCAGTCCGCCCCCATACCCATGGCAGCTTGTTTAATACCGTTAAGCATGATTTCATCTGGCAGCAATTGACCGATCACACCCGTAGAAAAGGGTAATACCTGATTAGCCTTCACACCCAGACTCGTTGCAACTGCATCACAATGCTTTAGCGCCATATCGATTCCGGGCTGCCCGGTGCCTGCATTGGCGTTACCAGAATTTATCAGCAAAGCGCGGACAGCACCATCACAGGATTGTAAATGCGCCTTCGCAACGGTCACAGGGGCCGCACAAAATACATTGCGGGTAAATACGCCTGCGCATGTGCTGCCCTCAGGAAGATGCACTAATAGCAGGTCGTAGGAACCATTGGCTTTTATTCCGGCAGCAATGGGGGACAAACCGATTTGGTCTATCGCAATACCGGCGGCAAGTTTGAGATTAACTGGCATAACAGGCTGGCAAACTTCAATGACAAAAATTGGGGTTAGCTTATTCGCTAACCCTCATTTTGTAAAACAAACTTAAGCTAATTTACCGTGGCACTGTTTGAACTTCTTGCCTGAACCACAATGGCACGGGTCGTTACGCCCAAGTTTTTTCTGGTCGCGCACATAGGGCTGGGTTGGCGCTTGAGGTTGCTGCTGACGGCTCATTGCCGCTTCTCTGGCTGCATTCGCTGCCGCAACAGCAGAAGCACCTTCATTCGACGAATCTTCGGCCGGTGCACTATCGGCTAACGCACTGGTCGCATCTTTATGTTCATAGCTGACTTCAGTTGGCATAGGCCGTTCAACCTGCGCCTGTTCAACTTGTTCAGGGTCGCGCACTTGCACTTTACTGAGCACGGTGACAACGTCCGTTTTGTACTCGTTAAGCATTCGCGTGAACAATTCGAACGCTTCGCGCTTGTATTCCTGCTTTGGATTTTTTTGAGCATAGCCGCGCAAGCCAACGCTTTGCCGTAGATAATCCATTCCCGCCAAGTGCTCTTTCCAGTGATCATCCAGCGCTTGCAACATCACATAGGTTTCAAAGCGACGTAAACCTTCAGCACCTGCAGCTTCTTCCTTTGCTTTGTAGGAATTTTCCATTGTTTCCAGAATACGCTGCGTAATCGTTTCTTCCGGAATATCAGGGTCGGCATCTAACCAGGACTGGACATCGATGGTTTCACCAGTCATGTTCAGCAATTCTGTCTCAAGGCCAGGTAAGTCCCACACCTCATCGAGCGAACCCGGTGGTATGTAGTTTTCCACAACTGCTGGAATAATTTCTTCACGCAAATCGGCTATGCGGCTTTCCTGCTCAGTATCATCGTTAGCCATGAGCTCATCGCGCTCTTCGTAGACGACTTTACGTTGATCATTTGCCACATCATCATATTCAAGCAAGCTTTTACGCATATCGAAGTTATGGCCTTCAACTTTACGCTGGGCATTTTCAATGGCTTTGGTTACCCATGGATGTTCAATGGCCTCGCCCTCTTCCATACCAAGCTTCTGCATCAAACCACTAACGCGGTCGGATGCAAAGATACGCATGAGGTTGTCTTCAAGCGACAAGTAAAATCGGCTGGAACCAGCATCACCTTGTCGCCCTGATCGGCCGCGTAACTGATTGTCGATACGCCGGGATTCGTGTCGCTCGGTACCAATAATATGTAAACCGCCAGATGCCAGGACAGCATCGTGCCGTTTTTGCCATTCAGCCTTGCAAGCCTGCACAGTTGCTTCATCGGCATCTGGGTTTTCGGCTAACTCAGCTTCAAGATTACCGCCCAGCACAATATCGGTTCCACGGCCCGCCATGTTAGTGGCGATGGTCACTTTACCGGGACGACCTGCATTCTCAACAATGTTTGCTTCGCGCTCATGCTGTTTAGCATTCAATACTTCATGATCAATATTCTTTTCGCGCAAAAGGCTCGCAAGGTATTCGGATGTTTCAACCGATGTTGTTCCAACAAGAACCGGTTGGCCGCGACCAACACACTCCTCGATATCTTCAATAATGGCTTCGTATTTCTCAGGCTGTGTAAGAAACACAAGATCTGCCTTATCATCACGAACCATCGAGCGATGGGTCGGTATAACCACCACTTCCAAACCATAGATGGATTGAAATTCAAACGCTTCGGTATCCGCTGTTCCAGTCATGCCAGCCAGCTTGTCGTACATGCGGAACAGGTTCTGGAAAGTAATAGACGCAAGCGTCTGATTCTCTCGCTGAATGGTAACGCCTTCTTTAGCTTCTATGGCCTGATGCAATCCGTCGGACCAACGACGCCCTGGCATGGTTCGGCCAGTGAATTCATCCACAATGACGATTTCATCGTTATTGACGATGTATTCAACGTCCTTTGTGAATATGGCGTGCGCACGCATACCCGCATTCAGGTGGTGCATAAGAATGATATGCGCCGGATCGTATAAGCTTTCGCCTTCCTGCAGCAGCCCTGCCTCTACTAATAGGCTTTCAACTGTATCGTGGCCTTGCTCGGTGAACTGTACCTGCTTGGATTTCTCATCGACGGTGAAATCGCCTTCACCCTCTTCGTCCATTTGCCGCTTCATACGCGGCACAAGCTTATTAATGGTGGTGTATAACTCGCTGTCGCCATCGGCTGGGCCAGAGATAATAAGCGGGGTACGGGCTTCGTCTATTAAGATGGAATCGACTTCATCGATAATGGCAAAGTTCAGGCCGCGCTGAACTTTCTGATCGAGCGTGTGCGCCATGTTATCGCGCAAATAATCAAAACCGAATTCGTTGTTCGTACCGTAAGTGACATCGCAAGCATAGGCTTCACGACGTTGGTCACTGTCCATACCACTGACAATAACGCCAACCGATAAACCAAGAAAGTTGTACAGCTTGGCCATCCACTCCGAATCTCGTTGCGCCAGATAATCGTTGACCGTTATAACGTGCACACCTTTCTCGGTGAGCGCGTTAAGGTAAACAGCAGCCGTTGCTACCAGCGTTTTACCTTCACCGGTTCGCATCTCAGCGATCTTGCCGCTGTCGAGCACCATGCCACCTATAAGCTGTACATCGAAGTGGCGCATGTTGAGCGCCCGAACGCCGGCTTCGCGAGCAACGGCAAAGGCTTCAACCGTGAGCGACTCAAGTGGCTCACCGTTACGCAAACGCACGCGAAACGCTTCGGTTTTGTCCCGAAGCTCATCATCGGACAAAGCCTGCATTTGCGGCTCGAGCGCCGTCATGGCTTCCACCTCACGTGAGAGCTTTTTGATCATTCGGTCGTTGCTGCTACCGACGATTTTTTTGACCAGATTACCTATCATTTATTTCTAAAACCTTGAAGCCGCCATGGCGTTCTTGTGCGTCGTCGACAGTCGACGGATCGCCTGTAATTGTATTATTGGGCACAGCTAATCGTTATTATGACACCGTAAATCGGGCCAGGGCACCGGTTACTGCAGGAAAAACCCCGGATCAATCGGTTGGCCGTCCAGTCTGACCTCTACATGGACGTGCGGGCCGGTTGAGCGGCCTGTTGAACCAAGCGTTGCAATTGGCTCACCCTTCTTCACTCGTGCTCCACGAGACACTAAATTGGTGTGATTATGTGCATACCGGGTTCGGAACCCATCGACGTGCTCAAGTTCCACTAAATTGCCGTAGCCCGAGTTTTTTCCCGAAAAAGCCACGATGCCATCAGCCAATGCCAAAATGGGCTCACCCACCGGACCACTATAATCGAGCCCAAGATGCTCCACTCGTCCGCCATTGATAGGATCGACACGGTAACCGAATCCAGAGGTTCTATGGCCCTCCACGACCGGTTTTCCCGAAATTTTCTGATCGTATGCAATGCGTCGAGTATCGAAAATGCTCATCATGATCTCGCTACTAGCAGACATATGGGCAAGGCGCCGATTTAAAAGCCCTAACCGCCCAAAACTGGATTGCTCCTGCCAGTCTAAAAGGGGTGATTGCAAATCAAATTCGCCTTCGTCGAGCTCCGCCAAATCGGCTAAATGAACAAAGACGGTGTGAAGGCGAAGCAATTCGGCCCGAAGTTGACCGATTTGACGCGTCAGCTCGGCATCTGTGCCAGTTCTTTGGGCATCGCTGAGCGTAACCGGAGTCGATGGCTGATCGTTGGCAGCACCAGCCTGAAGGATAACAATGGGCTGCTCGGTGCTCGTGTCTTTTCCTACAAGAAAGCCTCCGAGCGCACTCAAACCGACAATGGCGCACAGCATGACGATGGATCCAGGCGCATGCTTATCGGAAAGCGTATGCGTGCTTCGGGGTTTAAAACGCGAAGCAATGCGACTGAATATCCCCGATGCAGCACCCGGCTGAGCAGCTTTGGTTGAAGCCGATGCAGCGTTTGGCAACTCGCCTGACTCGGTCACCGCATTGTTTTTCTTACTTTCTCTGGCCCGATAGGCGACAATACTTTGATTGTCAGTGCGATCCAGATCGATTTTAGCATCCGCCGACGCGTCATTCGGCATGGTCGCATCGTTACTGATTTCGGAAGAATCGTGTAATTTAGTCATGAAAAAATTCAGCGAATTAGTCGATCTTGATATCAAACAAGCGGTGCATGATGATCGTAAAATCAAGCAAGTGGTCGCACAGATTATGCCGCCGGAGAGCCTTGACCATATTCAATTTTGCCGCCTGGAAAACCGTATTCTCAAGCTCACTCTGGACAACGCAAGCTGGCTTGCTCGCATGCGATTTATCTCACGACAATTAATTGACGAACTTGGCCGCGTTGGCATCACCGTATCTGATGTTACCTGGCATGTATCCCCGGAAAAAATCAGCGCGGAACCCCGACCCAAGACACTACGAAAGCGCGCCCGCTCTCAAGCCTCAGCCAGCATTATCGCAGCCACAGCAAACGATATGGAACCGGATGATTTACAGCGCGCTCTATTGAAGATAGCAGATCAATTGGGGCGGCGCTCTTAAGGGGTAAAAGCGGATATCAAGCGCAGGTGATTAAACACAGGGATGAACAACTATGTGCTCAAGACGTTCGATGAGCCTGACTCCTGTGATGATTAGTTACACCGCAGCTGAGTATTCTGCACATGTCTAAACACCACATCGTTATTGGTGACGGTCTGACCGCCGCAGAGTTTGCCACCACTAAAATCTGCAACGCAGGTGATACCCTTTCCATTATCGGACCGAACATAAACAATCTCGGCCGTGGTGTTGCTTACGCGCAAGCGCCAGATAACGCTGCCTGGAAATACGCCTACCTACTCAACTCACCCGCACGCAGTGTCGACCTTGCATTCAGCGACTGGCTCAACAGCGATTGGATTTCGATTGAGCAAAGTATGGTTAATCGGACGCCCGATTGGCTGCTGGCAGCTCAACCGTATGTAGCCATTGGCGAAATCGCGAGCTTAAACGCACCACGCGAACTCTATGGCGACTTCTACCACCTGCAGACAATCGAGAAGCTGGCACTACTGGAAAAATCCAACGTTCGTGTGCGCCGCATATCGGCTATGGTGCGTGATATCAGTGTTAATGCGCAGCAATTAAAAGTGCATCTTGACGACGGCAGCACATTAGCCGCAGACAGCATTGATGTCGCAACCGGTGGGCCACAAAATCAGCGCATTGCAGGCGATAACGATGAACGCAGCTTTCCAGAGCTCTTTGGGCACGAAACGCATATTGCAAACGCGCTCGATGCAAATGGCACTATTATCGCTATCGGCGCTAGTGCTGCAATGCTCGACTTACTCCGGTTTTGTCAATCGCTACAAGCCGAAAGCAACCTGAACTTCACCGCCATATCGCCAACAGGGCGAACGCTCGAAGCGCTTCGTCCAGGCAATACATTTACCCCGGCAACCTATGAACTGCAAGACACCTATAAGCGTGCAGAAGATTTCATCGACGCTATAAAGCACCTGCAACAACAGGCGCTGAATTCAGGCCATAACTTTTACGAAACGCGAGTTGGCTTACGCTCATTGTTTTTAGATAAAAGCGTGAATGAATTTGTTCCCAATATTAAAGAAGCTCGAAAAGTTGCACGTCCGTTGTTCAGGCACTTTGAAGGTGGCACCCGAGACAGCATCGACGACTTTCATCGGCTGGAAAAATTAAGTAGAACAAACATCATTGCCGGCCATGTGCACAAGATTGAGCAGACTAAGGCTGGGGCGTCTGTCCACTATACAAACGAAACGGGTGAGCTTAAGCAGCTTAAGGCAAACGTTGTTGTGAATTGCGCTGGCCCTGGTAAGGAGAACCGGTTCGATGCACTCACCACCAAAATGCTGGAGCAACAATGGATTTCAGTGTGTCAGCAGAGTCATGGTTTACTGGTGGGCGATAAAGGTCAAACCAGCATCCCGGGGATTCGGTACCTGGGACCAGCGGTTACCAGTATTGGCGTAACCGCCCAACCAGTCCCGCTTTATGATGCATTCAGACTAAGGCGGGCTGTTCAGCAATTTAACAGCAGATAAAAAGCGTGGGAATAGTTTCAGGGCAGGCTAACAATGGCAGCGGATTAGCTGCCATTGTCAAAGTGATTTAAATCGAACTCAATTCAGTTCGGTAAAGGGAATATTTAACCCACAGCCTCTTGAGGCTGAGTGTAGGAAATAGGCGCTGTATCAACATCTTCGAAAGCCACCTCTTCCCAAGCCGCTTCGTTAACAAGTAACTCGCGTAAGAGTTGATTGTTTAACGCATGGCCTGATTTATAACCCGTGAACGAACCAATAAGGCTGTGGCCCAACAAGTATAAATCGCCAATAGCATCGAGAATTTTGTGGCGAACAAATTCATTTTTATAGCGTAAACCGTCTTCGTTCAGGACACGGTAGTCATCGATAACAATCGCGTTATCCATGCTGCCACCCAATGCAAGATCGCGTGCACGCAGCGCTTCGATATCACTCATGAAGCCAAACGTTCTGGCGCGACTGATCTCACGAACAAAAGAGGTTGTCGAAAAATCCACTTCAGATGTTTGTGGCTCACCTTCAAACAACGGATGATCGAAGTCGATGGTGAATTTCACCTTGAAGCCATTGAATGGCTCGAACCTCGCCCACTTTTCACCATCTCGAACTTCAATGGCTTTCTTGATGCGGATGAACTTCTTTGCAGCTCCTTGTTCAAGAATGCCGGCAGACTGCACCAGGAATACAAATGGTGCAGCACTGCCGTCCATAATAGGTACTTCGTCGGCGCTAACGTCTACGAAGCAATTATCGATACCCAAACCAGCTAATGCTGCCATTAAATGTTCAACGGTAGATACGCGAACACCGTCTTTGCCCAGTGACGTAGCAAGCTCAGTGTCCTGCACATTCAACGGGTGACCGGGAATAACAACGGGTGGAGTGCTGTCGACTCTTCGGAACACGACGCCGGTGTCGATAGGTGCTGGACTCAGGGTCAGGTAGACCTTTTTCCCCGTGTGTAGCCCGATGCCTGTCGCCCGGATGGTGTTTTTTAGAGTTCTTTGTCTTATCACTGTTTGATCCTAACTGCGATTAATTAGCCAAGCCCACACATTATATAGCAGCAGTTTCCATGTATTGCTGACTAACATGCTGGCCAAGGGCCATCTGGCAAGACTCGAGTAGCCGAGTCTCACCGAACCGCCGCATGATATCGGATCGCACGGATGCGCTCCACCTACCTTAAGCACTGGTAATCTCCAAAAATGGAAGATTAATCAGCCTGTCTTCGCAAAAACGCTGGAATATCCAGGTAATCGTGATCGCCAGAGCCTGCAGAGGTTGGAATTCCGCTGCTGGCAGCCGAGCCTTGGGCCGTCTTTCTGACCACCTGTGGCTTCTCATACTGTGCGCCACTGCCACTCGCTGCACCATAAGATGCTGGTGTGGCTGGTGTATACGGACGTCCGCCTGTACTGGTACCAGCACTGCTGTAGCTGGGACCATTTGTACCAGTTGCGCGTGTGCGATCTGCCGCACCGATCTGGCGCATGACCCGATTGGCCTGTTGTTGCTGGCCAAGCCCGGTAGCGACCACTGTCACATGCAGTTCGCCTTCCAGCGATTCGTCAATAGCCGTTCCTACCACAACAGTAGCATCATCAGCCGCGAATTGACGGACAACATTGCCCACTTCTTCAAATTCGCCGATAGCCATATCCAAACCTGCGGTTATATTCACAAGAATGCCCTTGGCGCCAGCCAAATCGATGTCTTCCAGTAACGGACTGGCAATGGCCATTTCAGCTGCATCGGTAGCGCGTTCGTCGCCACGACCAATACCTGAACCCATCATCGCAAGACCCATTTCTGACATAACGGTTCGTACGTCAGCGAAATCCACGTTAATTAGACCGGGGTTTGTGATCAGCTCAGCAATACCTTGCACCGCACCTCGAAGAACGTCGTTTGCCGCACGGAAGGCGTCCAACAAACTGATGTTCTTGCCAAGCACAGATAACAGCTTCTCATTCGGGATGGTGATCAGAGAATCCACGTGTGTACGCAGCTCCTCAATTCCCGAAGCCGCAATTTGCATACGCTTGCCGCCTTCAAATGGAAACGGCTTGGTCACTACCGCAACGGTCAGTACGCCCATTTCGCGCGCAATTTGCGCAACCACCGGAATAGCGCCAGTACCTGTACCGCCACCCATACCAGCTGTAATAAATAGCATGTCGGTGCCTTCGATCAGATCCTGAATACGATCACGATCTTCCATCGCAGCCTGACGGCCGATTTCTGGGTTTGCACCGGCTCCCAAACCTTTTGTAATGCTCTGGCCAATGTGCAGCACGGTTTGCGCGTGCATGGATTTCAGTGCCTGCGCATCTGTGTTAGCGCAGATAAAATCCACACCTTCGATACCTGATGCCACCATATGCTGGACAGCGTTACTACCGCCGCCGCCAACACCGATAAGCTTGATTACTGGTGCATCGTTAATTGAATCAACGAGTTCAAACATAATTACGTCCTCTAGTCACTGTTTATAAAAAAATTTGCAATGCTTCCAAATCAACTCAGCTGAGTTGATGTTGGTCCCCTAAAAATTGCGTTTAAACCATGCCGTCATTCTGCGCAGTATTCCCGCTTCCGATTGCGTGTCTACCGATTCATGATGACGAGGGCTTAAGCGGCTTTGCTTACCAAAAAGCAAAAGGCCTACGCCGGTTGCATGTATCGGGTTGCGGACTACCTCCGCCATCCCGGTTACATGCTGCGGAACTCCCAGCCGCACTGGCATGTGAAAAATTTCCTCTGCCAGTTCAACTACTCCTTCCATTTTTGACGTGCCACCGGTCAATACCACTCCGGCTGCGCATGCCTCTTCAAAACCGCTGCGACGAAGTTCTGTATGGACTAGTCCAAGCAGTTCTTCGTATCGCGGTTCAACCACTTCTGCGAGTGTTTGTCGTGCTAGTCGGCGTGCCGCTCTATCGCCGACGCCTGGTACTTCAATCATTTCCTCTGGACTAGCCAGTTGTCGCAAAGCACAAGCGTGCTTCACTTTTATTTGTTCAGCGAACTGCGTGGGTGTTCTAAAGGCCACAGCAATATCGTTGGTTACCTGATCACCTGCTATAGGAATAACAGCGGTGTGTCGGATCGCCCCATCGGTGAACACCGCTATATCGGTTGTGCCGCCACCCATATCAACAATGACCACACCCAGATCTTTCTCATCGGTGGTTAACACCGAATGGCTCGACGCCAGCTGTTCCAGAATGATGTCTTCAACTTCAAGGTTGCAGCGGCGGATACACTTGGCAATGTTTTGCGCCGCACTGATCGAACCTGTAACCAGATGAACCTTGGCTTCCAGACGCACACCTGACATGCCGATGGGTTGTCGGATACCGTCCTGACTGTCGATAACAAATTCTTGCGGAAGCACGTGAAGAATTCGCTGGTCAGCTGGAATAGCTACTGCCTTGGCTGCATCGATTACGCGTTCAACATCATCGGGTTCTACTTCATTGGCGCGAATAGCGACAATACCGTGAGAATTTAAACTCTTAATATGACTACCAGCGATGCCGGCAAACACAGACTGAATTTTTACATTGGCCATACGTTCGGCTTCAGCCACGGCTTTCTCAATAGCGGTTACCGTCGAATCAATATTGATGACAACACCTTTTTTTAAGCCTTGTGAAGGGTGCGAACCCATACCAATGAGCTCAACATTGCCCTCTTCGTCTATCTCGGCAACAATGGCAACGATTTTTGATGTGCCAATATCCAAGCCGACGATCATTTGATTTTGAGTCTTGTCTACCATGCTCAATTAGTTCCCCCGATAAGACCGCCTTTGGACAAAGCAAAGCCGTTGCTGTATCGCATGTCGAATCGTGCTGGCTGCCCGTTCAAAGGCACCACCAGACGCTCGTACACATCTATGAATCGTTGCAGCCGCAATTCGTGAGCATCGTAGCCGATACGCACAGTGACCCCGTTTGCCAACTCAAGCGTTTGTGACCGGCGCTCATCTTCAACCAGTGCTTTAATCGTAACGCCAAACGGCCGTAACGCATTCTCGTATCGACGAAACGCATCCAGTACATGTTCATGACGACCTTGCGCACCCTGCAACCTTGGCAAAGACGCAAAGCTTGCACGCCACTGGTTATATTGCGGGTTGTCTCTATGCAACTGCGGTGGTTTAAACAACTCCATGCTTTTACTTACAAGCGAATCGTCGTTATAACGTGCAGCTGGCTCGTACTCTTCAATCGTTACCATTAGTCGGCCAGGCCATATACGACGGATATGCGCTTGCGATACCCAAGGCATTAATTCAACGCTACTTCGAATGGCATCGACGTCCATGCCGTAAAATCCTAACCGCGTATGAGCCTGTACGCGCTCTCTTAACGCAACCCGATCGGTGTAATCCAGCGTGCCATCAACATCAACGTTGGTCACCGGAAAGCGTCGTGGATCGGATGCTATCTCAGAGATATACAAACCAGCTGTGACCAGAAAAACCAAGCCTAACAGACCAATGGCCCAACGCATTGAGGCGTTCATCGGTGGTTTGCCCAGTGGCAGTACCGGCTCTGTGTGCATTACGGCGCTCATGCAGCAAGCTCCTCTGCACTTAGCGTATCAGCAAGGATATACATGCACAGTTGCTCGAACGACAAACCATAATCTGCAGCGGCAATAGGAACCAGCGAGTGGCTGGTCATACCGGGCGCGGTATTGCACTCCACAAAATAAGGCTCATCGTTTTCATCGAGCATGAAATCAACTCTGCCCCAGCCACTGCAACTCAGCGCATCAAACGCTTTCAGCGCATACGCTTTAATGCGCTGCGTTAAGTCATCGCTGAGCACAGCGGGACATTCGTACAATGTATCTTCTGCAATGTATTTGGCGTCGTAATCATAAAACTCACCTTTGGCCTTCATGGAAACCAAAGGCAATGCCTTGTCGCCCAGAATGCCAGCCGTGACTTCCTGCCCCATCAAACGTTTCTCCACCATAACAGGGCCGTACTTCGCCGCTTCAGCAAACGCCGGGGCAACTGACTGAGATCCGTTTACCATCGACACCCCAATGCTGGAACCTTCCAGAGTGGGCTTGATAACAACCGGAAAACCAATGTCTGTTGCCGCTTGCTTTGCCTGATCGAGCGTCTCAACCAACTGCGCCGTTGCGGTTGGTACACCGTTATCCCGGCAAATGGTTTTGCTGCGAAATTTATCCATAGCCAATGCCGAACCCAATACTCCGCTTCCGGTGTAAGGCACACCAGCTAACTCCAGCGCACCCTGTACATGACCGTCTTCACCGCCACGGCCATGCAGAATTAGAAACGCGCGATTAAACCCACCGGATGTAAGTACGCTGGCAATGTCTCGCCCAGCGTCTACCGCATGCGCATCAACCCCTGCCGACACCAGAGCCTCAAACACCTGCTGCCCGCTCATTAAAGAGACATCGCGTTCAGCAGACCAGCCGCCCATCACGACGGCCACTTTGCCAAAACGATTCACTGAAGGCAGCTCTGCATCAAGCACGACGACCTCCTTTCACAAAGTATTCAGGCAATGAATTCGCAAGACTACCAACGTTACCCGCACCCAACGTAAGCACGATATCGCCGTCTTGCAATACATTCTCCAGCGCTTGCGGCACAGCAGTAATGTCTTCAACAAAAATAGGATCTACCTGTCCGCGATTGCGAATAGCCCTCGCCAGTGAACGACCATCAGCACCGGTGATTTTTTCTTCACCAGCGCTATACACTTCGGTTAGCACGAGTACATCCGGGAACGACAGGCTTTCGGCAAAATCTTCGAACAAATCGCGCGTACGGCTATAACGATGTGGTTGAAACACGACAACCAATCGATTGTCAGGCCAACCACCGGAAATTGCTGCAAGCGTTGCGGCAACTTCAGTTGGGTGATGGCCATAGTCATCGAACAACAATGCGGTGCCTGAATTGAAATGCAGCTCACCTGCAGCTTGTGCACGCCGACCAACTCCTGCAAAACCACTCAGTGCTTTTTTAATTGCCGCCTCGTTCACACCTAATTCGTCAGCAATCGCAATTGCAGCCAACGCGTTTAACACATTGTGCTTGCCCGGCATGTTCAGCACCACGTGCTGAATTTTACTTCCACTCTTGAAGCACACATCGAAATGCATTTCCAGGCCATGCTGCTGCACGTTCGTTGCCCGAATATCAGCCTCTTCGCTGAGCCCGTACGTTTTGATGGGCCTGGCAATACTGGGCAATACTTCACGCACATGCTCATCATCAATACACACCACTGCCAGTCCGTAAAACGGCAAGTGCATTAGAAAATCAATGAACGTCTGTTTAAGTTTGTCAAAATCTCCGTCGTACGTTGAGAGATGATCGGCATCGATGTTGGTCACAATAGCGATAACGGGTTGCAGATACAGAAACGATGCATCGCTTTCATCAGCCTCAGCGACCAACCAATCTGACTGCCCTAGATACGCGTTGGTGGATGAGCTGTTCAACTGACCACCTATAACGTAGGTAGGATCAAGTTCACCCTCAGTGAGTAAGCTTGCAACCAGACTGGTTGTGGTGGTTTTACCGTGTGTACCGGCAACGGCAATGCCTTGTTGAAATCGGAATAGTTCTGCCAACATTTCAGCACGCCGAACAACCGGTATATTGGTTTCGCGAGCGCGTACCAATTCTGGATTATCTTCCGGAACGGCTGTTGATACGACAACCACATCGACCCCGTCAACATGCTCGGCCGAGTGGCCTTGCTTTACTGCAACACCCAATGACGCGAGCCGCTTTGTTAATGCGTTACTGCCAAGATCCGAACCGCTTACGCGAAAACCAAGGTGATGCATCACTTCCGCGATGCCCCCCATGCCTACGCCACCAATACCGATAAAATGCATCGCACGCACACGGCGCATCTGACTTTTAACCGCAGGAGAAATATCAACAACCATTAGTTGCGCGCCTCCTGCAATGCATCTGCGACCACGGTGGCAGCGTCGGGTTTGTGAAGGGCCTGAGCGGCGACAGACATATTCGTTAATATCTCTGGTGATGCAATTAACTGTTCCAGCTTTTCAGCCAATGAATTCGCGTTCATGTCGGGCTGCGGCATCAGTACAGCCGCACCCGCATCTGTCAGGAACTCGGCATTGCGGGTTTGGTGATCATCGACATGATGTGGGAACGGTATCAAAATGCCCGGTAACGCAGCGGCACTAAGTTCACTTACTGTCATGGCACCGGCTCTGCAGATAATGACATCGGCCCACGCGTACGCATCGGTTACTTCATCGATATAGGCATCGACCTTCGCCGATGTCGCCAGACTGGACATTGCATTATCCGTTTCTGTCTCGGCATATGACTGCCGCACAGCCTGCTCGTCATTCGGGCCGGTTTGATGCCAAACCTGTAAATTCAATTCTGGCTTGAGTCGCGTAAGTTGCTGCATTGCACCAGGTACCACTTCATTAAGTACACGTGCACCTCGACTACCGCCAATGATCAACACCTTCAATGAGGCTGCTTCTGCGGAAGAATCAACGGCGCTTGATGTGTCGTTTTGTGCAGCGGTCTTTTCAGTTCCTGCTTGTACAACTCGCCCACGCTTTTCAATACCCAGCGCTTCAATAGACGCTCGCACGGGGTTACCAATAGCCGTTGCGCCAACCTGCTTTGGAAACACGTTCGGCATAGCGCTGTAGACCCGAGTAGCCAGCCGGCCCAACCACTTGTTGGTCATGCCTGCTACCGCGTTCTGTTCGTGCAACACCAGCACCCGACGAGTCAGTAGCGCTGCAATACCCACCGGACCGGATACAAAACCACCCATACCCAAAACCGCATTGGCTCGAACATCCGACAAAATGCGCATACTCTGAACACACGCCAGTAACACTTTGAAAGGACCTGTAATCATGCCTTTCAATCCTGTGCCGCGCAGTCCGCTCACGTTGATAAACCGAATGTCAATATTAGCTGCAGGCACAATGTGAGACTCAAGTCCCTCTCGGGTTCCAATCCACACGACCGGCACCTTGCGACTTTCCAGCACTCGCGCAACCGCAATGGCTGGATAAATATGACCGCCGGTACCACCAGCAGCAATAACCACAGCAGGAGTTGCGCTCATTTCACGCCTCCCACACTCGGACTGCGCAGTGCCCGTTCGGCATACTGCCGCGTCTCAAGTTCGATGCGCAACAGAAGCGTAAAAGACACTGCAAACACCACCGCACTACTGCCGCCATAACTCATCATTGGCAGAGTGATACCTTTAGTAGGCAGAATCCCCATGTTTACGCCGATGTTGATAAACGATTGCAAACCAATCCACACACCAATACCCAATGCCAGATAACCCGCAAAGCGATTACCCTGTTCATCAGCGATTTTCGCCAGGTTAAAGCTCTTCCACAAAATAAATCCGTATAGGAACAGCACAAACATTACGCCGACAAAACCGAATTCTTCACACATAACCGCAAACACAAAATCGGTATGCGCCTCTGGCAAATACAATAGTTTTTGCACGCTGTTGCCTAAACCGGAGCCTGTCCAACTGCCGCTGCCAATCGCAATAAGTGATTGCGTTAGCTGGAAACCACTGGCAAACGGATCGGAGAACGGGTCGAGAAAGCTGGCAAGACGTTTGGCTCTATACGGTGATAACACGATGAGAAAAGCACCAGCCACAGCCAGGCTCACCAGCAAAGCCATAAACTGCTTTAATTTAACGCCTGCTATAAAAAGCATCGCGCAAGCGGTTAGTACAATGACTACCACCGCACCAAAATCGGGTTCCAGTAGCAGCAGCACACTAGCAACCAGTATTAATGACAGTGGGCGTAAAAAGCCACCAATGGTGTTCTGCACCAGCTCGCCGCGACGCACAAGATAACCGGCAAGATAAACAATGATAAAGAGCTTAACCGTTTCAGACACCTGAACTGTAAAGATACCAAGGTCTATCCAGCGCTTACTACCATTCACCTCTTTACCGATGACCAGTACCATCGACAAACAGACCAATGAAATAATGATTAGATAAGGACCATACTTTTCCCACGCAGACAGCGGCACTCGAAACAGCGCTACAGCTGCTGCCAAACCAATGCCCAGAAAAACCAGTTGCCGAAAAGCAAAGTAGAACGGTGAATTGTAATTTTCAGCAGCGAAGGCCATCGATGCCGAGGCAATGATCACGACACCAAATAACGACAACGTTATAAGCGCAATAAGCAACGCATGCTCACGCAACTCATTACGCGAAGTCTGAGCAATTTTTGCAGGCGACGCTATTTTGCCCGAAGCTACTTTTGAGACAAGCATACTCACGCTGCTATCTCCCGTACGGCTTGTTTAAATTTGTCGCCGCGTTGCTCGAAATTATCGAACATATCAAAACTTGAACATGCTGGAGAGAGCAACACAACATCACCCTCGTTAGCCAACGCAACGCAACGCTGTACCGCATCCCGAAGGCTTGCCTCCGTGAAAGTTGTAGTGGAGCCACTGAGCGCTTTATGCATCAGCTCGGCATCAACACCAATGAGCACTAAAGCTTTCACATGCTGCTCCACAACACCTTGCAAAGCGGCGAAGTCAGCGCCTTTACCGATGCCGCCAGCGATCAATATTACCGGCGCTTGCATAGCGGTGACCGCTTTTTTGCATGCATCGATATTCGTGCCTTTCGAATCGTTGTACCAGCGAACACCATTATGCTCGAGCACGAACTCGGTGCGATGTTCTAATCCGTTGAAATTACCTAATGCCGCTCTAAGCGCTTGCCTGTTGATGTTAAAAGGCTCCAGCAGCGCGATGACGGCCAATGCATTGGCGACATTGTGATCACCGGGTAATTGCAACTCAGAGCGAGGTATCACTGGCTCATCGCTCCAACACAGCCAGCCATCATTTGCCGCATCACCCAAGTGATAATTTGCCTTGTTCGTCAGCAGAGAAAAATCAGCGCAATGCGGCGCGACATCACAGCCGGCTTGCACGGCTGACGATTGAACCCAGGTACGATTATCGTCCTGGTTGTACACCGCGTGCTGACACCCCTTATACACAGTGCGTTTTACCGCCGCGTAGTGCTCAATACTGTCGTACCGATCCATATGATCATCAGACACATTAAGTACGGCTGCAGACGTTGCACCGAGTGATTGAGTGGATTCTAATTGATAGCTGGACAACTCCAGTACATAAATTTTTGCTTGCGCATCAATACTATCAAGTGCAGGTGTGCCGATATTGCCGCAAAGTTTTACCGGAATATCACAAGCTTCAAGCACATGCGCAATCCATGAAACCACGGTACTTTTTCCATTCGAACCCGTCACTGCGATAATCGGTGTCTGGCCCACTGCGCTAGCGAACAACTCTATATCACCAATAATATCGATGTCTTTTTCAATAGCCGCCTGCAAAGCCGGCAACGACCGAGGCACACCCGGACTGATAATCAGTAGATCGTAAGCACAACAGAGTTCAGCGTTCAATTGAGTATGCACATCAGACTGCCGTAACTGTTGGAGCAACGATGCTGAAGGCGTGGATTTCTCATCGACCACGTCGAACGAGACACCATTTGAGTGTAAGAATCGTACTACCGATTCTCCGGTTACACCCAAACCGACAACGAGTACGCGCTTGTTTTTGATTATGTCTAATCGCATTAGCGTAGCTTCAATGTCGACAGGCCAACCAGCACCAGAATTACGGTGATGATCCAGAACCGAACAATAATCCGTGGCTCTGGCCATCCCTTCAATTCAAAGTGATGATGGATAGGCGCCATTCGGAAAATGCGCTTGCCGGTCAGCTTGTAAGAGGTGACCTGCATAATCACTGAAACTGCTTCCAGCACGAATATCCCGCCCATGATAAACAGCACCAGCTCTTGTCTAACCATGATTGAAATAGCACCCAGAGCACCGCCTAACGAAAGTGCGCCAACATCGCCCATGAACACTTGTGCCGGATACGTGTTGAACCATAGAAAGCCAAGACCAGCACCAATCATGGCGCTACAGAAAACCGTCAATTCTCCAGAGCCTTTCACATTAGGAATATGCAGGTAGTCAGCAAATATCGCGTGACCTGCCAGATAGGAGATCAGGCCAAGCCCTGCAGCAACCATAACGGTTGGCAGAATAGCTAAACCATCGAGCCCATCGGTCAGATTCACCGCATTGCTGGTGCCGACAATAACCAGAAAAGCAAACGGGATAAAAACCCAACCAAGAAAAATATCCGCATCTTTGAAGATAGGAATGGTCAATGTCAGTTGGATGTCATCGTTGCTGGTAAAGTACACCGCGACAACAGCAACCCCGGCAACCAGTGTTTGCCATAGCAATTTTTCCCGTGCACTTAAGCCCGCAGAATTCGACAGCATGACTTTACGATAGTCGTCTACCCAACCCACTGCGGCAAAACCTAACGTGACGAACAACACGAACCAGACTTGCCGAACAGCTAAATCAGACCAAAGCAACGTACTGATTGCCACGGCTAAAACGATCATTGCGCCACCCATGGTTGGCGTTCCTGCTTTGGACAGGTGAGACTCAGGACCATCATCGCGCACGGATTGTCCGATATTGGCCGCAGTTAACCAGCGAATTAAGCGTGGACCGAATACCAGACAAATAACCAGTGCTGTCAGAGCAGAAAATATCGCTCGTAGTGTGATGTACTGAACCGCCGCAAAGCTTGGATCGATACTCGACAGCCAGTTCCCAAGAAGTAGCATCATAGTGAGATCAACTCACTGGTATCGGCGGCATCAATTTCAACCAGCATCTCGTTGGCCGGGGCTTTTCCAATCAATGCATTGGCCACCCGCTCCATTCGGCTGCCGCGCGAACCTTTAACCAACACAGTAGTGTCTTGTTTGATAACAAGACGTAATGCGTCCAGCAGCGCTTCATGATCATTAAAGTGTTTGCCGTCCCCGAAAGCCTGCGAGGTGTGTGAACTTAATTCACCCAACGTAAACAACTGATCCAGGCCAGCATGCTGCGCATATTCACCTAATTCTGCATGCATACTACGCTCTTCTGGGCCCAGCTCTGCCAGATCGCCAAGCACCAGAATGCGGTTGCCACTTTTTTCTGACAACACATCTATCGCCGCACGCACCGAGACCGGGTTGGCGTTGTACGTATCATCGATTAACACCGAGCCGTTAATACCAACCTTGCGGTTCAACCGACCGTTGACTGCCTGCATCTGAGCTAATCCGGACATAATCGCAACCGGCTGTACATCCATACATTGTGCAACAGCGGTAGCAGCAACAGCATTGAGTCGATTGTGCCGTCCGAGCAAGGCAAAACGAGGGGATAGAATTTTGTCGCCCGTCGCAATTTTAAGTTCAGGCTCTGGCAAGAGTCTCACGGCAACATCTTCGTCCGAACCGAACTCACGCACATGGGCGTGCTCAGCGCTTACTCGCATGTGATCGGCAAAACGATCATCGGCATTGATTACCGCCCACCCATCTTCGCTTAAGCCTGCAAATATCTCAGACTTGGCCTGCGCAACAGCTTCGATACTGCCAAAACCCTCAAGGTGTGCCTCACCAACATTATTAACCAACGCAACATCGGGCTGAACAAGTCGACTTAACAAGCCAACTTCTCCAACATGGTTGGCACCAATCTCGATCACCGCGTATTGATGATGCTCACGCAACCGCAGAAGCGTGAGCGGAACACCGATATCATTATTAAAGTTGCCTTCGGTGGCCAACACGGGACCAAGCTGCCCCAGAATGGCCGCAATCATTTCTTTAACCGTGGTTTTGCCATTACTTCCCGTAACAGCAACCGTAGGAACCTGAAATCGTTCAGCCCACATTTTTGCTAATAAACCCAGCGCAATTCGAGTATCGTCAACTTTTAGCTGCGGCAAATCTGACTCGATGTCTTTGTGCACGAGCAATCCGCTGGCACCTTTTTCAGCAGCCGCGCGACAGTAATCGTGACCGTCGAATCGATCACCATCTATCGCGATGTATAAATCACCTGGCTGCAACGTGCGCGTGTCTATACTGAATCCACTGAGCTGCACGTCATCGCCATAGAGATCACCTTCCAGATAAGGCTGACAATCGGAAAGCATAAGCCTTAACATCAGACGGCCTCCTGCATAAAGTGCTGCACAGTTTCACGGTCACTGAACGCACGTTTTTTTGTTCCAATAATTTGATAGTCCTCATGACCTTTACCGGCTATCAGTACCAAATCGTTTTCGTTCGCAGCGCTTAAAGCGTAATGAATTGCTTCAGCCCGATCGGCAATCACCTTGGCACGCGTCGGCCGCTGCATACCAGCAACAATTTGCGCAAGGATATCTTCAGAGTTTTCAGTACGAGGGTTATCGTCGGTTACGATGACATGATCAGCCTGCTCGGCAGCGACGCCCATTGGCGCACGCTTTCCCGAGTCACGATCACCACCGCACCCGAACACCACCCACAATTCACCCGCACAGTGGTGGCGCACAGCACCAATGACCGCGGACAACGCCTGCGGCGTGTGCGCATAGTCAACAATGGCTGTTGGTTTGTTCGGGCCAGAAAACTTTTCAATACGCCCCGGTACTTGCGCAACATGGTGTAAAGCCGCACTTGAATCATTTGCCGCATGACCAAGCGCACGCAGCGCACCATGACAGGCCAGCAAATTTTCTACATTGAACGCACCCATTAAATGCGATTGCTGCTCGAAGCGCTGGTTATCATCAACCAGCACAAACTGTAAACCCTGATTGTGCAAACTGACTGACTCTGCCTGCACAACGATTCTTCTGGCGCTATTCGCGGCATCAGTTGGCTGATCGGACACCGGATGCTGTTTCGCAAAAAAAACAACGCTGGGCAATTCAGTTTGCGCCGCCAGAGTTTTGCCCAGCTCGTCCTGACCGTTAAGTACAACGTATCGCAGGCTGGGCCAGCTGAATAAGCGCGCCTTTGCCTGTTTGTAGGCATCCAGGCTTTCATGATAGTCAAGATGATCCCGACCAAAATTGGTTAGCACCGCAACATCTATGTGCACCGCATCCAACCGGCCCTCTTCCAACCCATGCGATGACGCTTCTAACGCAATAACCTCTGCACCTGCATCTCGCAGTTCTGCGAGCATGCGTTGAAGGGTTACGGAATCGGGTGTTGTCAGTTGCGTTTCAAGCAGCGTATCCAATCCCCAACCAAGAGTTCCGATGTACCCACAAGGCTGACCCGTCGCATTCAAGGCACTGGCAATGAACCGACACACCGATGTTTTTCCATCCGTACCGGTTACCGCTACCACTTGTACTTGCTCACTGGGGTTTTGATAAAAACGTGCAGCGATCGCACCCGCTTGTTTTTTTAATTCGGGCAAACGATACACGGCAGTGCCACTGGCCTGTAGTTGTTTGATACCGTCAGCGTGTAAGTCCCATCCAGCATCGTCTGAGACAACCGCAACCGCACCTTTTCGCACCGCCGCTTCTGCAAAGTGCAAGCCATGGGTTGTTGCACCAGACATTGCAAGATACACATCACCTTCAGCAATCAGACGCGTGTCAAGACAAACGCCATGCACGTTGGTATGTTCAGCACCCACAAGCGCACCCACGTCAATAAAGCCGTTTAATAATTCGAACAATGACATACCGGTGGAGCTATCACTCATCAGGAACGATCTCCTGATGGCGTACTGGTTTCGGGCGAGAGCACTGGGCCGAGACCAACACGATTGTCGTCGACATCATCTGGCTCAACATTCTGAATGCGCAGCGCGTGCGACATGACCTCAGAGAAAATAGGTGCAGCGACAACACTACCGAAATGCTGTCCGGCTTTTGGATCGTGAATGACGACAACCGCGGCAAATTCCGGTCTGGATGCAGGTGCGAATCCTGCAAATACGGAAACATAGCGATCTTCTGCATAGCCACCAGAAACAGAACGGTGCGAGGTTCCTGTTTTACCAGCAACACGATAGCCAGGAATAGCAGCGCGATGACCGGTGCCATCGGTCACCACCGATTCAAGCATGTTGCGCACTTCCCGGGCAATGTGTTTATCAATCACGCGACGACCATCATTACTCGGCTGATCGGCAGCAATAAATGCAACCGTTGGCAATATGCCATCGTTCGCCAATGCCGAGTAAGCCCGCACTAACTGCAACGCAGACACGGAAATACCGTACCCGTAGGACACACTCGCCTGTTCGATGTGATGCCATAAAATAGGATGATTAAAGTAGCCTGCTACCTCGCCCGGAAATTCGCTACCGGGCGAGCGTCCGAAACCAAAGCTATCGAATACCGACCACATTTGCTCCGGATCGAGCGCTGTTGCCACTTTACTCACACCAACGTTGCTCGACTTGCGAACGATACCGCGTAAATCGAGCCAGCCATGATCCCGCACATCGTTGATTTGATATTTGCCAATGCTGTAGTAACCCGGCGAGGTATACACGATGTCATCTGGCTTGAAATTGCCTGAGTCCAGGGCCGCTGCGATGGTGAACGGCTTCATTGTGGAGCCGGGTTCAAACACATCGGTAAGCGATCGGTTGCGTTGCTGACCACCAGTTCTGTCGTTTACGTCATTCGGGTTATAAGAGGGATAGTTCGACATAGCCAGCACTTCGCCGGTATGCACATTCATAACAACCACCGATGCAGATTCAGCGTTGTGTTCTTTTATCGCATCTATTAATGCTTGATCGGAGAAGTACTGTAGTTGCTTATCAATACTCAAGCGCAGATCTTTACCCGGTACGGCCGGCTCAATAATATCTACGCCGGTTATTTCCCTGCCTGTTCTGTCCTGTACAACGCGACGCTTACCCGGCTCACCACTTAACCAATCGTTGTACGCAAGCTCCAATCCTTCACGACCCACGTCATCTATATCGGTAAAACCGACGACCTGAGACGCCGCCCGACCACTGGGGTAATAGCGTCGGTATTCGCGCTGCAATCCCAGGCCTTCAACATTCAGCAGCGCCACTTTCTTTGCAGGCTCGGGCATCACATGTCGCTTAATGTACATAAACTGCTTGCCCTGACTATGAGCGCGTTCAGCTTTACGCTGCAACTCACCATCGGGCAGCTCCAGCAAGGCACTCACTTCGCGCAATGCTGCCGGCTGCGCAACCAGTTTTTCAGGCACACCCCAAACAGTTTTAATCGGCGTACTAATGGCTAAAGGCTCGCCATTGCGATCGTGCATGTTGCCCCGATGCGCAGGAATTGCAACGGTACGCAGATGACGCGCATTACCTTGATTGCGATAAAAGTCGTAGTCGAACACCTGTAGATAGAGCGCACGACCCATTAATGTCAGCCCCATTAGAGCAAACATTAACAACACGAACTGCCGGCGCATCGTCCATCGGCTAACGGTTCTCTGAGATGCTTTGTTCACACCAAACCTCAGGGTTGTCGGGTAATCATGACGATGCCCTTATGCCCAGGCAGCACCATTCCCAATCGATCACGAGCCGTTCGATCAACCAGCCCGTGTTCAGAAAACGTACTTTCCTCAATCTGCAACTGACTCCATTGCACATCAAGCTCGTCAATTATTTGTTGGTTCTGACTCAGTTGCGCATAGCGCTGTCGACTTAAATGCTTGCTATAAACAACCGCTACAGCTGTGCACACGTTAATCGCAGCCAGAGCCACAAGCACAAATGAAAGGCGACTCATAACACACGCTCCGCTACACGCATAACAGCACTTCTGGCGCGCGGGTTTTTGCTGATCTCTTGCTCACTTGCCTTAAATGCTTTACCCAAAGCTTTCCATGGGTGCGGGTCAGATGGTGGTAACGGCAAATGACGGGGCAAATCTGCTGGTGGTGCAGGTGCACGCAAGGCGCGCTTTACCAACCTGTCTTCCAGTGAATGAAAACTGATAACAACCAAACGACCACCCACTTTTAAAACAGACGTTGCTTTGGCCAACACTTGAGTGATGGCATCAAGCTCACCATTGATATAAATGCGGATGGCTTGAAAGCTGCGCGTTGCAGGATGATGGTGTCGCTCCCACCGAGGATGGGCCGCTTTTATAATCTCTGCCAATTGCAGAGTGCGCGTGATCGGCGCAGCATCGCGCGCTGCCACAATGGCCGCTGCTATCCTGCGCGCATAGCGCTCTTCACCATAAGTTTTAAGCACGAACACTAAATCTTCTACTCTCACATCAGCTAACCATTCGGCAGCTGAAACCCCAGTTGATGGATCCATGCGCATGTCGAGCAGCCCATCGCGAGAAAAACCAAACCCTCTTTCAGCAACATCGAGCTGTGGTGAAGACACACCCAGATCGAGTAGCAAACCATCGACATTACCCAGCCAATCGTGCTGCAGTGCAACCTCATCAAGCTGCGAAAAGTTTGCATTGGCAACGCTGAAACGTTGGTCACCTTCAAATCGCCGCTCTGCGTCGGCTATTGCATCCGGGTCTCGATCTATCGCCAACAGGCGCCCATCGTTACCCAATTGCTCAATGATGCTGCCGCTATGCCCGCCGCGGCCATAGGTAGCATCGATATACTTTCCGGCGGGCGCGATATTGAGCGCATCCACCGCTTCTGCCTGCAGCACCGACACATGCGTGCCAGAACTCATTAAAGCGACAGGGTCTGTATGACATCCGGCGTACTCGCCAGATCAACATCAGCAATATCTTCAGGCCAGGCTTCAGATGCTGCTTCGAACGATTCCTCGCTCCACAATTCACACTTTTTGCCCTGGCCGATTAACACTGTCTTTTTCTTTATGCCAGCGTATTCGCGCAAGGCCGCTGGCAGCAATATTCTGCCGTTGACGTCGAACTCAACCTCAGTTGCATAACCGACATAGAGTCGTTGCATGGTTCGAATTCGAGGGTCGGTATTCGGCGCGCTCATCAGCTTCTGTTCAATTTCCAACCACTCAGGCATCGGGTAAATCAACAAGCAATGCGACGGGTCGACTGTCACCATGAGTCGGGTAACCCCATCCTGTTCCAGGCGGTCGCGATGATGCTTGGGCATGGCAAGCCGCCCCTTCGCATCAACTGTCAGCTTGGAAATCCCACGGAACATCGATTTATGGACTTAAAAAAGCCTTTGACCCCACTTGCAACCACTAAAAAGCACTGAGGGCCACTATACGGACACGATCATGGATGGTCAATGCAAATCGACGTGATAACGTGTTGTTTTTGCTTTAAAAGACAATGACTTAGGGGCAGAAATTGTCACTATACAAATCAGTTAGTTAGAGCATTTATGTAGATTCGACTTGAGGAAGTTATCCGAACCTAGTCAAACTTGCGACGCTCATCACATAACGTTGCAAAATATTTTGCAATCAACTGAAAAAAAAATGATCAAACAGGCTCTTTGACTGCTCAATTTACGCTCGATGAACCCAATTCCTGGAGTAATGCGTCGAGCGTCTTACCTACCCGTTCGAGTAAGTCATCGACCTCATTGGTCGAGATAATCAACGGTGGACAAAAAGCCATGGAATCCATGATATTTCGCGTAATGAAACCGTTGGCGGTGGCCTGCTTGGCCGCCATGGCGCCCAGCTGCCCGACCTTTTCCAGCGCAACCTTGCTCGATTTATCTGTCACCAACTCCATTGCGGCAATGAGCCCCACGCCACGCACCTCACCCACTAACGGATGCGACTCGTACTGCTTCAGCCCGGCAATTAAATGCTTGCCAACTTTGCTTGCCCGTGCAACCAGATCTTCTTCTTCGATTATACGAATGGTCTCGTTTGCCACAGCACAAACCACGGGATGGCCACCACCGGTGAACCCATGTCCAAGCACGCCTACACGATTGCTTTCATCGGCAATCGCTTCGAACACGTGATCGTTAAGCAACAGCGCAGATCCCGGCAAGTAAGATGATGTGAGTTGTTTCGACAAGGTCATCATGTCTGGCTTGATATCGTATGTCTCGCAACCGAACATATTACCCGTTCGCCCAAACCCGCAAATAACTTCATCGGCCACCAGTAAGACATCGTGCTTGTTGAGCACTGCCTGCATTTTCTGCCAATAGGTGTCTGGCGGAACCACAACACCACCCGCACCCTGAACCGGTTCGGCAAAAAAAGCCGCTACCGTATCTGGACCTTCAGCAACAATGGCATCGTCGAGCTCCCGGGCCAAGCGGCTGGCGAATGCCTGCTCGGTTTCGTTTTCCTGCATTTCCCGCCAATAGTGTGGACAAGTGAGACGCACCACGGGTACCAGGCAGTCGAAGGAGGCCTGATTGGCAGGTAAACCGGTTAAACACGCACCAGCTGTGGTAACGCCATGGTAGGCGCGGTTTCGGGTGAGAATTTTTTTCTTTTCCGGCATTCCGAGCGCGTTGGATCGATACCAGATGAGCTTGATTGCCGTATCAATCGCCTCTGAACCTGAGTTGGTGAAAAAAGCTTTACTCATGTTGCCAGGCGCGATGTCGACAAGTTTATGCGCAAGCTCAGCAGCCTGACTGTGGCCCTTGTGCGTGAACGTGTGATAGTAGGGTAACTTTTGCATTTGCTGAGTGGCAACATCGATCAGGCGCTGCTCACTAAAACCCAGCGCCGTACTCCACAGCCCGGACATAGCTTCAATGTACTTATTACCGGCGTTATCCCACACGTGAACACCGCTGCCTTGCTCGATAATCATGGGACCCATGTCGAGGTGCATGCGCGCGTTGGTATAACCGTGCAGGTGCGACTGTGCGTCGCGACCTTCAATCGAATTAGGCAACTTATTCAATCGACTATCTCACCAAACTTAAGGACCCATTGAACTTTAGCAGGTAAAGCGTGTTATGCCCTGCGTCGAATGCCTAAATACAGCAGGAAAAACACAACCATTGGCCAACCCATGGCACCGATAGTGACAACATCACTTTGAGTCCCGGTTTCGGGGGCCGCATCGGTGACAGGTGCATTGGTATCGCCATCGGTCACAGGCTCTTGACCGGGAGGCAACACTTCCTCTTCCGGTGTACTAACTACCGGGGTGTTTACAATCGGCTCACCTTCAGACTCAGGTACCAGTTCGGACTCCTGCTCTGGCTCGGGTTCGGGTGTGCTGGTTGACGGTCGCAAAGGCAAAACCGTCTCAACAATATTGGCCGGTATGTTCCCAGGCGTTGCAGGGTCGCCCAGTAAAACGGGGGTTTCGGGCGGCAGTGGCGTTGGCCCGGTTGGGTCATCCAGCTCGTTGAAACTTAACGGCGCTTCATTAGGTAGAGGATTAAACGCGATGGGTAAAAAACCCGCCGTGGTGGCGTCGTTAAGCGCAACGGGGTTTGGCGGCGCTTGTACAGCTGCCCAAGGGTCGCGACCGTAGATCACATAGCTGTCGCCCTGGCCTGACGCACCAACGATGATATCGTCTCGTCCATCGGCATTGAAATCACCGGCTTTTCGGGCGTAAACACCAAAGTAATCTGTCGTGCCAATGCCATTAATGCGAAAGCCGTTATCACCATCAAGGTCGGCTAAATTAAAACGTGCAGGAAAACTGGTGGTAGTACCGTAGATAACATAGATTTGCCCAACGCCTTTACGACGCGGATTAATGATCGTGTGTGAAGCACCGATTAATAAGTCGTCAATACCATCGTTATTAAAATCACCCGCACCATCAACCGATGTGCCCGCCAAATCACCCCAGATTGCCTGATCGACTTCTATCGGAACCACTCCGCCTCGGATGCCTCGCGCAACGAAACCATTACTACCGTTCAGACTTTGCTCGGTAACAATTGCCACCCCGTTGAATTGCCCGCCAAACAACACATACACCTCGCCCGGGTAATCGCTCGGCGACCCGAATGGTCCTTTACCAGGGGCACTTATTGCAATGTCGGTAATGCCATCATGATTTAAATCACCGATTCCGGTTACCGCGCTACCAGCAAGATCCTGAATGTTACTGCCCTTGAAAACAAAGCCATTGCGACCGTCGATATCGCTCAAACTTATGGCAGACGGAAAACCGCCAGCACGACCATAGAGAACATAAGCCTCGCCTACTTCGGCACTGGTTTGTTGTGTTTTGTTCGGCGCACCAATCATGAAATCGTCTACGCCATCGTGATTAAAGTCACCAGCAGCACCGACAAACTTTCCGCTACGATCTTCCCGGTTGGTACCAAGCACAACAAAGCCATTCGAGCCATCCAGATCGGCCGGACGTAAGATGGAAGGGTATGCAGCTCGTTGACCAAAGATGACATAACTGACGCCCGCAGCTGGCAAACCGTTAGCACCGCCGGTAGGGTTACCAATTATAATGTCGACGATGCCATCGCCGTTGACATCGCCCGCATCGCTGACCGATGTTACGGGCGAATCGAAACTAAACCCGTTACGACCGTTAAAGTCATCTGGGCTTATGGTGCTGGCAAATCCGTCGCGCTTACCAAATACAACATGAGCACCGCCCAAGCTGCCGACCAACACATCATTAAAGCCATCATCGTTCAAATCGCCAATACCGGATACATACGATAAGTTCACCGAATCGTGAGCGATGTTGAATCCATTGCTACCGTTAATTTGCTGAATATTGAGCCTGCCGTTACTGCCGTTGGTTGGACCGAACACGACGCGAACACCACCCACGCCTGAACCGATAATAATATCGTCCAGACCATCACCATTGACATCGCCAACCTGATCAACCGGCCCGCCGCGATCCATAATGAGGTGATCGTTCTGGCCGAAGAAAATAAGCTCTTCAACAGGGTCTAAAGGTTGTGCAAAGCCCTGGGAACACTGCAATAACCATAAGATTACAGCCGTAGCAGCCTTGCCAGAATAACGATGAGACTGTTCAGGTTGTTGAGCAAAATTCAATTTATTGGCCTCCGTATTTCCAATCAGCAAATACAACTATTTGGTGACGATAGTGACATTCATTAAATTCGCACGATCGATAGCGTCGGTTTTCAGGAAAACAAACACTTTTACCGTGTCGTTGCCACCGGCCCATGTCGTGGTCAGTAGCTGACCCTCAGGTACATCTTGAGTGCTTGGCTCTTTACCGACCATCACGTTCATCCGATCAAAAATGGTTTGAGCATCATCCTGACCATCGAGCACCATGGTGCAGCTGGTAGCAACGCCCGTTGCCATATCAGGAAAGGTATCGATAAAACTGTCACTGGGTTCTGACTGAACAATGCCAAGCCGATAAATACGCTCTGCCAGTCTGATATCCCAACCATCGAGCAAGGATGGGGTTTTAACGGTTGTGAACCGCTGCAAATCTTCGCCTCCCATAGGCACCCAGGCAAAGCGTTTGGCCATGTCCTGTATTTTCTCAACCTGCGGTACTTGCGTATAACAGATTTCGTTGAATAGATAGACAGGGTCGGTTTCGTTTTTCTGATCGCTTGGCGTGGATGCTTGCTGGGCCAGTGCAGACATCGACCAAAGGCCGAGAACACCACACAGGAACACAGTTTCAATTGATAGTTTCATTATTTGAGTCTACTGTTAAGTCGCTCGGTCCAGGCGCTATTCTGCGCTATCAATGCATGACAGAGCAGTAATCGGAACAGTGTAATGAAGTCGTCTCCAATGGTTGTGCGACAACCTCAATTTCCGGGCAATTTCGACACGAGCAAGTGAGCGAATAAGCGTATATTGTGACGCAGTACCGGATTGTCGCCCATTATCGCTTGGTTAGCGGTGCTTATAGGGGAAATACGATTAACTGGCAATCAATCGGTGATACGCAGCCTCTGAAATGAGGCTACGTTTAATGCGTAGTGCATGATGCGTAATGCGTGATGAGTAGTGCAGCGCTTTCGACCTTTCGATCGAAAGTCAGGTTAAATAGATAAGACTACTCGCAGGCTTCGTACTGCACAATGCGTGTTACAACCAGCATTTCAAGCACCGCTGTTCCGACAATCAAGTCACCGTTGACAATGTTATCAACAGAAAAACTGCCATCACCCAGGCCGTGATCCTGCGACCCTGTCAAAATACCCTGGCCGTCGAAAAATACCGTATCGTCTTCATCCGTCGCAGACGCCGATCCCCAAGTGAAATTACCGCTTACTGGATTGGCAAAGTTTTGAAATTGTGGCGCAGGATAAGCCTCAAACACACCTTCACCGGTACATGGAAAATCAACGTTGAAATAGGCATTTTCAACCAGATCTTCTAAACCCGGAAACGCATTTCTTATTTCATTACCAGCAAATACTTTATGTCCACGTGGTGCATCAATACTGGTGACATCCAATGTTGTAATTTCAGCCAACACGTTAGGAACAGCACCCGGGTTCGCACCTTGCGCGCCTGCTCCGCTAGTTGTATCGCCACCAGTTGTTTCACCGCCGGTCTCGCCTGTGGTCTCGCCTGTGGTCTCGCCAGTTGTTGCGTCTGTAGTGCCATCCTCATCGCTGCCACTGCTACTGCTACTGCTAGAGCAACCAACCACCCCTAGCATAATCAGGGGTATCAAAATCGCCGAAAATTTATTCATTACATTTACCTGTTGGCTACTCGCCGTTATCGATATTCATACGTGCGCGTATGAATCCTGTAACGCCATGTTATTCGCTGTTTATCGTCTCGAACAGCAATAACAGCGATTCTTAACCTTTAGTCTAGCCAGACGGGAGTTGAAGAAATCAAGAAAGGAGAATCGGCATAACCGATTGGCCGCCATCAGCGGCAGATGTGAGCAACCTGAGAGAAAAAGGAGTTGGCCGTAAGCCGGGTTCTGTCTTGGACCATCATTCATCTGGGCATCGCGTCACCACGATGCTCTAGCGACCTACCCGGGGACAGCGCGGGTCACGCCTATATCCCTCTATTTGGTCTTGCTCCAGGTGGGGTTTACCATGCCGCTGAATGTTGCCACCAGCGCGGTGCGCTCTTACCGCACCCTTTCACCCTTACCGGCGAACCTGATAGCAATCAGGCCCACGTAGGCGGTCTGCTCTCTGCTGCACTTTCCGTAGGCTCACGCCCCCCAGGAGTTACCTGGCACCTTACCCTATAGAGCCCGGACTTTCCTCCACAACAAACGTTGCAGCGATGATCTGGCCAACTCCAACGACATGGTACACCGTTACGCGATTAGCGTGTCTCAACAATGCGTCAGCAAGCCACTGTAGTATCAGCGGTCAAGCAAAACGAGCCTTATTCAGCGTTATTGATAACAACGCCTATTTCGTAGGCAAGCTTCCTCGAAGCACCGGTTAACTCACTCGCGACTTTCGCAGCGGTTTTCAGCGGCATATGCTTGAGCAGCGTCACCATGGTTGAATTTATTTCTTCATGGTCAGCCACATCAGTTTGTTGCGCACCAGCCAACACCAAAACGAACTCACCGCGTTGTTGCTGCGGGTCATCAAGCAACCGCTGTAAGACATCAGCACAAGGCGCACGAAAAACAGTTTCAAACTTTTTGGTCAGCTCGCGGGCCAGGGTTAACTCCCTTTCAGCACCGAACACGTCAGCGATATCGGCAAGACTGGCAAGGATTCGGTGCGGAGATTCGTAGAACACCAGCGTACAGCTTTGTTGTACCAGAGCTTGTAACCAGCGTTTTCGGGCCATGGATTTTGCCGGTGGAAACCCAGCGTAGAGGAATCGATCGGTCGCAATTCCAGCAACGCTCAGCGCTGCGATTAATGCGCTGGCACCAGGCACTGGCGACACGGATATGCCGGCAATCTGACACGCTTGAACAATCCGATAGCCCGGGTCGTTAATGAGTGGCGTGCCAGCATCGCTGATGATCGCAACCGAGCCTTCCGATTCCAGCTGGGCAATAATCGCATCCGCTCTTGCAGACTCGTTGTGCTCATGCAAAGAGCGCATAGGCGTGTCAATGCCGTGATACTGAAGTAACGGGCGGCTGTGTCGAGTGTCCTCAGCGTAGATACAACAACACGATTGAAGCGTTTTTATGGCTCTTCCTGACAAATCGTCACGGTTACCAATTGGCGTCGCCACCACGTACAGAGTATGCTTTAGGTTTGTCACATCGGCTACTTGATAAAACGCATATGCCTAACAGAAGTTTTTACACAGCGCTGCTATTTTCGTTGGCACTACTCGCTGGGTGCGTATCCGCACCAAAACAACCGACCAACCCATTCAATGGCAGAGTAACAGAGAGCAAAGCCCTGCGGATGCTTAACAGGGGTAAAGCCGAGGAAGCAGCAGATTTCTACTCCAACCGGGCCAAACGTGCCACGACAGCTGACGCTCGGCAGGAATATCAGCTGATCGCTGCAGAAATTCTGTTTGATCGCGCGATGCTGGAACCTGGGCTTGTGAAACTGGCCGATTTACCAGAGGTTATGGCAACCCAGGACTTACAACACCGTCGTGACATCGTGGCGGCGAAAAGCCTGATGTTCAGCGACCAGCCGCAAGAGGCGATTGCCGCACTGCCAGACCCAGCCACCATCGCATCCTCACTAGACCGCGCCAGAGTCTATGAAACTCGGGCGCAATCGTTCAACCGTCTGGACGACCCAGATAATGAGCTCGTTGCCAGAATAGAGCTGGAAAATGAAGTGTCGGATGTGAACATTATCGACCAGAACCACCAGCAAATCTGGGCGATGTTAACCACGCAGCCAGTGTCGCGATTGCGTACGCTCACCACCAATGTTCGCGGAGACACTTATCAGGGGTGGATTGCGTTGGCCATGGTTAACGCCGATTCAGGCAGCAATCCACAACTTCGTTCGCAGAACCTTGATCAGTGGAGCGAGCTGTATGCCACGCACCCGGCCAACAGTCGCTTCCTGCCACAAATTTATGCCAGTGATTCAACCGGCGATTTCGCCACAACATCCGACGGAATCATTAACAGCATTGCGGTATTGCTGCCATTGTCAGCAGATCGTATGACCAGTGTTGCAGGCGCTATCCGCGATGGCATCGTAGCCGCTCATCAATTTTCTGATCGACTCGATACACCCTCGCTGCGTTTTTACGACGTGGGCGCGAACCCCGGTTATGCCAGAGCGGCGTATGAAAATGCCATTGCCGATGGAGCCGATGCCGTTATAGGGCCACTGCGCAAACAGGCTGTCTCGGCGATAGTGACGTTGCGCGATACCACTATTCCAACGGTTACGTTAAACACGGTCGATGCCTCACTAACCTACGGTAGCGGCCCGACCAGCATCATTCAATTTGGTCTGGCACCAGAAGATGAAGCGCGTGCAGCTGCATCTCGCGCAATTGGATTATCGTTACAGAACGCCGTTGTGCTGCAAGCCGACGATTCACGTGGCGATCGCGAAGCGCGCGCATTTCAGGACGCCATGTTCGCTTATGGCGGGGATGTAGTCCACGTGGCCGTACTACCAAAAGATGAATACGACTATTCGCAACAAATCAGAGACGCGTTGCAAATCACGCAAAGCGATGCGCGATTTAAACAGCTCTCAAGAGCCATCGATTCGAAATTATTCTTTGAACCCGACATTCGACCAGACGTTGATGTCATCTTTCTTGCGATCAGCTCCGAACAAGCCCGCTCGGTTCGACCTCAGTTGGATTTCTTTCATGCGGTCGATGTGCCAAGGCTCGGTACCTCACGCGTTGCAGGTTCCGATGACGACATTAAGAAAAACCGCGATCTGAATTCCATTTTCTATCCCGATGCACCTTGGGTGCTGCGCAAGTCAATGCAAAAAGACCCTCTGCGTCAGCAGATTCTGGCCAATTTCCCCAATGCCGACGGCGCTTATTCAAAACTCTATGCGCTAGGCGCAGATGCATATAAGGTGATTAACAACCTGTCCGAGCTTGGTCGTGGCGGCAGACTGGAAGGATTCACGGGTGATCTTGAACTGTCTGGTTCGGGGTATATTCGCCGCCATCTCGATTGGGCCCAATACCAGGAGGGCGTATCCGTTGGGGTTAAGCGGGTTGATGCTGAGTCGCTACCTGATATTCGCTCCGGTGGCAGTTGAGCTTATTTAACCAACTAGTTTAGTTTGCCCGTTTATTTACTCGTTTAATTTACTTGTTGAATTTCATCTAGTTAAACTCATCGCAATTGACAAGGAGGTCAATGTGCAACTCACAGAGTTCGGTCGTTCGATTGAAGACATGGTTTGTCAGTTTCTGCAAAGCGAAGGCCTGGAAACTGTGCAGAAAAACTATTATTGCAGGCTCGGTGAAATCGATCTGATCATGTTCGATAACATCAGCCACACACTAATATTTATCGAAGTGCGTTTTCGCGCCAGCGGATTTCATGGCAACGCAACAGAAACCGTTGACTGGAAGAAACAGCGCAAACTCAAACGCACCGTCTTGCACTATCTGCAAAAGCTTGGCGACGCCCGGCAGTTAGCGCGAATTGATGTGGTGGGAGTAAGCCGATATAGAACAACAGACGATTGTGATCAAAACACGCAAGCGTTGCCACTGGAAAACGTATCAGTGCACCGGGTGAACGAGTTTCAACTCGTGTGGACTCAGAACGCCGTGCTGGACTAGGCCAACTCGACCTTACTGCTCGACCTTGCTGCTGGATATTGCTGTTGGACAGGATGCAAACGCACAGAACGCCAGACTACTTAACAATTTTTAAATTCGGTCGTTTAATCTGGCTTGGCGCTGACGATTTCTCGGTGCCATTACCCGGCTCTGGATCGGGCGGTGTTTCATCTTGCTCGCCGAACATCATGCCCTGCCCATTCTCTCGCGCGTAAATTGCCAACACGCTGGATACGGGTACGTTGACATCCATGGCTGTCCCACTGAAGCGTGCATTAAAGGTAATGGCGTCGTTACCCAGTACCAGAGAATGCGTTGCTTCGGGGCTCACGTTTAAAATGATGCGACCATTTTCAACAAACGCACGAGGTACTTCCACCGACTCGTTGGCGGTATCAACCAACATGTGAGGCGTCAGATTGTTATCCACTATCCACTCATAGAGCGCACGGATTAGATAAGGCCTATTGGATATCATCAACCCAGTTCTCTTTCACGGTTGGTCAAACTCGCCTGAAAGCCAGGACGATCAAACACTCGCTTGGTGTATTCAACTATGGGCGCGGCGGCGGCGGGTAACTCAACACCATAGTGATTCAATCGCCACAGTAATGGCGCAAGCGTCGCATCCAGCATGGAAAAATCGTCGCTCAAAAAATACGGCATAGCTGCAAACACATCTGCTGCTGCCGTTAACGATTCAGCCATTTGGTGCCGAGCCGTTTCAGCCAGCTCGCCTCCAGCTTCCAACGCTGGTAAGAAAGCATACCAGTCTGATTCGATTCGAAAAAGTGCCAATCGCGTTCGCGCCCGCGATACCGGGTCGACAGGCATAAACGGCGGATGCGGGTAGCGCTCATCCAGGTACTCTACTACCACTCGGGCGTCGTATAGAACCAGATCTCGATCGATCAGCGTTGGCAAGCTGTTGCTGGGATTCAGTTGAACGAGATCTTCAGGTTTATTGTCAGGGTCGCACGACTCTATCTCGGCCTGAATACCTTTTTCCGACAGCACAAGACGCACCCGATGGCTATGAATGCAATCCGGGTCGGAGAACATCGTCATTACCGCTCGGCGATTACCTGATGCTGTCAATGTTAACCCCTGAAATAGTTAGTTAAGTACAGCAAAACCGCCAGGCAAGCCTGGCGGTACACGTGAGAAGCCTAGACGACGTCTTTCCAGTACTCTTTTTTCAGGAAGTACGAAATAATCGTCAACACAAGCAGAAACAGCATGACGATCATACCAATGCGGTGCCGTGTTTGCTTTATCGGGTCGGCCATGTACGACAAGAATGTGGTGATGTCTATGATAAGCGAGTCGTATTCCTGCGCAGACATCGTACCTTCAGTGACCTGATTGAAGCCGACAAAGTGCCTGTCTTCGCCCTCGCCTTCGTATATGGGCTCCTGCCAACCTTGTTGCTCCCACAATACATGCGGCATGGCAGCACCCGGATAGACAAGATTGTTAACACCCACCCCACCTCGACTGTCGTCTCGATAAAACGTCTTCAGATAGGTATAGATCCAGTCTTCACCACGAGAACGCGCCGTCAGGGCTAAATTCGGTGGAACAACTCCAAACGCCTTTCGACCGTAATCGGTAGACATGTTATTGCTCATCAATGAGCCGACTTTGGTTGTTTCACCCGCTTTATCGGTAGTAAAAATCAGATTGTTGACAACATCGTCTTCGCTCAAGCCAAGATCTTTTGCCAGCCGACTGTAACGCTGATAATCGGCAGTATGACAGCCCATGCAGTAATTCACATAGGCTTTGGCACCGCGCTGCAATACCTTTTTCTTACTGGTGTCGATTTGTGGGCTTTCCAGCGGAAAGCCACTACCTGCGGCCTGAACCGGAGACACCGCGCACAACATCAAAGGCGCTGCGGCGGCAACGGCCAGACCTATCTTTCGTGCTTTCGCTTTTAATGCTTTGGTTTTCACTGTTTTAGTCAGGGCTATCATCATGTTACTCGCTCCGGCAATGGTTTATTTTTCTCAGACCTACTGACGAAAAATAACCCCACAAAAAAGCCAAAGTAAATCAACGAACAGAGGCGCGAAATAAACGTACCTGTTGGTGTAGGCGCTTGCATACCGAAGTAGCCAAGCACGATAAACGAAATAGCAAACGAGAACAGCAGAACTTTGTAAGCCATTGAACGATAGCGAATCGAGCGAACCGGGTTGCGATCGATCCAGGGCAAAAAGAACAGCACAAGTATGGCTGCACCCATTGCCATTACACCCATCAGCTTGTCGGGCACTGCACGCAATATGGCGTAAAACGGTGTGAAATACCAAACCGGTGCAATGTGTTCAGGCGTTTTCAGCGGATCGGCCGGAACAAAGTTAGCGTGTTCGAGAAAGTAACCACCCATTTCAGGGGCGAAGAAAACGATCGCGAAAAACACCAGGAAGAAAACACAGGCGCCGAATAAATCCTTGACCGTGTAGTACGGGTGGAACGGGATGCCGTCGCGAGGAATGCCTTCAGCATTCTTGTTCGCTTTGATATCGATGCCGTCGGGGTTGTTGGAACCCACCTCATGCAGCGCCAGAATATGCGCTACTACCAGTCCGATAAGTACCAGAGGTACCGCAATAACATGTAATGCGAAAAATCGATTCAGGGTTGCATCAGAAACGATGTAATCACCTTTCAACCACAGCGTTACCGCGTCACCAATGCCAAACGGTATGGCACCAAACAACGAAATAATAACCTGAGCACCCCAGTAGCTCATTTGGCCCCAAGGCAACAGATAGCCCATGAAAGCCTCTGCCATGAGCACAACATAGATCAGCATGCCAAATATCCATAACAGCTCACGCGGCTTTTTGTAGGAACCGTAAAGCAAGGCGCGGAACATGTGCAGGTACACCACAACGAAAAACAACGAGGCACCAGTTGAATGCATATAGCGAATAAGCCAACCGAAGTTAACGTCGCGCATGATGTATTCAACCGATTTGAACGCTAGTTCGCCATCTGGCTTGTAGTTCATGGTAAGGAAAATACCGGTTACGACCTGAATGATCAGAACCAATAAAGAGAGTGCGCCAAAGTAGTACCAGAAATTAAAATTCTTTGGTGCATAGTATTTGGTGACGTGCTCCTCGAGCATTTTGGTGAGCGGAAATCGCTCATCAATCCACCCTATCAAGCCGCCATTACCGCCGCTCTGGCCACTGCCATTACCCTGTGTACTGCTCATGCCGCTGCCCCCTGGTCTTCACCAATCAAGATGCGATTATCATCCATATACATATACGGTGGAATCTCAAGATTGGTAGGCGCTGGAACACCAGAATAAACGCGTCCGGCCATATCAAACTTTGAACCGTGACAAGGACAGAAAAATCCGCCTTCCCAATCACTGCCCAAATCGGGCGCAGCCAGCTCAGGTCGGTATGTCGGCGAACAACCCAGATGGGTACAGATACCAATCACAACCAGGTATTCGTCTTTGACGGCACGGGTTGCGTTCTGCGCATAGGCCGGCTGCTGCTCTTCGACCGAATCAGGGTCGCTGAGCTGATCGGCAACAGAATTCAACGAGGCCAGAGCCTGTTCTGTACGGCGAACAATCCAAACCGGCTTGCCGCGCCACTCTACCGTGAGCAACTGACCCGGTGCCAGCTTACTGATATCGGCTTCCACAGGCGCACCAGCCGCTTTGGCACGTGCGCTGGGTGACATAGATGCGAGCATAGACACGCCCAGCGCGCCTGCGCCAAGCCCACCCACTGCAGACATTCCGCCCACCAGAAGGCGACGGCGTTTGGGGTCCAACCCTTCCGTTGATATGGAACTATCAACAGCAGCCCGACTTCCGTCGGCCGCGTTTTTCTTCGCACTCATGCGACAACTCCACTTAATACTAGAATTCGTTGGTCAGGGCTGTTTCGATTGCAAGAATCACCCCGCCGATGCAACCCACAAGATTACCACACAAGCGGGTCGAATCAGGCGATCGAGGGCAATTGTTGTCCTCGGATTTAGTCAGATTTCAGGCCGGATTGTCGACGTCAATAAACTGATGAGTTAACTGTAGTTGTTCCGACAAATTTTCGCCAAGTGCCTGCACACCAAATCGCTCGGTTGCGTGATGCCCTCCGGCAATGAATAACACCTGATTTTCACGGGCTTCATGCGTGGTTTGTTCGCTTATTTCCCCACTGATATAAGCGTCCACACCCAATTCCACCGCCTGCGGCAAAAAGCGCTGCGCGCCTCCAGAACACCATGCAACCCGCTCAATGGGTCGGTCGCTACGCCCCACAGCGGTGACTCCACGCCCTAATACACCGGCAATATGACGAATAAAATCAGTATTCGCCATAGGTCTGGGGAGCCTGCCATGAAACAACAAGCCCTCAGTACCACTTGCGGCAACTCGGCCTTCAACCTCGAACCCGAAGCGTTTTGCCAATTGGGCGTTATTGCCGAGCTCAGGATGAACGTCTAGCGGCAGATGATAAGCCAATAACGACACGTTGTTATTGAGCAATGTGCGGATACGCTTGAGCTTCATGCCCGTGAGTACAGGTGATTCACCGCTCCAGAAGTAGCCGTGATGAACCAGTACCGCATCGGCATTTGCATCGATTGCGGCTTTCAGGAAACGGCTGCTGGCCGTCACACCGCTCACAATATGATTTATTTCTTCGCGACCGGCCACCTGCAACCCGTTTGGGCAATAATCGGTGATGCTGCCGATGTCGAGCGTTCGGTTGATATAATCAACCACGTGGTCACGTTGTTCCATATTTGATCGTTCAAGCTAAATTATGGGAGTAATTTACACTGAAAAAGCTGTTTTTTATCCTGCTTTGTATTTTGGGCGGCGTCGGCGTGGGGCTGGGATTGTTTCACACAGTGCCAGCACTCAGCGACTTGCCCACCTCGCTGAGCAATGGATCGACTGCCACCACTGACGCCAACGAAACTGTCCGCTACTCGAAAGACTCTTACCACCAAGGCATCATGAAAGTGGCTCCGTCGGTCGTCAGTCTGTATTCGAGCGAAACCATATACAAGTCGCCCGTGCAGGTTTTTCAGGGAGACGAACAAATTCCAACGATTGCGCCGCGGGAAAGACGCAGCACGAGCCAAGGTTCTGGCGTAATAATCGATTCATCAGGGCTTGTTCTGACCAACTGGCATCTGCTGGAAAAAGCCGATGAGATCAATATCGTGCTCAGCGATGGCTCACTCCATACCGCTCAAATTATCGGCAAAGATTCAGAAACCGATTTAGCCGTGGTGCGCATTGCGGCAGACAATCTTCCCGCTGTTGATATTACGTCGGATATCAGCTTGCGGGTGGGCGATATTGTGCTGGCCATTGGCAATCCGTTTGGTGTGGGTCAAACCATCACTCAGGGGATCGTCAGTGCAACTGCCCGTCGCGTTGCTGGAGCAAGTGCATGGCAAAATTTTGTTCAAATTGATGCGGCGATAAACCCCGGTAACTCGGGCGGCGCCTTAATCAATCCAGACGGCGAGCTGGTTGGAATCAATACCGCCGTTTTTCTCAGAGATAACGGCGCGGAAGGCATTGGCTTTGCTATTCCAGCCAAGCTTCTGCGACAAGTCGTGCCTCAACTCATTGCCAATGGTCACATGATCCGCGGCTGGCTGGGCATTGGTGCCGATGACTTGCAGATGTATCCCGGCCTGAATAAAAACGTTGATAAAGGCGCTGTTATTACCGGGGTGCTAGAAGGTAGCCCTGCACATCTTGCTGGCTTGAAACCCTACGATGTCGTGATTGCTGCTGCCGGTCAGCCGATCAATAACGCCAATTCACTGTTGCTGCTGATATCCGGCAGAGCACCCGAAACCGATGTCTCGTTAACGGTACTGCGCGACGGCGAAGAGTTGCAAATGCAGGCCACACTATTAGAGCGACCTGAATTCAATCAGTGATTTCCGAGCTTAGCCGGAACGATTATCACGGTGCAGCTTTAGCGCAGAAATAAGCTGCATAAATGACAGCACGAACAAACTCGTTTTAGACAAGGACCCGCCCGAGGCAGACTCAGACGCGGAACCGGTTATCGCCGAAGTATCGTTGCTCGACAGAATCAAATGCTCTGACGATATAGACGACGTATCGATAGAGTAAGACACAATGTTGTCGGCCGGATTAAAATCCACTGTACCCACGGTACTTAATTCAGCTGTAACCAGAGCTGATGAATCACTTTGACCGGGTTGCGCACTGAATTGCAGTAAGCGTTGCTCACCAGCACCAAGCTCAGTAATGACGCAGCTTGCACTGGTGGGTGAAACCTCATGGCAACCAGCCGGATAGTCAAGCAAGCCTGCGTAGCTGGTTTCAAGCGTTAGCGTGGCATCAACACTAACGCTCGAATCAAGATTGGTCATGCTAAATTGCACCCCGCTACTGGATTCGCTGGCGTTCAATGCAACATCCACCGCATTACTCAGGCAAGACTTACTGCGGGCACCCGAAACAGAGTTACTCGAACAAGCGCTAAAATCAACTTGTGTGCGGGTAGAAATATGCGGCCACATGATTTTTGTGGTGTCCTGATTACAACTCGTGTCCGAATCATGCAACGAACCGAGCGAATGCCCAAGCTCATGCGTTAAAAGCACCTCGCCAATAGCGCTCGGTGTTGTTATACCGACGTCGTAACCATCGGTTCTGCACAAAGTATCAATCCAGGCCAGGCCCAGAGTGGTGTCGGTGCGCTGTTTTCCAGTGAACAGATACGTGAGTACGCTATCGTTGAACAGCGTGCGATTGTCCTGACGATAGCCGCGGAAATCGAGAAGATACGATTCCAGCGTGCTGGGTGTATTCAACAAAGGGTTAGCATCGTTATCACTAAATACTTGCACTTCATCTATGGCCAACGCAAGGCCAAACTGACGATAGATACCGTCGGCCACGTTAAGCTGATTAAGCGCAACAACCAACCCATTACCTCCATGATAACGATCGAACTCTGCATCGATAACAATGGCAACCGGGACCACGCGCAAATCACTCTTGGCTGTAGCTACCGAACTACCGCCATTCGCAGCTCCCAAAGCCGGCGGTGCTACAAGTGCATCTTTGCCAACGCCTATCTCGGTTGAAACAGCATCAACAACACCTGCGGCGCGGTTTTTCGCGCTGCGCGGTTTGTAGTAATCCAACGTACCTATCAAGGTGCCAGGTTGCATCGTATAAGTTTGTCCGAACGCAAAGGCCAATCCGCTAATGGTATCGTCAACCACAACCGCTCTAACCCACGACTCAGCATCGCCTACAACCTTGCCAATAAACACACCTGCAACAGGTGGTGAGCGGTCTAACATTTGCCCATCACGCCACGCAGTATTACGAGTGAGCGGGCTTGGCGTCAGCGTAAATTCCAAATCAACACCATCGACATTCACACCGATACTCAAATCACCCGAATCGAGCGTTTGCCTTGATCGCATCCGACTCGCTGATGAATCCCGCTTGTGCATTATGTCGAGTCGTCGATCGGCACGTTCGTACCAATAACGCGACAGCACATTCCCGGAAGGCCAGCTATAACCAAACGGTAAACTGTACGCGGTGTGTCTATCGCGCAGCGCTTCAAGTGCCTGCTTGGCCTCGTCGGTCCGACCCAGCTGCTCTAACGCAATCGCGTTCAAGTAGTCGGCTGAGTCCTCATAAGATGATTCGGGAAAACGTTGGTGTAGTTGCTCAAGCGTTGCTCGTGCCGCATTGAAATCATAGCGATCCATAATTTGAATGTACGCTTTCAAATACAAAGCATCATCGGCAAGTGTACTGTTCTGATACTGCTGCAGAATAAAGTCCAGCGCACTCAGCGCCCCTACCGCATCGCCTTCATCACGTTTATCCAGCGCGTTCAGATAATGACCTAATTCAACCAGTGCATCATCCGACTCCTGCAATACCGCTATTCGTGTCTGGACTGCGGATAATTTTTCGAAGCCGGGGTAATACGCTTGAAGCCTTCTAAGCAAGGCCAACGCATCCTTATACGATTGCGTTTGAATGAGCCCAAGCGCTTGTTCATAATGCTCCGCCGCTGGCGTTTGCAGGAAGCTGGCTTTATCTACATTATTCGCCTGAGCTTTATGCACAAACCCAAAGGCCAAACACAGCACAACAATAATGCGTACGCCATGTAGCAGCTGGAAACAGACATTCATATCGTGGTTATCCGAGGCTACCGATTATCCGTTGGCTGCTGGTCGTTCGCCATGCGCAACTTTGCCGTGATCGAAAAAATTAAGCACATCACGGCATTTGGCCAAGGCTTGTTCAATTTCTTCCGCATCCGGTTTAGGTTGTTGCTCCAATGTGTCCAGAATTCGGGTTTGCTGCCGTGCTTCTTCGATCTTGACTTGCATTTTTTCAACAGCACGATTTAACGCATCAGTTAATTCAGCGAACTCACGAGCATCTCCAGAACGCAAACGCACATCCAGGTTGCCATCACCCAGCTCATTTAACGCACGTCGAATGGCCAGTAACGGGCTACCCAGCTTTCGCATGATATAAACGCCAATGGCGCAGGTGACAACCGCGTTAATCACTAACATCACCATAACCCAACGCATCATGACTTCTTTCGTGGAGGGGACACTCTCGGTAAGACGTTGCAAATCTTCCGATGCGAACAGCAATGGCGCTGTGCCACTGACCAACTCGCCCAGCAGGAAGTGGTAGAGCACACCGAGGACAATGGTCGACTGAACAATGAAGAACAGGGTCAACCACATAACGCGTCTGATTTGACGCATCTGGAATGCTTTATCTCTAATTAGTGAAAGCGGGAATACCGCATCAGATGAGCGTGCCATGGCTGCCTTTCTTATAAACACCCTTCACGGGTAACCTATAAAAAATCGGCGTAATCTCTGCGAACTTGATGAATGCCTGTCGGAGCTTTTGGCAGACGCAGGCCTGTCGCCCTATTCTGTGATCGGCTTCACGCTCTCAAGGCTTGGCAACGGGAAACAACGCGCGATTGTAAACAAGCTCATGCGCAAGCATCTCGTCTTTTGCAAATATCAGCCTTCCATCGACTGTCTCTCCAGCCAAAACGCGCGGCAACCACAGTCGATCATCTGCCCACATTTGATCGTAAGGAATTTCGGACTCACCAAACCACAACGGTTCCGCTTCGGCTGTTTCCTGCGGCGTACCAGCAAAGGCTGAGGCAATAAAGACATGAACATCAAGGGAATACGCATCGGTAAATTGAAAACGTAATCGACCAACACACACAGACTCTGTTACATCGATACAAAGCTCTTCTTTGATTTCCCGATGAGCGCACTGCTGAATTGACTCACCTTTCTCCAGTTTGCCGCCAGGGCCATTGATTTTTCCAGCGCCTAGCCCGCGTTTTTTTCGAATCAGTAAAACCTTACCGGCAGCGCGAACAAAAATCAGCGTGGCCTGATCGGTTGCTTGCCAATGCTGATCGATATCGCAAAGCCGATAAGAAGTTGGGGTACTCATAGAGTGATCAAATGCGACGACAACTCAAATGCAACGCTGAAATCGGCTCAGGCTGATCGTCGTGCTTTGACAGCCTCAGCCAACTGTGCAAGTAGTGGGGTTGTATCTTCCCACGACAGACACGCATCGGTAACGCTTTGTCCGCGCGTTAACGGTTTGGCCGATGGGCTTTGCGCACCTTCTACCAAATTACTTTCTATCATCACACCCATGATGCGATGATCACCATCGGTAAGCTGCGCACAAATATCACGACAAACGTATTTTTGCCGCGCATGCAGCTTTCGCGAATTTGCATGACTGCAATCGATCATGACCCGCTCTGGCAATCCAGCTTTATTTAGCAATGCGCACGCATCGTCAACACTTGCCGCATCGTAGTTAGTGTTATTTTTTCCACCACGAAGAATGACATGGCAATCCGGATTTCCAGCCGTCTTAAAAATACTGGAATGACCGTTCTTTGAAACCGATAAAAAATTATGCGGCTGCGTTGCTGCACCAATGGCGTCTACTGCAATCTGAATACTGCCAGCAGTACCGTTCTTAAAGCCAACCGGACATGACAAACCAGAGGCTAGCTCACGATGCCCCTGGCTCTCGGTGGTCCGCGCGCCAATGGCGCCCCAACCGACTAAATCTGCAATGTACTGCGGGCTGATCAGATCAAGGTATTCAACACCTGCAGGTAACCCCATGGAATTTATATCGAACAGTAGCGAGCGCGCTTGCTCAAGGCCTTTATTGATATTAAAGCTGTTATCCATATCCGGATCGTTAATCAAACCCTTCCAACCGACGGTGGTGCGCGGTTTCTCAAAGTATACCCGCATGATGATGCAAAGCTCGTTGCTGTATTGCTTCTTTAAAGCAGACAGATTTTTCGCGTACTCCCGAGCCGCATCAGGGTCATGTATAGAACATGGGCCCACAACCACTGCAAGACGATCATCTTCGCCTTTAAGCATGGCGCTGACTTCTTTACGCGCACTGGTTACCACCTCACCAACATCGCTGGTAACTGGAATCAGCTCGATGAGTTCATCCGGCTGACGCAAGGTTTGAGTACCTGTTATGCGCAGGTCGTCGGTTCTATTATCCATGGTGTTAATACTTACTTTGTTAGTTCTATGATTGAGCGATTGTCTGCTGAACCGCAGCATCGAGTTTGGTCAATAGCTCACTGATTTGGCTATTATTGGTTTTAAGCGCAGCGCGATTAACAACGATGCGCGAAGAAATATCGGCAATGTGTTCCAGCGGCTCTAAACCATTGGCCGCAAGCGTTGCACCGGAGTCGACAACATCAACGATGAGATCGCAAAGACCGACCAACGGCGCAAGTTCCATCGAACCATACAACTTGATGATCTCTACTTGCCTTGCGTGATTGGCAAAATGTGCGCGCGCACAGTTGGCGTATTTGGTGGCAACACGCAAGCGCTGCGCGCCGTTTAAGTTTGTATTCGGAAAGCCTGCGACCATGAGTCGACACTTTGCAATGTGTAAATCAAGTGGTTCAACCAATCCATCGCCACCATGTTCCATAAGCACATCTTTTCCTACCACGCCCAGGTGCGCACCGCCGTGCTGCACATAAGTTGGCACATCGGATGCGCGTACGATCAGGAATTGCACATCGTCCCGATTACTGGGCAAGATGAGTTTGCGAGACGATTGCGGACTTTCAAGCGGCTCGATGCCGGCCGCAGCGAACAGCGGCAGAGTTTCATCAAATATACGGCCTTTGGATAAGGCGATGTTTAAAACACTCACCGTTATCGATCCGGTGCGCGAATAATATCTGCACCAAGCTGATGAAATTTCTCTTCAATACGCTCATAACCGCGATCGATATGATAAACACGCCTAACCGTGGTTTCACCGTCAGCCACTAACGCTGCCAGAATCAAACTGGCCGAAGCACGCAAATCGGTGGCCATGACCGGTGCGCCTCGCAAGCGTTCGACGCCTCGAATGGTAACCGAATTTCCATCGATGGCCATATCTGCACCCATGCGCTGCAATTCGTTTATGTGCATAAAACGATTTTCAAACACCGTTTCCGATACCTTGGCAGTACCACTGGCCACGGCATTGAGAACACAGAATTGAGCTTGCATGTCGGTTGGAAAATCCGGATAGGGGGCGGTGGTGATGCTCACCGACTGAGGCCGTTCTCCATGGGTATCAAGTGCTATCCAATCATCGCCGGTGGTCACTTCAGCGCCGGATTCTCGCAGTTTATCCAGCACAGCAGTCAGGTTCTCCGGCACCGTATTACGACAGCGGATTTTGCCTCGGGTAACGCATGCTCCAACGAGGAACGTGCCGGTTTCGATACGATCGGGCACCACGCTGTAAGCACAACCATCGAGCTGATCAACGCCCTGAATGGTAATGGTACTCGTGCCGGCGCCTTCGATTTTAGCGCCCATCGCGATAAGGTAGTTGGCCAAATCAACCACCTCTGGCTCACGTGCAGCGTTCTCTAACACGGTTTCGCCTTTGGCAAGCGTTGCTGCCATCAGTAAATTCTCTGTGCCGGTAACGGTCACCATGTCGAAGGCAATACGCGCACCCTGTAGGCGACCGGCCCGCGCTCGGATATAGCCACTATCTATCGAAATCTCCGCGCCCAACGCGCGCAAACCTTCAATATGCAAGTTAACTGGTCTGGCGCCGATAGCACAGCCACCGGGCAATGATACTTCCGCTTGTCCGTAGCGAGCGACCAACGGTCCAAGCACGAGTATGGATGCGCGCATGGTACGCACCAATTCGTAGGCCGCCGTATAGTCATTGATAGTGGAAGGGTCGACAGAGACTTCCATGTTGTCACCCATCGTAATCTGGCATCCCATTCGAGCCAGCAACGACATGGTAGTGGTGACATCGTTCAGATGAGGCACGTTACTGATACGGGACGCACTGCTACCCAACAGCGTTGCTGCCAAAATGGGTAACACTGCGTTCTTCGCACCGGAAATTTTCACATCCCCGGTGAGAGGCGCGCTACCTTCAATCAGTAATTTGTCCATTGAAACCTTTGCCGTTGTCAAAAAAAGGTCGAATTCGATCGACCAGCGCAGGTACAAAAACACTGCGCAACTGCGTCACGGGCAAAAATGATACGGAAAAATGAAGTTCCACACACAGACGCCTAAAGCGCGACTGGGCGGAATTATATCAGGCTGTCCACCTGACAAACGGTTGAAATCTGACGAAGTGAGTCTGGAATATTCTGAAATTGCAATTCCCTATTAGCCCGCTGAGCTTCTGCCAGCCATTCAATCATTAGGGCGAGCGCCGCGCTATTGCTGCTGGTCACACCGGCAAGATCGATAATGGCTGCTTCGGCTGCTGTACCTGATTGCGGACTAAGCTGTGCAACGAGATGCTCGTTTACCGCGGCCAAGGCGGACTTGGCCGTAGTGAAATCGAGCGTGCCTGAGATGAAAATAGTACCGTCGCGTGCGGCAACCTGGAACCCATGCCCAGAAGAGGCTGAACTGGCAGTCGTCATGTTAGCCGCACTAAGATTCGCCATTCTTGTCTTTCATGGTCTGCAACAAACCGTCAATGCCGCCTTTTTCGATTTCGCTTGAAAAAGCCGTACGGTAGCTGGTGACCAAACTGATTTGATCAACTTCGATATCGTAAATGAGCCAACCTTCTTTTTCCCGCAGTTTGTAGAGTACGGGAATGGTGCTGCCATTAGACTGCTTGAATGACGACCGTACCACCGCGCGATCTTCCCGGCGCTCGGGCTTGAATGGTTCAAACTCGATAGACTCTCCGCTGTATTCGGTTAGCGCATTCGTATAAGTATTAAGTAACAGCGATTGAAATTCAGTAACCAGCTCAACCCGTTGCTTTTCATCAGCGTCTCTCCAGGATTTACCGACCGCAAGTTTAGTCATGGTGTTGAAATCAACATAGGGAACGACATGCTTATCGACCTGTTCTTTTAGAAAGGCCTCATCGCTCTTGATGCGCTCGCTTTCCGTTTTGAGCACTTCGAGCAAATCGGAAGTTGATTCAACGACCATGGTTTGCGCCGGGTGATCATCTGCTGCAGAGGCGGCAAACGAAAACACGCACATGAGGCAAGTCGCCAAAAAGTATTTCAACTTCATGTTTCCAAAAATCGTGTTTTTCATGATTAAGTCCTTAATCCTCGAAAGCGGTTCAACAATCTTATATAAACACCCGGTTAGGCACCATGGCCACCAATAACCTGGCATTCGAAATGGGTTAGCGATTGAGTAAAACTTGACCGATTAGCCTTTCTAGTACAAGAGCAGATTGCGTCAATGTAATTTCGTCATTAGGCATCAGCACAACATCCTCTGCACCTGGCTCTAACCCGATGTACTGCTCTCCCAACAGCCCAGCTGTATAAATACTGGCAGTGGTGTCTTCCGGAAAGCTACTGTACTGCTCGTCGATACTCAGAGTCACTTTAGCCTGAAATGTTTCAGCGTCGTATTCGATTCGTGACACCTGACCAACTCTTACCCCGCCGGCAGTGACTGGGGCTCTGGCTCTCAGACCGCCTATATTCTCAAAGTAAGCCGAGAGTTCGTACCCCTGATTACCCGAAAGACTTGTCAGGTTGCTGGCTTTCAATACCAAAAATGCCATGGCAGCGAGAAACAGTGCCATGAACACACCTACCAATATTTCGACCGATCGAGAATTCATTATTTATATCCTACCTTTAGAACATTAGCGCAGTTAGTACAAAATCAAGACCCAAAACCGCTAAAGATGAGTACACAACTGTGTGCGTCGTCGCACTACTAACCCCTTCTGACGTGGGTATACAATCCGCACCCTCGAATATTGCAATCCAGCAAATAACGAAGCCAAACACCAACGCCTTCAGCATTCCACTCAAAACATCGTGACGAAAGCTGACTTCAGACTGCATTTGCGACCAGTAAGCGCCAGCATCAACTCCCAACATTTCAACGCCAACCAGATGTCCACCCAGTATGGCAACAGCACCGAACATGGCTGTGAGCGCAGGAACTGCAATAAAACCAGCCAGTAAGCGAGGCGCATAAACCCGTTGATACGGGTCAACAGCCATCATTTCCAAACCGGCTAATTGCTCGGTCGCCTTCATTAAACCGATTTCCGATGTCATCGCTGAACCCGCTCTGCCCGCAAATAATAGAGCGGTAAGTACCGGTGCAAGTTCACGAAACAAAACCAGCGCGACGAATTGACCAAGGGCTTCTTCAGCACTGAAACGAACCAGGCTGTTATAGCCTTGAAGCGCTAAAACCATACCGACGAATAATCCGGAAACAAGAATTATGAGCAGGGTCATCACACCGGTTGCATAAAGCTGCTTGATCAGCAAATACCAACGCCCGAACAACGCAGGCAGTCCGATAATGATTTGCATTAAAAATAAGTGAGCTCGGCCCAAACGCTCGAATAGTTGCAACCAGCTTCGTCCAAAGCGCGCGAATAGATCAATCATGATTTACCCATCGCGTTAATGCCTGCAGTCTTATTCACAACACCAAGCAAATCGTCGCGATAATCTGGCGCGTCAAGCTGAAACGGAACCGGACCATCGGCTGCGCCATTCAGAAACTGCTGCACCCAAGCCGAGGAAGAAGCACGTAACTGTTCGGGCGAACCAGATTCGATAACTTGCCCGTCTGACACGATAACGACAAAGTCGGATATCGACATCGACTCGTGTAAATCGTGCGAAACAATGATGGACGTTAGACCAAGTGCGCGATTAACCGTTTGTATTAGATCGAGCAGCACACCCATTGAGATAGGGTCCTGACCGGTGAAGGGTTCGTCGTACATGATCATGGTTGGGTCAAGAATCAGCGCTCTGGCCAACGCAACACGCCTTGCCATACCGCCGGAAAGTTCGGCCGGGAAGAGATCACGTGCTCCGCGTAAACCGACCGCATGGAGCCGCATTAGCACCAGATGCCGGATTAGGGATTCTGGTAAGTTTGTGTGCTCTCTAACCGGAAAGGCAACGTTGTCGAATACGGTAAGGTCTGTGAGCAACGCACCCGACTGGAACAACATGCCCATACTTTTGCGTAGTTCGTAGAGTTTGTTGCGGGATAAACGCGGAACATTCTGCCCATCAACTTCAATAACACCCTTCGACGGCTTGAGCTGCCCGCCTATGAGCTTCAGTAGGGTTGTCTTACCGGTGCCGCTTGGCCCCATAATAGTGGTAACTTGTCCTTTCGGGATGTCCATGTTGATACCACGGAAGATCGATTTGGACCCACGCTGAAAATGCATATCTCGGATTTTTACCCAAGGCGTGCCGATTTGCTCCGATGTATTCACTGATTCCATATACTTGTCACTCGCACCAAGTGTACCAGCTTGCTTGCCAGCACCGATTATGCACTTGTATCAGTTAGTAACTACCCCATATACGTGAAACAGGCGGTTCAGCTACACTTTAATCGACATGAATACGAATTTATCGACTCTTTGATTTTACCCATGAGAACTTTCCTCATTTTCATCGCGCTGCTATTGGCGGCCACAGGATGTGCAACCAATCCTCCAAACGGACCGGTGCACGACCCTTGGGAAAACACCAATCGAAAGATATTCGCATTCAACACCAAACTCGACAACTATATCGTAGCCCCCGTCGCTCGCGGATATCGCGCCGTTATACCCGACCCTGTAGAACAAGGCATTGGTAATTTTTTCAGCAATCTTGACGATGTAAATGTGCTGGTCAACGATATGCTGCAAGGAAAACCGGAAAAAGCCGGCAATGCGGCAACTCGGTTTGCCATCAACACCGTTTTCGGCGTGCTCGGTATATTCGATGTGAGCACACGCGTCGGCTTACCCAAGCACTATGAATCTTTCGGGCAAACACTGGGGGTTTGGGGTGTCGGAGAAGGACCTTACGTAGTACTGCCATTTTTTGGCCCCAACAACATGCGATCGACCGCGGGTATTTTCGTGGAATCTCAAACCACCAACATACCACCCTACCTTACCGATGACGGACAAGTACTCTTGGGCGCTACGGTGCTGGAGCTGGTGGATACTCGTGCTCAATTACTATCCGCCGGTCGCGTACTGAATACCGCACTCGATCCTTACCTGCTGCTTCGCGACACTTGGGTTACGCGGCATCGTCAAGCCACACTGGACACCGATGAACGAATTGTCCCGGGATCTGCCAAAACCACGAGAACAGATGAGCGCAATGAAAGGTCGGAAGACCAATTAGACGAGCTAGACGAGCTAGACGAACTAGATGAACTAGATGAACTAGATGAACTAGATGAACTAGATGAACTAGACGAACTAGATGAGCTAGATGAGCTAGATGAGCTAGACGAACTAGACGAACTAGACGCTAAGGAAGCCGCGATGAAAGCAGCAAAATGATGGCCAACACGTTGCCGCCTGCGAACCAATAACAATGATCACTTCAAATCAAAACGGCGTTATCGAGCTCGCGAAAGCCGTTATCACCACCGAAAAACAGTCTATCGATGCCTTGCTCAACCGCATCGACCAGCCTTTTCTCGATGCTGTCGATATGCTGATGGCCTGCCAGGGTCGAATTATCGTCACCGGCATTGGAAAATCTGGTCATATCGGCAATAAAATTGCCGCAACGTTTGCAAGCACTGGCAGCCCAGCTTATTTCGTGCACGCAGCAGAAGCCAGTCATGGTGATATGGGCATGATGCAGTCGGGTGATGTCGTTATCGCGATATCTTATTCGGGCACTTCGGACGAACTAATTAAACTGGTTCCCGGTATAAAACGCTTGGGATTACCTCTAATCGTTTTATCAGGCGACAAGAAATCAACGCTCGGTAACGCTGCCGATGTGCTTATCGATGTCAGTGTTGAGCGCGAAGCCTGCCCGCTTGGCCTGGCCCCAACTTCAAGCACGACTTGCACGCTAGTGATGGGTGATGCACTGGCCATTGCACTGCTTCATTCCAAGGGTTTTAGCGCTGATGATTTTGCGCGATCACACCCAGGTGGCAGGCTTGGCAGACAACTGCTAATGCACGTTAGCGACGTCATGAGTAGCGGCGATGACTTACCAACCGTGAAGCAGAGTGTCTGTCTAACGGATGCCCTGCTTGAAATTAGCAAAAAAGGTTTGGGCATGGTGGCCATCACTGACGATAAAGATCAACTAACAGGCATCTTTACCGATGGGGATTTACGCCGGACTCTTGAGCAACACGGCGATATCCATGACACTACGATCATTGATGTCATGACACCGGGCGGTTTTACGATAGAGCCAGATGCATTAGCGGTTGCCGCGGTGCAAAAGATGCAGCAACATCAAATCACCGCGTTGCCTGTCATCGACAATAAAAAATTGGTTGGCATTGTGACTATGCATGCACTGCTTGCCGCCGGCGTGGTTTAACGCAAGAATCCATCACACGACTTTAAAGCAAGAGAACCGATAAAACACGCTATGTTAATGCGCTTAATATCCAGGTACTGGTTACTGGTTCCACTGCTGCTGCTAGCCGTCGTTGTTCGCGACTGGGTCGAAACCGCGCCTGAAGAACTGGAAGCCGAAGCGACCATCGACATGAGTGCTACGCAATCGGATTACTATCTGGAACAATTCAGCACTCGGAAATTCGATGTCAATGGCAACATTGAGTACGAAGTAACCGGCAATACACTGGCGCACTACCCCATTGATGACCGCTCCGAGATCACAAAGCCATCCGTTATCCTGCATCGCGACCAGGTGCAATGGAAAATTGATTCTACGCTGGGTGAATTAGTTAAAAACCCATCCGTGTTTACACTGCATGGGGACGTAGTGGTCACGCGCGAAACAGAAGACGCAGAGCCTGTCATCATGCGCACTGAGGCCATCTCTATCCACACGGACGAGAACGAAGTTCGTACTGACAAGCCCATAGAAATTGTTGCGCAAACGTGGCATTTGCGCTCAATTGGCTTGCAGTCATCTCTTAACGAAGGCAAGCTGAACTTGCTATCTGCCGTTACAGGGCGTTTTGAAGTGGGAACCAACGATTGATATGATTATGCAGACAAACACCATCAAACGGAAAAAACGCCTGTCGTCAATGCTTGCACCCGCCATCGTGTGCATGCTAACAGTCCTGTGTTTATTGTGCGTAGTCAACACCGCGAACGCGCGTCAAAGCGATTTCACCCAACCCATTGATGTCAGCGCTGATCGTTCAGAGTACGACGAAAAGGCCGGCGTTCAAGTGCTATTTGGTAATGTAGAAATTTCCCAGGGCACGATGGTCATTAAGGCCGATAGAATCGCAATTACACTGCAGGATAATCAGCTCAGCCGCATTGAAGGCAGTGGCAGCCCAATCCAGTTTCAACAAGAGAACGAAGCCGGTGAGCTGGTGACAGGTCAGGCCAATGCCATAGATTACAATGCCATAAGCGGCAGCCTGGTTTTAACCGGCAGCGCAACGCTGACCCAACCCCGTCAGCGATTACAAAGTGAGCGCATCGTTTTCGATTCAACCGAGCAAAAAGTCAGTGCCGAGGGCGGCAACAACGGTCGCGTCAGCATTCGCATTCAACCACCATCGGCCAAAAAGTAAAGCGCACTCGTGCCTGCCACCGACACAATCAAACAACCACCGACATACTACGTGTACGCAAATAACAAGTGAACGAAATCAACGGCCAAGCCCGACACAAGCTGGTAGCCAGTGAGCTGCATAAGGCGTACAAGAAACGCCGTATTCTTGAAGGCGTCTCACTTGAAGTGAACAGTGGCGATATCGTTGGCCTGCTTGGGCCTAACGGTGCTGGCAAAACCACGTGCTTTTACATGGTAGTGGGCCTGGTTAAACCTGATCAGGGGCGCATCCTGTTCGACGATCAAGACATTACCGCTCATCCGATGCATGCAAGGGCACGGCTCGGCGTGGGGTATTTGCCGCAGGAAGCCTCGGTTTTTCGACAGCTAACGGTCACCCAGAACATCATGGCCATTCTGGAAACGCGTAAAGGTCTGTCGAAAACCGATCAACGCGACAAACTCGAGGCTCTGCTGGAAGAACTGCAAATCACCCATATCCGCGACAGTCTGGGCATCAGCTTGTCCGGCGGCGAGCGACGACGCGTGGAAATTGCCCGGGCCTTGTCGGCCGACCCGAGCTTCATTCTGCTCGATGAGCCGTTTGCCGGGGTAGACCCGATATCCATACTCGACATCCAGCGCATTATTGAGCACTTGAAAAAGCGCGGAATCGGTGTGCTCATAACAGACCACAACGTCAGAGAGACCCTCGGAATTTGCGATCGTGCTTACATTCTCAGCCAAGGCAAGGTGATCGCCGAGGGCAAGCCGGACGATGTACTCTCGAATGAGCAGGTCAAAGAGGTATATCTGGGTGAAAATTTCGCCATTTAACCGCGTCTTTGTGCACCCGCCATTCAAGCCATCATCACAGTTGTAATCCCCAAGGCATAAGCCATACTCCACTAGCACGGTAGCAACATACCTCGCCTGTCGTTAGGGGTATATGCTGCACATATGTGTCATTTTTCTGCCAGAATGGCTTAACTCAAGATGCATCGACCCAGCTCGTCGAGCATCCAATAAACACCGGATAGCCCAATGAAACAGTCTCTGCAAATTAAGATGGGTCAAACACTGGCGATGACGCCACAGTTGCAACAGGCCATCAAGTTACTGCAGCTATCAACACTCGAGCTTCAAACTGAAATTCAGACCGCATTGGAAAATAACCCAATGCTGGAAATGCAGGAAGATGAAGGTTCTGAGCCTCGCGAGAACGACGCTGCCAATGAAAGCAATGCAGAGAACAGTGAGCGCAAACGAAACGAAGAGAAGCTGAAAAAAGAAGAAATAAAAGAGGAAGTCAGTGCAAGCTCCGCCGACGACACTATCGTTGAAGAACACTTCGAAGCATCGATGGAATCTTCAATGAGCGATCAAGCCGATGCCATACCCGATGAGCTTCCCGTTGATAGTGTTTGGGAAGATGTCTATGACAACAGCTCACCGGTTAGCTCTGGTAGCGGGTCTGATGGTGAATCGCGTGATTTCACCGAGTTTCATAACTCGGGCATCTCCAGTATCCAGGATCACTTAAACGAACAAATACGCTTTGCACCATTGTCTGAACGCGATCAGGTTATAGCCGAAACGCTTATCGACGCTGTGGACGATAACGGATATTTGATAGACGACGTTGATGTTCTGCTCGAAGGGCTGAATCGGGATTTCAGTGATCCTGAAGACATGTTCGAAATGAACGAACTCGAAACCGTGTTGCATATGATCCAGCATCTCGAACCAGCAGGTTGTGGCGCACGTAACGCAAGCGAATGTATGGCCATTCAGTTATCCCAGCTTCCGCAAAGCGACATAACAGCAACCGCCACGACTATTGTCAACGAGCACCTCGACTTGCTGGCTAATCATGATTTTTCCAGACTACGTCGATTGTTGAAAATTAATGATGAACACCTGCAAGAAGCTATTGCACTTATTCGTAGCCTGAACCCTCGCCCGGGCAGACAACTTGTGCAAGATCACGATCAGTACATCATTCCTGATGTTTTCGTGCAAAAGGTGAAAGGTGTTTGGCGTGTTGAACTAAATCCGGACATTGCACCAAAGCTGGGTATCAATGCGCTCTATGCTGGCATGGTGAAGCGTGCCGATAAAAGTGATGACAACAACTTTCTGAGAAACCACTTGCAAGAAGCACGATGGTTCATTAAGAGCCTGCAAAGTCGTAACGAAACACTGCTGCGTGTGGCCACAGCCATTGTTGAGCGTCAAAGAAACTTCCTGGAATACGGGGAAGAAGCCATGAAGCCATTGGTGTTACGCGATATAGCGGAACAGTTAAGTTTGCATGAATCAACCATATCGCGTGTTACAACACAAAAATACATACACACTCCACGCGGCATATTCGAATTTAAATATTTCTTTTCAAGCCATGTATCAACAGCCAATGGTGGTGAGTGTTCTGCAACTGCGATACGCGCCATGATTCAACGTTTTATAGATGCCGAAGACCGCACTAAACCGCTAAGTGACAGTAAAATCGCAAGCACTTTGGTCGCTGATGGTATTCAAGTGGCAAGAAGAACGGTTGCCAAATATCGTGAATCCATGGGGATTGCACCGTCTAATGAGCGAAAGCGAATGAACTAAGTTTCAGGATTGCAGCACTGTTTTCGGTCTTGAAGTGCTGCAATCCTACCCATTTGGCTACAACAATAAAATTTGAGAACTAAGTAGGCATTTCGGGACAGATTTTGCATGAAATTAGGCAGATATTCTGTCTAACGGTTACAACTAAAAAATACGATTGTGTAATCGCTCAGAGTATGTAAACTGAACCCAAGGAAAAGAAAATTACGCAGGACTAACAACATCAGCAGATAAAATAACTGAACACTTGATAACGTGGCGTTAATCCCTATTGATTATTTGTAGGTTGCAAGATTACTTATAGATTGAATGATCGTTTATAGGTTGAATGATCGTTTACTAGTTACTTGAAAAAAAGTAAGGTAATTGGTATCTATCGTTAAAAGCACCACAACAATTTAAAGCGTTCAAGAAATGGTTAGCATTATGGTCAACCATCATCATGGTCAATCAACATGATGGTCAATCAACATGATGGTCAACCAACGTAATGTTAAACCAAAGAGAGGAACCCGATTTATGCAGGTAAGGCAGTTTCTATCAACTCGATTCTCAGCATTGATAAACATTCTGTTTTATCAATCTAATAGAATTAAGAAATTGCTATCCCCCCTTCAGGAAGTGCAACCTTCCGACACTCGCTTACACTGTTCTAAAAAACACCACCACTGCAAAAGCCTCAGGAATTCACTTCAACAAGTCGATACCGTGCCATCGTTGCATTTATTTCAACGGGATGTTTCGCGTGTTGGTTTGTCGCTTACCTCCGCAGTTAATGGTGTTTGCAGAATAGTTTCCACTGTCTTTTTTACAGGAGAAATGTATGAGTATTACGGTTACAGGCCACCACGTAGAAGTCACTTCGTCGATGCGAAATTATGTCAACGATAAGTTAAAACGACTTCAAAGACATTCTCATAATCTATTCGACATTCAAGTTATCCTGTCGGTAGAAAAAGTACGGCAAAAGGCCGAAGCCACCATCCAGATCTCCGGTAGTAAAATCTACGCGGATACCACCCAGCCAGACATGTACGCCGCCATAGATCTACTCATGGACAAACTCGATCGGCAGCTCATTCGTCACAAGGAAAAAACCAAAAATCACCACCGCCGCGGCAAAAATGTACGCATGGAAGACGACGAGGCACTGCTGGTGTGACGACAGACACTTTCCTATCTCTCCACAAGAGCGCACAATAACGGGTAGAGGAAGCCGCTTTTGCCGTTTAGAGGTACAAGCGGCTTTCTAAATACATTTACACCCGGTTTTAATGAATGATTGAGTTATCAGAGTTGCTGGATCCCAGCCGAATGCGCTGCCAGTGCGACTTACGTAGTAAAAAACGCGCTTTTCAAACACTTGCGGAGCTTTTGGCGCCGGGTATCAACGACCTACCGGTCCCGGAACCTGCGAAAAAAAAATCCAAGAAAGACGCCGATGAAGAGGACCCAAACTCGGATATGGATATATTCGAGGCCTTCTTTACTCGAGAGAGGCTAGGCTGTACGGGCCTGGGACACGGCGTAGCGCTGCCTCACAGCCGTATGGCCAATATAGACGAGCCCATTGCCGCAATGATTACGCTTGCTGAAGGCATTGATTTCGAGGCACCTGACGGCCAACCGGTCGACCTATTGGTTGGGCTGCTTGTCCCACAGGATTGCAACGACGAACATTTGACAATACTCGCGGCGCTGGCGAAGCGTTTCAGCGACGATTATTTCCGGGATGAAGTCCGTGCCTTCGGTACCGATCAGGCGAATGAACTCTATTCGTTCCTGCAGCAGCAAGCCCCAGCAGCCTGAACGGACCAGTTTTGAGTGAACAAGCTTTCGCCCAAACCTGTGAGCTGCGTTTTCAATCGGTCAGACGGTCAAAATGTGAACAACTTCACCCATTCAAAGGGTGCCATCGTGGCAATCAGGTTTTGGCTGCGTACGTCGGGAAGATTACCTTGTGACCAATAAGAGCCGGCTAACGGTTGCCGCAGCATTTTCAGAATTTAAAGACGATCTGAAATTTGAGTGGGTAACAGGCAAAGATGGCGGCGATCGATTACTGTCCAGCGATCGAAAAGCGGCGGTTCGCCCTCGCCTGCTGGGACCACTGAATTTTAATAGCCCGAACCGCATACAACTTATCGGCAATGCTGAGGCCAGGTTATTCAGCGACAAACAAACCTTGTCGCCAGAACGATTTGAATACGCTCTTAACGAGAGCTGTGAGCTGTTTGTTGTTACCGACAACGCAACGCCCCCAGAACCGATAGTCGATTTAGCCGAAGCGGCGAAAATTCCGTTGTTTGTAACGCCGCTAACTTACAGCGATCTTATCCGTACGCTTCGATATCGGCTCACGCTGATACTAGCGGAATCGGAAATTATTCACGGCGTTCTGATGGACGTACATGGCACGGGTCTGTTAATTACCGGTGAGGCCAGCGTCGGTAAAAGCGAGCTTGCTTTGGAGCTGATCAGCCGCTCGCACATATTGGTCGCTGATGATGCACCCGAGTTTCGCCGCATAGCCCCGGGTACCATCGAAGGACGTTGCCCACCTTTATTGCAGGACTTTCTGGAAGTGCGAGGGCTTGGAGTACTCAATATTGCCCGCATGTACGGGGATGCGCACACACGCTCGCGAAAGGTATTGCGCTTCATTGTCAATTTACGCAATGTAGAAACCGATAACTTTGAAAGCAGCCTCGAGCATATCGTGGGCGAACGGCTGGGTTCGCCTGATAAGCCACGCGATGTGCTGGGTGTGCCGATTCCACAGCGCACCATTCCTGTTGCACCGGGACGCAATCTGGCCGTGCTGGTGGAAGCTGCGGTGCGCGATTACATCCTTCAATCCGGTGGTTATAACGCCACCAGAGATCTTGTAGACAAACAAGAGCAAGCGTTAAAGCAATCATGAACAGACTCACGATCGTAACCGGGCTATCTGGCTCGGGCAAGAGCGTTGCCTTACATACCCTCGAAGACGAAGGCTTCTATTGCATTGACAACTTACCCAGCTCCATGGTGATGGACCTGCTGAACAGAGTGCTTGCCGAGAAAAATGAGCTGTTTGCAAAGCTTGCGATAGGCATCGACATGCGCGGCGAACAAAATACGCCGAATGAATTTTTAAACGTACTGAAATCATTGCATGCGCGAGAAGATGTACAAACCGATGTGTTGTTTCTGGATACCTCGCGCAGCGTGTTATCAACCCGGTTCAGCGAAACCCGCCGCAGGCACCCGTTAAGCTCGGTAGACGTACCGCTCATGACCGCCATCGATAATGAGATTGCACTATTGAGCGGGGTAAAACACGAGGCCGATCTGGTCATCGACACATCACTTCTGAATCTGCACCAACTGCGCAGTATCATAAGCACCGATGTGTTGAGTAAATCGTCAGCCGGACTCTCGCTTATTTTCCAGTCTTTCGGGTTCAAACATGGCCAACCGGCCAGCACCGATTTCATGTTCGATGTGCGATGCTTACCCAATCCTTATTGGGAGCCTGAACTGCGAGACTATAACGGCAAAGAGGAACCGATTATTAATTTTCTTGGTGATCAGAAGCCTGTGCAAAACATGTTTGGCGATATTCTTCATTTTATAGAGCGTTGGTTACCGATATTTGAGAATGAAAACCGCAGTTATTTGACCGTTTCCGTTGGCTGCACAGGTGGGCGCCATCGTTCCGTTTATTTATGTGAACTGCTGGCTGCACATTTCAGCGCCAAACGGGAAAATGTGTCAATTCGGCATCGAGAGATCAACTAGGTTAAGCTAAACATCTACAACGCTTGTCGATTGAGGATGACGCTTTGATTACCCGCGAAATCAATATCATTAACAAACTGGGGCTTCATGCCCGTGCTGCAGCAAAGCTTGTAAAACTGAGTTCCAGCTTCGAATCCAGCATAGAAATAGAAAAGGACTCGCAGAAAGTTAACAGTAAAAGCATAATGGGTGTCATGATGCTTGCAGCCAGCTGTGGTAGCTTAGTAACACTGTATGCAGACGGACCTGATGAGCAAGCCGCCATCGACGCGATAAGCGATCTTATAAACCGGTACTTCGACGAAGACGAATAACGCCACATGACACTTATGTTCAACGGCATTGGTGTATCCCAGGGTTTCGCTATTGGCGAAGCATATGTGTTGCACAGAAACAAGGTAGACGTCACCGCTCGCAAGCTCAGCAAGAAACAAATCTCTCCTGAATGTCGCCGCCTCCGTCGAGCCATCAAAACAGCAAAGGCCGATTTACTTAACGCGCGCGATAGCATACCGAAAGATGCACCAGGCGATATAAGTGCATTTATAGAAACGCATATTTTAATGCTCGACGATGATTTACTCAGTCGCACACCCATTGACATCATTAAATCTGAACAGTGCAATGCAGAAGCTGCCTTACAGCAACAACGCGAAGCCATGGCAAAAGTTTTTGGTTCCATGGAGGATGAGTACCTTGCCACGCGCATAGATGATGTTAATCATGTTATCGATTCAATATTGCGTGCACTGGACACCGGTGAACAAGCCGCTGACTCGATTAATCTCAAGGGCCAAATCGTCATAGCCGACGATCTCACACCGGCCGACACGGTTGTTATGCAAAACAATGGTGTAGCAGGCTTTGTGACAGAAACCGGTGGGCAGCTCTCTCACACGGCCATTCTGGCCAGAAGCCTTGGCATACCCGCTATTGTTGGTGTGCATAACATCCGCCAGTACGTAAAGCCAGGCGAAACACTGTCGGTAGATGGAAAACGTGGCTTGCTGCTTGCCGAACCCAGCAAGGATATGCTGAGCGAGTTACGCAAACAACAAAAAGCCTTCCGCCAGCAACAGCGCGACCTGAACAGCCTAATCGATGAACCGGCTGTTACACAGGACGGCGTGCAATTAACGATTAGCGCTAACATAGAAATAGAAGAAGATCTAAAAGCCGTGAAGCGAGTTAACGCTGATGGTGTCGGGCTTTACCGAACCGAATTCCTGTACCTGAACCGTGACACGCTACCGACAGAACAAGAGCACTACAAAGCCTACACCAAGGTATTACGTTCGCTTAAAGGCGCGATGCTTACCATTCGAACCGCAGACCTGGGCGCTGACAAAGAATTTTCAGTAACAAGCCAGATAAGCCATCAAGGCCCTTTGGCGCATAACCCCGCCATGGGGCTGCGCGGTATTCGTCTTTGCCTGAACGAACCTGCGCTCTTTATCACTCAGCTAAGGGCCATATTGAGAGCCTCGACCAAAGGTCCGTTACGCATTCTGCTTCCCATGCTAACTAACATGTCAGAAGTGCGGCAAACGCTTGATCTTATCGACTCAGTAAAATCAACACTCGACGGCGAAGGCATCGACTACGATCCAGACATCGCTATTGGTGGCATGATTGAAGTGCCTGCTGCCGCGGTCGCTGCCGACCAGTTTGCTGAACAACTGGACTTTCTCTCTATCGGTACGAACGATCTCATTCAATATACGCTGGCTATTGATCGTATCGATGATCAGGTTAATTATCTGTACGACCCGATGCATCCAGCGGTTTTACAGCTCATCAAATACATTATCGATGCCGGCCAAAAAGCTAACATACCCGTTGGCTTATGCGGCGACATGGCCAGCGATCCGCACATTGTGCGGGTACTGCTGGGGCTTGGCTTGTCAGAATTCAGCATGCCACCTAATTCATTACTGGCCGTTAAACACAGCCTGATCAACGCTCGTCGCGTGCGCGTTCGACGCTTTAGTACCGCACTAATGAAAACCAGCGACACCGACGAGCAACTCTCATTGCTTGAGCGTATTAATCGCGGTTAATCAGCAGTGAACGACAACGACACTCATCACCAATTCACTGCACTTGCCGACAATATTCACACCGGTGCCGTAACCGCCGCACGACAAGTCATGCAAGCCATGCATCCGGCCGAGATTGCCGATGCCTTGGAATCCTTACCCAAACCGCGCCGCCGAGTGTTGTGGGAATTGGTAGACACCGCTGTAGAAGGCGAAGTGTTAATGGAAGTGGGCGAAGAGGTGCGAGCCGATCTTGTCCAGCAAATGGAATTCGCCGAACTCAAACAAGCAACTGAACAGCTTGATCTTGATGATCTGGCTGATTTCTGCCAATCGTTACCTGAAAAGCTCACCGCCGATTTGTTAGCAGGCATGGGCAGACAAGACCGCGAACGGCTTGAACAAGTATTGTCTTACCCTGAAGACAGCGCCGGTGGCTTAATGAACGTCGATATCATTACTGTGCGTGGTGATGTCACACTCGACGTTGTGCTTCGTTATTTGCGTCGGCGCGGCGATATGCCACGCCATACCGACCGATTGTGGGTTGTTGATTTGTACGGTCGTTATCGCGGCGAACTGGCAATACGCAAGCTGTTAACAGCCAGCAGCAGCACGCTGGTATCAGAAGTGATGCAACACAGAATTGAACCGCTGCACGTCCTCACTCCCGACAGCGATGTGTCTCGTGCATTTGAAGATTATGATCTGGTTTCAGCACCGGTTGTCGATGATAATAACCGGCTTATCGGTCGCATTACCATCGATGATGTTGTCGATCTGATACGTGAAGAAGCCGAGCAATCGGTTATGAGCATGGCTGGCCTTAGCCAGGAAGATGATACGTTCTCACCTATTATTCGCAGCGCCCGACGCCGTGCAGTATGGCTCGGTGTAAACCTTTTAACCGCCCTGCTTGCAGCTTGGGTTATCGCACAATTTGAAACCACACTCGATCGGGTTATTACCCTCGCAGTACTCATGACAGTGGTACCGAGTATGGGTGGCATTGCCGGCAGCCAAACGCTTACACTGGTTATACGAGGGCAAGCGCTCGGGCAAATTAATCGACACAACACACGAGCCTTACTTATCAGAGAAATGAGTGTGGGCTTGATTAACGGACTTGCCTGGGCAGCCGTGGTAAGCGCATTTACCTACTTCTGGTTTGGCAGTATGCAAATAGGCCTGATACTTGGCGTTGCACTGTTGATAAACCTGTTGTTTGCAGCCGTTGCAGGATTGCTTATCCCCATACTGATGCGACGATTTGGTATCGACCCGGCTCTGGCGGGCGGTGTCGTACTCACCACTGTTACCGATGTAATTGGTCTAGTTGCTTTTCTGGGCTTGGCAACCTGGTTGTTGTAAGCTGGAACATTAGCTTAAACCTGTATTTTTCATACAGGTGGTAGTATTTCAATACTACCCCGCAAACACCCAGTTAGCGATAGAACGGAACGTTAATTCACCTGCGCAAACAAAAATGGCTCTGATGTATGTATCAGAGCCAGATTAGCTTGTTGAGCGGGTATAAGCCGCTCAGAGAATTTTATTCTCAGATTTGGTTAGCCGCGAATCGCGCCACACAAACGATGAGGGCTGTTAGCTGGCACTTGAGATAATTTCTCAGATTCGATACAAATGTATTCAGCTTCTTCCTGAACATTGTGCAGCAGATCGACAGAGTCGATAACAAAACCCTGGAACATGAAAGAGGTTTCTTCCCAAGGCCTGTCAAGTTCACGAACGTACATACCAACTTTTAACTCGTTGCGATGAATCCAGCGCGAAGTCTTTACAACGCGAGTAGCAACCGGGAACTGGCGAGTTTTCTTTTTGTTAGTGAAACTGAACATAATCTCTCTCCGTCGGTTTAACCGATCTTATTTGGCATTCGCCGTCTTGTGCGGCGTGCTGTTCAAACTGTGAGAGCACTTTAACCGTGCGACTAATCGTTGGCTACTGAAAAGGAAAGGTTTTGTCGGGCATGTCCGGTTTTATATTACAGGTGTTCAAATTGTGCCAAGTCAATCACGCATTTAATCGTCGAGCGCGGCCCTATGGCTTTACAGGGGAACGAAAAAGCGCGATGCAGTTCGCGCCAAGGCGTTGTCGCACTTGATCACGGTTTTGCGCTCTTGAATGTCGAGGGCGGAATGTATGCGAATCCACCTGAGGGTGCGCAGTTGTCCACCACTTATCCACAGCTTATCAGTCCAGATATACACCTAAACTACCACATGTAGAAAAATTGACCGCCACATTTACAATTAACCACTAGATATGGTGTTTTAGGGCTTGACCGAACTGCGTCACAGTTTTAGACTTCGCGTCCGCGGTAAATGATCTTGAACCAGATCACGCGCTTTGTATCTCGCTCACCACCGCGTGCTCGATCTACATATGACTTAATCCGGAATGCGTAACGTTAATGTATTTCGTCGAGAAGTCCGGCCAAGTGCCTACTACACTACATATAGCGACTATTTGCTTATAAAGCACTACATATAGTGCCTGCGCCATTGAATGGCACACCAAATAAACATTAAAATAAAGAGTGCTCGGCACGGTTGACGAGCGTTCCCTTTACGGAGAGTAGAGATTAAATGAGTACTGTTGATGTGCAGCCCCTGCATAAGAAAGACAACACCGGAACCAATCACACCAACACAGTGGCCAACACTGTGGCCAACAAAGTGGAAGATGGATCTGCGACAAGCAAGACTGACCCAAATCAATATGACCTTAACAAGCTGCCATTACAAGAAACCTCAATAGACATCTGGGATAAGAAATACCGACTGAAAACCAAAGATGGCGACAACGTCGATCAAACCATCACAGACACCATTCACCGGGTAGCGCGAGCCCTTGCTGATGTAGAGCAGAATGAGAACGACCAGCGCCATTGGTACACCAAGTTTGTATGGGCACTCGAACAGGGTGCTATTCCGGCTGGGCGAATTATCTCCAATGCTGGCGCACTTGCGCACAAGCCTGCGACATCCACGATTAACTGTACCGTGTCCGGCACCATCACCGACTCCATGGACGATATTCTGCACAAAGTGCATGAAGCTGGTCTCACTCTCAAAGCCGGTTGCGGCATTGGCTACGATTTCTCTACGCTAAGACCACGTGGTGCTTATGTGTCAGGTGCTGGTGCGTACACATCGGGCCCACTCTCTTTCATGGATATCTTCGACAAAATGTGCTTCACCGTGTCATCAGCTGGCGGACGCCGCGGTGCGCAGATGGGTACATTCGATGTCAGACATCCGGATGTACTCGAATTCATCAAAGCCAAGCGTGAAGATGGCCGACTGCGCCAGTTCAATTTGTCTCTGCTAATTACCGAAGATTTCATTCAGGCTGTGAAGGCCGATGAACAATGGCAGCTTGCGTTTCCATTACGACAAAAAGAGCTTGACGAAGGCGAAATCCAGTTAGACGACCCTGATCAGGTTGTATGGCGCGACTGGCCAAATCATGACGATGCCGTAGTGAACGTCGATGGTTTAGTTGCGTGTCGCATTTACAAAACCCTGCCTGCAAAACGTTTGTGGGATTTAATCATGAGCTCAACCTACGATTTCGCAGAGCCCGGCTTCATTCTTATTGATAAGGTCAATGAGATGAACAACAACTGGTTCGACGAAACCATTCGCGCAACCAACCCGTGTGGCGAGCAGCCCTTACCGCCTTACGGCGCATGCCTGCTTGGCTCGGTGAATCTCACCAGTTTCGTTGTAGACCCATTTACCGATAACGCACGATTTGATTGGGATCGCTTTAACGATACGGTGACTATTTTCACTCGCATGCTCGATAACGTCGTTGAAATCAACGGCCTGCCGCTGGGCAAGCAACGCGATGAAATTGAGCGCAAGCGACGTCACGGTATGGGCTATCTGGGGCTCGGTTCAGCCATGACACTGTTGGGCATGAAATACGGCAGCGAGGAATCACTGGAATTTACCGAGAAAGTGACCCGCGAATTGGCGGTCAATGGATGGCGCGCGGCGTTAGAACTATCGAAGGAAAAAGGGCCGGCGCCCATCATGAACGAAACCTTTACCGTCACCGGCGAAATGCTACGAAAACGCCCAGAGATGAAAAAGGACGGTTATATCATTGGCGACAAAGTGTCGGGCAAAGTACTGCATGCGAAGTACAGCCGCTATATGCAACGAATCGCTGAGGTAGACCCAGAGCTGGTTGAAGCCCTTGCCAAACAAGGCGCACGCTTTACACACCATAGCTCCATTGCGCCAACAGGCACTATCGCCCTATCGTTAGCAAACAACGCGAGTAATGGTATCGAGCCAAGCTTTGCGCATCACTATGCACGAAACGTGATTCGTGAAGGCCGGAAAACCAAAGAGAAAGTCGATGTACACTCATTCGAGTTGCTAGCTTATCGAGCCATGGTGAATCCGAACGCCATGCCATACAGCGAAGATGAAAATGCTCAGCTACCCGACTACTTCATATCGGCTGACGATATCAAACCAGAGCAGCATGTTGCTGTTCAGGCAGCATCGCAACTCTGGATAGATTCTTCAATATCCAAAACCGCGAATGTACCAACCGATTTTGCGTTTGAGCAATTTAAAGATATTTATATGCAGGCCTACGATCAAGGTCTAAAGGGCTGTACCACATTTCGCTTCAATCCTGAAAATTTTCAAGGTGTACTGGTTAAAGAACAAGACCTCGAAAACACCGAATACCAGTTCACTCTCGACGATGGTTCGGTTGTGAGTGTCAAAGGCAATGAAGAAATTGAATACGACGGTGAAACACACACTGCCGCTAATCTATACGACGCACTTAAGGAAGGTTACTACGGCAAATTCTAGGCGCGTACAAAACCAGTCTGGCCTGGCGTGCTAAAGCCAGATCAGCACACTTTTGAAGCATTGCCTTTTGCCTGAGCGATAAGGAATAAACTTATGAAAATCACCAAAAAAATTGTCGGTTTTAATGTCAACAGTAATGACAGCAAGGAAAACGCTGGTATTGCAGCCTCCGACACTGAAACTGCTAAAGCTACATCGGTTAAAGCCGATGTGATTCAAATGCATGAAACATTACAAAGGCCGGATAAGCTTATAGGCTCCACCTATAAAATCAGGGTGCCTGAGCACGTGTCCAATCATGCGATGTACATCACAATTAACGATGTCATTCTTAACGAAGGTACAGAGCACGAGCTGCGCCGCCCGTTCGAAGTGTTCATTAACTCTAAAAACCTTGAACACTACCAATGGATTGTTGCGTTAACGCTGATTATGTCTGCCGTGTTCCGTAAAGGCGGCGATATTACTTTTCTGGTTGAAGAGCTTAAGTCAGTATTCGACCCGCGTGGAGGCTATTGGAATAAGGGCAAATACGTCCCATCCATTATTGCTGAGATTGGCAATGTTATTGAACAACACCTTATAGAAATTGGCATGCTACAGGCGCCGGAAACCGATGCCACTCAGCAAAAACTGATCAATGACAAAAAAGCCGAACTACGCGGCGACGCAGAAACTCAGCCCGAAGCCGCAAGTAGCGCAGAAGCTCCTGATGAAGAAGCTTGGCGCGCAAACGCGTCTCATTGCAGCAAATGCAATCAGAAGGCGGTGATGGTGCGTGATGGGTGCGCAACCTGCTTGAATTGCGGTGATTCCAAGTGTGGTTAGTATCCCCGGGCTATTGGCTCTTTTAAATAATCAATAACGGTACTATTCATTCTTGAATTCTCTATTCAAATAGAACCTGTCCTCGGTATGATTCCAACCTGCGGCTATCAACACACCGATAGCCGCCGTTACAACAAATTCTCTACTTTTCGCTCTAAAGCTGATTAGGTTCAGCCTTCGATTGCAGAACGTTTATTTTCACTGCATCCCGACAAAGATCACGGAAAATCATTCGTTTAGGCACTATCTTTAGAGTATATGAACATAAGCCGACCATACATTCCGCTGTTATTCTCGCTGGGCGTTTTTTTATCGGCGTGCGACCAGGATGAGAACCGTATATCAACCCAACGAACCGACAAATCATTTCTAAGCACTGCAATTCCGGAAAGTTTGCGAAGCCTGGATGCCAGCGAACTGAACGTGATCGTAAGCGTCAATAACGGCGAATTTTACAATGCGGGTGATACCCTCAATCAGGGCAACTGGGTAGTGCCTATCGATATACAAGCAGACCAAACTTACGATGTGACGGTGCGTTGGTACTTCAGGTCGTATCTGGTTATGGAAGAATACGCGAGCATTTTCGCTAACCCAGAGCAACCTGACATTGAGTTCAATTCTGAACACTTCGTTACCTCTGGCTACCCGCGTTTTGACAGTGATTGCGACGGTGTTTCGAATTACCTTGAGTCGATAAACGGCGCCAATATCGGACCAGCAGTTGAAACGCCAGACATTAATTGCACTAATGTGTCACTGGAGCCAACTAATGACGATGCAGTGCATTTAGTCACTAACGATTGGGCATTCGACAGCGTGCAGGGTGTGGTTAATCGCTTTGAACAAAGTATAAAGATAGGCCGACAAAATCGCGATCGTGAGGCGGCTTTTTTCACCGCCCTACGCGGCGAACGGTTAGACGAAGGTGGTTACGCGGAACGCCAGCAAATTCGGTTTATTAATAATATTGGTGGACAAAAAGTTGTGCAGTTCAACCATCGTAATGCTATTGCCGGGCAAGCCTCAGAAGCACCTTTAAGTACATGCATAACGAATAATGATTTCCTTGTGTGCCAGATACAGTACGACTGGAAAGAGAATCACTGGTATGACTTACTCATGTCAGAGACCAGCCCCGGCTTTTGGCAAGCGTGGATTACCGATACAGTCACACAAGAATCCGTATTAATTGCATCGATAGAGTCCGAGCAGGGAATCGTTTGGGAGCGTGCGGTGTCTGGAATGTACTTTGCCAGCTTTCACGATGCTGCATCGTGCAAGCAAGGGTTCCCTCGCATAGCGGTTCAATACACGGGGATATTACTCAATGGTTCCGGTATGCATGAATCCAATAATCAGGTTCATGGTGACTGCCTGAAAATTGGGGGTGGTTGGAGCTATGGCAAACGTGAGCGGAACAATCGATTTGAATACTCGTTAGTGATCGGCAATGACTGAGATCATTGTAGACAATAAAAGTCATTGAAAATGACTAATGGCAATGCGGAACATTCGCTAGTGAGCATTGCCATTAACGAATCAACTACAGAAGCAATCAATCATCTGGGGCCGCATCAAATTCACGGCGTTTGTTTGCCATGTACTCTTCCATTGCGCCGGGCTTTTGCATTAGGGTTTTCATTTCGCTCATGATGGCAAGGTGCGCTGCATCTTGCTTCTGAAACATTTCCATGCCATGAGCTTTACTGAGTTCCGCCATTTCTTCGAACGTCTCGGCTGTAAAGGTTTCGTCGCATGCGCCGCCCATTTGCTTACAGGTCATCGTTTTCATCACTATATTCCTCTGCTAATCGTACTTCTCTGGTAACACTTCTCTGGTAACACTTCTCTGGTAACACTTGTCTGGTACTACTTTCGCTGCCAAAATTTCGCAGCTGAGCATGCCTTAGCATAGTACAAATATAATACTAGGCCCTACCCGCTTGCAAAAATACACATAAGGCTACGGGCCGTCTTTTATTGATTATAAGTAAGGGCTTTAAACAACAGTTGCTCGCCTTTTGCCTGCCAGGGAATATCCGGTCCGGGACCAATAATGCCGTTCTGAGAAACCGCAGCGATCAATGATAGTTTCATGTTTATGTTGATCTGTGTGCGGGTGTCGCAACTTTTCACTGGCTCGTATGCTAATTGAGCTATTTAGCGAATAGTCCAGTTGAATGCTCGACATCTCTTTGTTTGCTCTGTGGTTCTGACCTATAATGCGAAAATCAGCAACACGAATGTTTAACACTATTTTCTCAGTCTGTTTTCCTTTTTTTATGAAACCCGTTCCATGATAAATAGCGTAGCAATACTTGGCGCAGGTGCCCTAGGGGCAGTCTATGCAAATATTTTCCATCAGGCTGGTATCACAACCCGGTTAGTGGCTAAAGGAGAGCGCTATAAACGGCTTCTGAAAGACGGAGTCTATATTAACAACACCCAGTATCATGTGCCAGTTATCGACGCAGCGAAGCCACCTGCCGACTTCTCGCCCGATTTAGTCATTGTGGCAACTAAATACCATGATCTTGCACTCGCCCTACCCGACCTTGCCAGATTAGTACAGCCAAACACTGTTTTTATTTCACTGCTCAATGGCCTTACAAGTGAAGCGATTATCGGCGACATCTACGGTAACGATAATGTACTGCTATCCATTGCGATGAATCTGGATGCGCGCCGCGAAGGCAATAGAATATTTCATACGCGCCCGCCACTATTAATTTTCGGTGAAAACAAGAACACAACCATTAGCCCGAAGGTACAAGCAGTACAGGACGTCTTAAACAGAGCCGGTATTAGTCACCAGACACCAGAGGACATGCAACGCACCGTTTGGTGGAAATTTATGGTTAACGTTGGTATGAACCAATCCTCGGCAGTTACCGGGGCAACCTATGGTCGCTATAAATCAGAACAGGATTTAAGGTGGTTGAAAGAGACGCTTATGCGGGAGGTCATTGCCGTGGCAAAAGCCGAGGGTGTTGATTTAAAAGATGAGGACGCAACGAGCTTTTATGAAACACTGGACATTATTGCCGAAGACGGCAAAACATCAATGCTACAAGACATAGAAGCTTTGCGCAAAACCGAGGTTGATATGTTTGCTCCAGTGGTTATAGAGTTGGGGGAAAAGCATGGCATTCCTACACCAGTTAACCAAACAATACTGAGCATCATACGCTCTATGGAAAAACAGTACGGTTAAGCCCGATGGCAAGCTGGTTAAAAAACTATCCAGTGCCTTACAGAACAACGGATGGTTATCAATATTAACCAGATGTGACGCGTCCGGTATAATCACTTTTTCTGCCACAGGAAAACAGTCGAACAGCGATAGCAACAGCTCTGGTTTCGTACAAGCAATTTGAGCCGCTATGTAGCCTGCATACGAATGCCCAACCAGATGCACTGGTCCAGTACTTAACTGTTCCATAAGACATCATCAACGTGTGTCTGCACTCGGTAGCTGAACGGCACCTCGCCACCCTTGCGCCAATGATGCCGGCGGCTTACGGCAATGGTGCGAAAGTGCTTTGAAAAATACGAAACCTCACGACTCCAGTAACGGTAGTCTGCCAATGATCCGTGAACGAAAAGCAAAGGCGAACCTGCACCAGCCTCAACATAGTTAAAGCTATAACTGTTCGCACCAATTGATTTACTCATCGGTTGCGCCAATCAGGTTATTCATCATACACCGAGCTCTTCTCGCGAGCTTTGGGCAAGCTTTCTCACCAGTGCTTTGGGAATGGGCTTTTTCAAAGAAAAAGTGACGCCGGTTTTTGTCGACTTTAGTCCGGCTTCGGCAATTTGCTCAGCGTGTTCGGCTATAGCGCCTTTGCTGACATACAAACCACATTGTTTAGTGAATGCAGCGTAACCTGCAATGATTGTGCTCCCTAGGCCAAAACCCGGCATATTGTAAGCGATGATTTCCTCAGCATCGGGTAGTGCTTTAGCCAACTCAGTGCGAAGATCAATCAACAGGGGTTGAAAAACTTCGGGGGCCGCTGCGATATAAGCATTATAATCCGCAAACTTTGTCATTTTCAGCACCTCCAGCAATCGTATTACGTTGCAAGCCAAGCGCCTGCTCACAAGTCTAGTCTCAAGCCTATTCGTGGGATGCGGCTAATCTGATACCCAGTCCAATCAGTGTTACCCCACCAATGCGCTGAGCCCAACGCTGGGCAGAACTAGATCGAGACAGGACACGCTGAATCCTTGAAGCCATGATGACGCAAAACACATCGGCACTCGAAAACATAATATTCACCACGGTCCCCAGTATCAATAGCTGCAACCAAATAGGGGTGCCAATAGCGCTATCGGTAAACTGAGGTAGGAAAGCAATGTAAAACAATGCCGTTTTGGGATTTAGAACCTCAACAATTGCACTGTCCCAGAATACCTTACTGGTTGATTTTGCAGCTATCTCGAAACCATCATTGGTGAGCGAAGACTTGTCTCGAAATAAGGATACGCCCAGCCAAATTAGATAGGCAGCACCCACAAACTTAAGGCCCAAATAGAGCATTGGCGTTGCATCAAACAGTAGCGCCAGACCGAAAGCGGCGGCAAAGACATGAACATAACCACCGGCATGTATGCCTATTGCTGCCTGCCAGCCAGCTCGTTTACCACCAGCGATGGTTCTGGCAGCCGCATAGAGGGTAGAAGGCCCAGGCATGTAGGCGAAGACAGCTGTAGCAGCGAAAAACGCCACTAATAGTTCAAATGATGGCACGACGTTGTATCACTTGTTTAAAATCCCTGTGCATTTTACCAATATTGAATTAACACATCACGTTGGCTGAATCATCATCTATACATCCTAAGTTCCATTAGTGCTTAGTTCTATAGATGCCAAGTTCAAGCACCACTACGGTAAACACGCGACAGTGCATTTTTTGCGATTAGCACATGAAATGGAAAAATAGCCTTCAAATAGAATTTTCCACCGATGTTATGCGGATGTACCCACGTTGCAAGAAATACCCTGCCCTCATGAGATAAAACAGAGATTCTAAAATTCAGATGCTTGTCATTAAATCCGGCAATTAACTCTCGACTATTGTCGATTTCTATGGGAAATATTCCCACTTTATCGCCAGACTCAGGGCCATCGTTTATAAGACCGAATGGCGCAGTCACGACAGAACGGACTGTCATCAGCATTTGCGCCCACCCCGGAAAATCAGTGATTATGTCCGAGGCCTGCCGCGGGGACAGATTCGATTCAACGGAATAACAATCCAGAAAATCACTATCGGCGATTCTGTCCCTTAAATGACTATATTCTGGTAGTTTGGAAGCAGTTACTCTACCCATACTCATTCATCCTGAACATGAAACTGAATTCATAGTATCAGACAGATACGACCGTACAGGGTTAGCTGAGAATAACTATGTTGAAGGTGTTGAACAATAAAACGGAGATCATCAGATGCTGCGAAAACAACTTGTTGGTCACGAGCCGTTTTCTTGCATAGCCATCGTCCTGTTTCTGTCCTGCGTATTATCGAGCACCAACGCTTCAGCCCAATCGACACATCTAACCAGCAAAGCGCGCGCGAAAAAAGGGGATTTCGATGCGGCGGCAACCATAGCTTGTGCACAAAATCAGAATGAAGATCTTGGGGTGTGCGCTGCGAAGATTGCACGGGGAATCGATGGCGATGCAAGCATAGTGATAAAGTTTGCCAATGGCTTTGCGCGCACCTTGTATTTTCATGCCGGTGTTTTTACACGTGCTGATGCAACCATGTCTGGCGTTGGCACCGATACCAATTGGAAAACGGAGGAAGGTGTGCACTATATTCGCGTTGATGATCAACGGTTCCAAATACCCGTTGCTTTCGTGGCAGGCGAATCTGAATAAATTAACGCTTAACAATCACCATCGCGCCAGACCATCCAACGCGATGCGATCATTATTTATTTAACCAAAGCGGGTTGCTACGGCGTTAGTTTGTGAATGGTGCCTTCATCAACCGCGGTATAGAGGCTGCCATCTGGCCCAAGTACCACCGACCGAAATCGGCCTGCGTCCATTGGTAGCGTTAACTCAGTTACGTCTACTACCGCTTTGTCTTCATCAAACTCAATAACATCGATACGCTGCCCTATCGGTGTTCCACCAAATCCAATACCCATTATTCCAACAACCATGGCTCCATCCCAGTCGCCCCAAGCATCTCCTTTTAAAAATGCAGCTGAGGATGTGCCTTGCGACCACCCATTGTTATCCCAAACAGGCGGCATGGCATCAGGGTACGTAGCCAAATCTGTCATCGGCATAAAGCTTGCGCGCTCGTGACGATTCATACCATCCATTTGATTGGGGCTATAGCCACAATAATCATCTGGACACGCATCACGGCCCGCCATATTAGGACGAGGATCCCAACCGGCATTACCACCATTCACCAAGACGGTAATTTCGTCTGAATGCCAAGGGCCGTGCTCCGCGGTAATAGGGGTGTTGTCCGCGGGATGAAACGCTATACCCTGCACGTTGCGATGCCCGTAGGTATAGGTTCGCTTATCAAAACCTTCGGGCGGGTTGTTATCGGGTGCTGCATTGCCATCAGTGTCTATTCTCAACACTTTACTGCCCATTAGGGTTGGGCTTTGCGGAACCTCTTCGTTGTGATTATCGCCGGTGGTTAAGAAAATAAGCCCATCGCCCGGATGAAAGCGAACCCGGCCTCCATTATGCGCACCCGGACCACCGAAGGGATGATCGGATGCTGCCATTTTGTACGGCACATCGTCGACAATGTCGGTTCGATCTGACACACCCGTCATGTCATCGTTCACCACCAACCGCATGAGTCGGTTTGTATGAGGTGTTGACATATTAGACGTGGAATACACATAAATACGACGGTTCTCCGAGAACGCCGGATCGATCGCCACGCCCATCATACCGGCCTGACCTTCACAGAATAAATCATCGGCAGTGGATGCATAACCACTAGACCCACTCATGCCAAGCAATGCATTAATATCGCCAGAAGGCATTCGGACCGACAAGCCTTTACACTTTTCGGTGTAGAACATGGTTCCGTCATCCATAAAGGCCATGTCCCAGGGATTTTCAAGATCATCAAGTATTACTTCGTGTTTTAAACTGGTGGTATTGACTGCTTGCGCTGTCATCGGCAACACCAGTGTGCTTGCGAGAAGCACCGACAGGCTGATTGTTATTCTGTTTGTTGTTCCCATGTATCTCTCCTTTTTCAGTACTTTTATTTAAGTAACGCCAATGGGTATAACAGCAGGGGAAATCAAGCGCTCAATGTTCTCCTTCCTGATAAAAATAGAGTAACCACGCAGATGAACCGATACAAGAATATTCGAATGCTTTGGTTTGCATGCTTAGTCAGTCTGGAACATCTTGGACCATTGAGATAATGATGGGACAATATTTCGCAAAGCATCAAGGCAGAGCGTTCCAAACGAGTTAGTTTAAGAGCGCGGTTTGCAATTTTGCATGTAACTTACTCAATTGGACTAATATGGATAGTCTAGTCACCGACCGCGTTTGCTGTAACGATGCTTTGCGTAATGTGACTTTGTTTAAATAGGCTACGCGCAACAACGCTTCGCACGATCTTATGAACAGTAGGCCATGTAAAAAGCGGGTGAGTGAAAAAAATATATTATTGATTCAAACTAACAATGTAATACGAAATATTGCTGATATCTTCATCGGATAATTTTACGGCCTGAGGCGCCATAAGCGGTGTATTAGGACCAACCTGCTCTCCAGCGCGATACTGCTTTAACCTCTCGATCAAATAAGCAGCGTCTTTATCAACCAGTTTGGGGAAACTAGCCATGCCTTTTGCTGTTGGTCCGTGACAGTTTTTGCATGTCTTTTTATACAGTTTTTGACCTGCTTTGATATCAAACAAGGTAGCGTTAGTTGAGCCATCAGCTTTTGCATCGGCCACATCAGTTGCCTGACCCTCACTATTTGAATGAGTGGATACCTTTGCAGCGCTTAGAGCACTAGCAAACAGCAAAGACAAGCAGAATATGGCCGCAGGGATGAGCGAGAGCATTTTATTCATGATAGTTTCACTGATAAACTCAAAACACTAACTAACCAATATACAGGTAGCGGTAAAACAAGTTTCGCTGAAAACGCAATTCTATTCAAGTAGCCAAAGATTAGATGACATCAAGGCTTAATTAACGATCAGCGCATCTCATTCTGCATTTTCATCTCTTTTTCGCGCTTTAAAAAGCTCGCCGCCACCTGACCTGCAAGTCGAACCCATTTTTCTCAGTCTCAAATTCACAATGAGCTTGAACACTGGTTAAGTAGAATTTCACAACCTGAACTGCTCGATTTACCCGCCCGCGTAACACTCTCGACCACTGCTTCCTGTGATGTGTATCGCAAAATTCTTTCGATCAAGACCTATTTCACAATAATCGATGCAGATCGATCGTGCACAGCCGATTAAATAGTGAGTAAAACCGGGATAAAACGGACGCCAAACAATGAAAAGTCCCGGCAAACAGAGATGTCGAGCCATTTTCAAGAGCTAGCCCGTGTCTTACAGCAGCAACAAAAAAAACCTGTCTGCACCATTAGCTAGATTTGAGTGGCTAGAACCTCGTGTGCTCTATTCAGCTGAAGCTGCCCCACTCAGCGCACTCCTGGACACCCACCCCTCCCCGTATAAATTCGATTTGGATGAACGCATGCTTACCGAATGGGTAGCAGCGATCGACAGCAGCAATAAAAACCTTACGCCTGCTCAAGCAAACTCGCACAGTAGTTCGAACGAACCAATAGACACACAGAGCAACTCAAACACAAACACGGCTGATCTTTCGGCAACCACGAGTGCATCAATTACCGAAGTTGTGTTCATCGTAGCCGGTGATAATCAAATAGACTCTTTGTTGACACAGCTTCGTTCAGATTTGTCGGAAACCACTGCAATCGAAGTCATTGCGCTTAACCCCGGCGACAACGTGCTTGATTCTTTTGCACAGACATTGTCAAGCTATCAGAATCTTGATGCCATACACGTGATTTCGCATGCGACCGATGGACAGCTTCGATTCGGCAACCAAACTGTTGATACTGACACCCTTAATCAAAGCGAAACGGCTCTGGCTCAGATCGGTAACTCGTTAAATCAAAATGGCGACATACTCTTATACGGTTGCAACCTATCCGCAAGCGAATCCGGACAACAATTCGCTCAAACGCTATCTGTATTAACCCAGGCCGACGTTGCGAGCAGTAACGATGCAACAGGTCATATTACCTTAGCAGGCGATTGGGATTTAGAAGTCATCGAAGGCCATGTAGAAACCCGCAATGCTGTCAGTCCGCAAATACAATCGGACTGGGTAGAGACACTCGATATTGATTTTGGATTACTGCACCATTGGAAATTGAATGGAGATGGTACAGATTCAATTGGCGGCACGAATGCCGAGCTACTCAACAACGTCATTTTTTACGGCGGCACCACAGGAGTTGCTGCTGACTTTTCCAGCGACCCATCAGGAACGCATAGCCTTGCATCCATTATCTCGCCTGCAGTGGAAAATATCGGTAGTTCTGATTTTAGTATTGCCTTTTTTATGCGTGGTAATGGTTCCAGTGCATCAACAACACTACTGAGTAATACCGGCGAAGGAACAGAAGGCTTTGACATACGTGTAAACGCGTCGAATCAGGTGGAATTTACTGTTTCCGACTCAACATTCGAACTCGGTATTACCAACACCAAACAGGTGGATACCGGTGACTGGTTTCATGTGACAGCTGAACGTGGGAACAATGGCTTGGAACTTACAGTTCAAAATGCAGACGGCTCAGATTTACAGAATGTGTTGGGTGCCGCAGGCGCTGGAAGCGTCAACATAATTAGCAGCAAGCCACTTTTGTTAGGCGCATCAACACTAACAGGACTAGAGGACTTCGACGGTCAGCTTGATGATGTTCGGATTTATGATCGCACACTAAGCGCAGCAGATGTACTGGCGCTGCGAGATCCGTACAACACGAATAACGAAGAAGTGCTTACTAACAACGAAGTCTTGACAATGTCTTCGAACTCCGTCACAACGATTACTAATAATGAGCTGTTAACGAAGGATGTTGAATCATCTGATGATCAAATAGTTTACACGGTTACAAGTTCCGCAACAGAACTACAACTGGAATTAAACGGCATTGCTTTGGGCATTGGTGATACCTTTACTCAACGAGATATATCCGATGGCTTGCTTGACGCGCGAGTATTCGATGCGAGCATATCTTCGGGTGAATCCATCGACTTCACTGTGGACGATGGTGAAGGCGGCACTACCTTCGCCAGCTTTTTCGTCGATTACAACGACACTACTCCAATCAACTTTGCACCGATTGCCCAGAACGCAACGCTTCCCGATATACAAGAAGATTCCGATACGCATACCGGCGATACAATAATAAACGCAATCGGCTCATCGTTTATCGATGCAAATCCCTCGGATGAGCTTTCGGGCATTCTAGTGTCCGGCACGACTCATTCCCCGGCAGAAGGGGATTGGCAGTATTCCCTTGATGGCACAACATGGGAATCTGTGGGCACCGTTAGCAGCAATAGTGCACTGGCCTTATCAGCCGACACCCACTTGCGCTTTATGCCAGCACCCGACTACAACGGAACCCCAGGTGCTTTAAACTATCATGTGCTGGATAGCACCTTCGAGAGCACACCATCAAACGTCTTTACCGACTCGACAAATCGACAAGTAACGGACGCGACACAAAACGGTGGCAACACTGCTGTAAGCTCGAATGTGGGCAGCGTTACGGTGACAGTGAATCCTGTTAACGATGCACCGACCATTACAAACATAACCTCGCCCGTCACCGTCGATGAACACTCCGCTCCCGGTTTAACTATAGGAGTGGTCAGCGCAGCGGATGTTGATGATGTGGCGCTGACTTACAGTTTAACGAACGATGCTGCTGGCCGATTTAAAATTGATTCGACTAACGGCGAAATAAGCGTTGCTGCCGGTATCGATCTTGACCATGAGCAGAGCGCAACACACAACATTAAAGTGCAAGTATCCGACCCGTCCAATGCAAGTGTAAGCGCTACCCTGAGCATAGAAGTCAGCGACGTTAACGAGCCGCCGTCAACCACTGGTTCTGCGACTATGTCGCCGGTTATTGAAGATGAGCAGAACCCCGCAGGCGCAACCATTGCCACACTGTTTCAACCGGTGTTCCAGGATAGTGATGATAATCAATCGCTATTAGCCGTGGCGATTGTAGCCAACGACATTAACGCATCGGAAGGTGTATGGGAGTATAACCTCAATGGCACTTGGTATCTGGTTGGTGTTGTTGCTCCCAACCAGGCACTCGTTATGGGTGTTCAGCATGAACTAAGATTTTTACCTGCTGAGCATTACAACGGTGCCAGCCCACCATTGTCAGTACACGTTATCGACAACACCTACAACAACGGGCAACCGGTAAACATTGCGTATGCACAAGGCTTGTTCGACCCACCCGGCTCGCAAGGTTCGGCTGGCACATCCATCAGCGCAGCATCGACACTGTTAACAACCGATGTGCTACCTGCAAACGATCCCCCACATGACATCATTGTTTCATCTACTTTAATCGTCGATGAAAATGCTGCTGCAACAACCGTTATTGGTAGTGTTCAAGGACAAGACATTGATAGTACAAATTTAACGTATGCCTTGTTAGACGATGCCGGTGGTCGATTTGATATCGATGCTACGTCAGGACAAATCAGTGTGGCCCCAGGCGCACTGATCGATTTCGAAGTTAATACCGCGCATCAAATTAACGTTCAAGTTAGCGATGCGACCGCAACCCATAGCCGCTTGTTCAATATAGCCGTGATGGATGTCAATGAAGCCCCCTTGTTTTCAGCATCACCGTCTCTGAGTGTGCCCGAAAACGCGGTTTCAGGGACTTTAGTAGGAACTTTACAGGCCACCGACCCGGACAACAATACATTAACGTATAGCCTGCTTGATAACGCCAACGATCTATTTGTCATTGATGAAAGTAATGGCGAACTTCAAACCAACACCAACGCACTACTGGATTATGAAAGTGCAACATCACATCAAATTATTGCACGCGTAACGGACCCTGATGGGCTGGTAGCGGACACAGTATTAACTGTTCAGGTAAGCAATACAAACGAACAACCCGCCATTTCCAATACGGTGCTACCAGATGTTAACGAAGATAACGTTAGTCCCGCTTACGCTATAGATTCAGTACTATCGAGTTACTTCACCGACCCGGATTCAGCTGACTCACTTGCCGCCGTGGCGATCGTGGATATATCCTCATCCGCTTTTGGCCAATGGGAATTTAAAACGGGTAACGCAGCGTGGCGAGCTATTGATTCTGTTTCAGCGACAAACGCACTGATTCTGTCTTCCTCTGACCAAATCCGTTTTAATCCCGCCCCGAACTACAACGGCACAGTCCCTCAGCTAACGTGGTTTGCATTCGACAACCAACACTCGATGCCGATTACTACTGAAACGACAATGGTTTACTCCAGTGACTTGCTTGCTCAAGCCGGCGCATCGATCAGCTTGAACACAGCGACACTTAACGTGGAAGTTGCTGCGGAGAACGATCCGGCCACTGTGGTTACTAATCCGCTCATATCAAGCGTTGCTGAAAACACATCGACGGCAAACAGCATCGATGTTGCCGAGGTCGTTATGTCCGATATCGATGGCGGTTCAAACACATTGTTATTGGCAGGAACGGATGCCGCGCTATTCCAACTTAATGGCAATACTTTACAACTTGCCCCGGGTGTTGCACTTGATCACGAAACGCAATCTCAATTAGAGGTTAGTGTACTGGTAGACGATGCAAGCATTGGTACAGGATACGAAGATAGCGCGATATTCACTCTGGCGGTAACCGATAGCGATGAACCAACGGTGCTCGGTAATATCGAAACCAGCTCGCTTATTTATATAGAAAATGGCCCACCTGAAGTTGTTAGCCCCGGCGTTACAGTATCCGATCCGGATGCAGGACAACTCCAGTCGGCTTCGGTGCGAATAATCAGCAATACCCCCGATAGTGATGAATTATTGTTTACCAACCAAAACGGGATTACCGGGCAATTCGATTATGTCAGCAGTACTTTGCAGCTAACCGGCGCAGCATCGGCGACAGACTATCAGGCAGCATTAAGATCAGTGCGTTTCGTACACAACGGTGAAGACCCAAATACCGAAGCACGCACAATTGAATTTACTACCAATGATGGCAATGGCCAATCGAACGCTGTTTCCAGGTTAGTCAATGTCGTGGCCATTAATGATGAGCAACAACTTAGCGTTAACGCAACCGGTTTAAGTACTGAGGCAAACACCCCGTTGCCGATTACTACCGCCCTACTTAGCGCCACTGATGCAGATCACGCTGACGCTGATTTACGTTTTACACAACAAAACGCATGGCCAACCGCTCAATTATTAGTTAATGGCACAGAAACCAGCAGCTTCACCCAACAAGATATCGTTGATGGGAACGTTAGCATTCGTGCAACGGGCGCCTTGCAGGAAACGATAAACCTGCCTCTTTTGTTAGATGATGGCGAAGGAAACGCCACAACACTAGCGCTTGTTATCAATGTGGTTCAGCCGCCAGAACCAGAACCAGAACCAGAACCAGAACCAGAACCAGAACCAGAACCAGAACCAGAACCAGAACCAGAGCCAGAGCCAGAGCCAGAGCCAGAGCCAGAGCCAGAGCCAGAACCTGAACCTGAACCTGAACCTGAACCTGAACCTGAACCTGAACCTGAACCTGAACCTGAACCTGAAC
>CAKZUP010000105.1 GCA_937922945.1 uncultured Granulosicoccaceae bacterium
ATGCTCAAGCCGCTGATGGTCATCTGGTTATTAACACTGCTGCTATTCACTTCAAGAACTTCGCCGAGCGCAACGCATTCGTTCCAGGCTTAGGTTGGGAATACTCACCGAGCGGTAAGCTTGGTTTTCACGTAGGTACGCTATCTGACAGCTTTGGCGCTCAGGCCAGCTACTTGGGTTTTAACTACGGTACCAAGCGTATGTTCAACAACCGTGTTCGTTTCCTGTTAGGCGCAACCGCTGTACATAAGCAGTACCACAAGAACGCTGGTCTTGAAACTAAAATCGTGCCTTTCCCTGTTATGGAAGTGGCTTTATCCAAGCGCGCCAGCTTAAACATCACCGGTTCTCCTGAGATCGACTATGCCGGCTCTCACAGCAACGCCGTTATGTTCTTCCAGTTCAAGATGCAACTGCGATAAGCACTTCTTAAAACCACTTGTGTTTGAACGTCAACACAAGTGGTTGAAGAAAAGCTGTAACCGAAAAAATTTATTGCCTCTCTTAAGGTAAGAACGACCATAAGCCAGCTGAATGATTCAGTTGGCTTTTGTGGTTATACGCTCTGATAAAGTTGCCCAGCGCGACTATCCCAACACCACAACGGTTTCGTGCTATCCAGGTACACACCGCCAAGCCATTCATTTCTGGCAATGGCGTTAAACGCACTCTTCTCACCTTTTAGTGCCTGAAGCCCAAGTTCTGTTAAGCGCAAAGTCTGAGCTTGAAATTCATTAACCGGTAATGCCGAGGAAGCGGGATGACGAAAACCTTGTTCAGCATTACATGCAAGTAGAGGTTGCACAGCTTCACATAATTGCGCAATGTGCGAATAGGTGCGCCAATCACCGGCATACAAGCAGCTCTCCAGATTCATGTTCTCTACAAATAATGTATGCGGTTGTGTGACACCCTGATGGACAAGCGTTAGGAGCTGGCGCTCTGTGCGGCTTAACCCATCAGATACCCACGGAAATTCTTCGAAGTATCGATGCAAGGCTTTGCCTAAAAACGGCAGCTGCGTTGTGCTAAATTCGATGGTTTCACACTGCGCTTGCAGCGGCGTTGGGTCGGGTTGTCGGAACAGTTGCCAGCAAAGTTCCGCAAGCTTAAGCGTGTCAGGCGCAACCACTTCGCGGGTGGGTAACAACGATTCCATCTGCTCTGACGATAACTGGCCGATACCTCTGAACAAGTCAATGCCTTCAAAGTGATCGATGCAAATGAGTGAAAGCGTTGTATTTTCAATTGGGTTGGCGCAATACCAGCTAAGTAGCTGCAATAGCTGCAGCTGATCGAGTAGATCGTGTTCGAACCATAACACCACTTCGTCGTAATCGTTCGAGCGTGCAAGTAACGCATCGCGCTCAGTAAAGTCGTGGCTCGAATCCAATGACAATAATGGCTCGATAGCCTGCGGTGTTAGTGCGTTATTTTTTCCAGACAGATACTCAATTCGGACACGGCTGATATCATCCAGCGTGGATGTTAGTGGAAATGGCCCATGATGCATCGGATCGCGCCAAGGCAGAACATCATCGGCTTGAGAAAACGTTTTTATAATGTTGGCGGCACTATCGCCGTTAGTAATATGAAGTGTGCGCTTCAAGCAATAGCTCCAATTCAATCATTGAAAAGTGTATAGCGTTAAAACGCCACTACGGCCGCATCAACCATGTCAGTTATCACCCCATCGGGTTCATCGGCAAGCAGCACATAATGCTGGTTGTTCTGAATCCAGCTGGCAGAATTTAATTGATGATAGGGTTGCACGTTCGTCGCTTGCCGCTCATCTTTTGCGCCAAGCATGTAACAGAACGCCAATGGTGATGAACCGGGCTTTCGGTAAACCAATTGCACTAAGGTTTGCCCTTCAAAACCCAGTTCCTGCGCTCGCGCAAATTCATAACCGAATTCAGAAAAATCGGGTATGGCAGTTCGCGTTTGTGTTCGCTCACTAATAGACTCGAGCAACTGATGGGCTTCTTGCACTCTCTCGCTGGCAACGATTTTAACCGTATTCTCTATATACAGCGATTGATAATCAGCAATGCGCTGAACCAGTCTTGCATGATCGGACGCTGGCGACACAGGCAACGCAGCGTCAGATTCAGACGATGATTCAGACGATAATGATGCTTGAGCGGTTGATTGCGTTGGATTGTTCAAATCCAGCTGTACGCTGTTTTGTACCGTCTGTTTAACATACAGCGTTGTTAGCAATGCGCCTACGCAAACCCCTCCAACAAGACACGCGGCTAAGGCTGCTTGCGTGTATTGCGCAGTCCGTTGGCCTGTGGCAGTCGGTTTTTTGCTCGGACGAGGCGCATCAACTGGAGTAGGTTCGCTACCCTCGTGTTCAGCCACCAGTGATTGAACTCGCTTTCGCAAAGCATCAGGCACCGGTGGGGTAGCATTCTGTTTATAAGCTTGATCTATGGGCACCATGGATGCCTTAAAGAGCTCAATACTATTGGCCAGCTCGGGATCGGCGCGGGCGGCTGCGAGCAATGCCGCGGTTTCGTGATCACTTAGGTGCCCTTCTACAAAAGCGAGAAGATCAGTCTCAGTGTATTTCATTGCTGTATCCCTCCTTCCGATTCAGCGATGCGCTTTTTACGTTTCTTATGTAATAAAGCTTGACCCAACGTTATTCGAGCTCGAGCCAATCGACTCATAACCGTGCCTGCTGGTATCTCAAGAATGTCTGCTGTTTCCTGATAAGTAAATCCTTCCACACACACCAGTATCATGACTAATCGTTGTGCTTCGGGCAGTGACTCTACTTGCTCAAAAACCTGATGCAATTGCAATTGCGATTCCGGCGTATTCGTATGATTCGCTTCGGCCAATTGACGGGTGTCGTGACTTGAGCCTTCCGCCATCAACCCATCCGCATTCAACCCAGAGGCGGTGTTAGTTGAGTGAGTATGAACAGTGCGATTAGAAAAAGGCCTTGGATGAAAAGACCCTGCGTTACGTATTTGCCGCGAACGCAACACGTTTAACCAGATGCGATGCTCAATACGAAATAACCAGCTGCGAAGCTTGCCCTCGTCTTGATACTGATGTGTGTTCTCCAGCGCTTTTACACAGGTTCGCTGGACAAGATCTTCTGCATCAACTTCATTAGCAGTTAATCGCAATGCAAATCGCCAAAGCGCATCAAGCTCACTGATTAACTGTTTGGGGATGTCGCTCATCGATAACCTGCACAGACTTCATTGGAACCATCTCAAGACAATACACCCAAACTACTCACCATGGCAGTGATTTTGTCAGAACTGACTATCAAAATTTGATTATAGAAAAATAGTTTTTTTTCAGGGAATAAAACGCGGTCGTGGGGTGTTATCGGTTTGGATGGCTTCGATTTATCACGTTAAACGCGTTGAGTTGTCGCCTAACCAAGCATGTAACCAATGAGCACTTATAAGGGCCTTGGCACATTCGACATTCATGAGGAGAAAAAATTGATAAAAACCAACTATTTAGCGGCATTCGCATTATTGATCGCCGGCGTATTCACCAGCGCACTTGTGGCGCAAACCCTACCCATGACACCAGCGCCTGAGGGCGCAAAAGTCACTATCATCTCGCCGAAAGATGGCGACGTTGTGGGTAAAGAGTTTGTTGTGGTATTCGGCTTGGAAGGCATGGGCGTGGCACCTGCCGGGATTGATATTGAAGGCACCGGTCATCACCACTTATTAGTTGATCAGACTGAAATGCCACCCGCTGGCTTGCCAATGGGCAACCCACCTTTGCATTTTGGTAAAGGCCAAACCCAAACAACCCTGACGCTGGAGCCTGGTAAGCACACGTTGCAACTCATCATGGGCGATAAGCTTCATGTTCCCCATAATCCACCGGTTGTTTCAGAACTGATAACGATTGAAGTAAAAGAATAAATCAGTAAAGCATCCAATCACCGACGTCTTGTGCTTGCTTGCAACGCGTCGGTGTTTGGACCGAACAACTCTGTATTCAGTTACCCCGCTTAAATTCTGAACTCCGACACAGCCTTCAGCGATTCAACATAACCAACAACTGCTTAGCATCGCCTTCATTGCGTTAAGCACGTCTCAGTTCCTGGCTTTTCAGCCCCTTTTCCACCGTTGGCTCAACCGTTTCGCCTAGCGTTTCTCAAAGCCGTTTTTCACACCAGAAACTGTACTGTTTTTAGTCACTTAGCGCTGCTTATTACCCTGCGTCGGATTTTTGACTGGGCCATTTTTCAACCCTATCTATCTGTTTTTATTCAGCTTTTCGTCCAGACCCCCCTCGGTTGCAACTCCCCTAAACCGGCAGTAAAGTGCACGTCAGTTCTTCGGCACTAACGGGAACGACGTACGACGGACCGGCAAAGATCGGTTTCGAAAAAACAATAATTTGATTCGGGGAAAGACACAATGAACAAACTGACTATTTCTAAAATCATCCTTCTGGCCACGTTAGTTTTCACTGGCATGGGCTTCACTGCAAAAGCACAAGCCGCTGATGGTCACCTGGTTATTAACACTGCTGCTATCCACT
>CAKZUP010000106.1 GCA_937922945.1 uncultured Granulosicoccaceae bacterium
TGAAAGTCATCTGGAAAATCACGCTGCCATTGGCGCTGCCTGCCATGGTTTCTGTTTCTTTGTATGTGTTCATGATCGCCTGGAACGAGTTTTTGCTGGCTTTCATGCTGCTTGATGATCCGAGTAAATTCACACTAACGCGCGGTGTGTCTATGCTTAATTCGTCTGAAATTCCCAGACAGCATTTAATGGCGGGTTCGGTTATCGCAACCGTTCCGGTCATGGTGTTGTTTTTAGCGTTGGAACGATTCATGACTCGCGGTCTTACCGCAGGTTCAGTTAAAGGTTAAACATGATGGTCTCAGAACATAAGCTCGATGCTGCGGCGAAAGCCATCCTCAAAACGAATGACAAAGGCCGATACACAATACCCACGTCGGGCTTGTACCCCTATCAATGGAATTGGGATAGCGCGTTTGCGGCCATGGGATTCGCTCAATACGATGTCGATCGCGCCTGGACTGAACTGGAAACGTTGTTTTTGGGTCAATGGCAGAACGGGATGGTGCCTCACATACTGTTTCATACAGTCGATGCAGGTTATTTTCCGGGTCCTGATGTCTGGGGTGGAACCGGTCCGATTCCGTCTTCGGGCATAAGTCAGCCACCGGTAGCTGCAACTATGGCAAGGCTGGTGTTCGATAAAGATCCGGTAGTTGGCAAGCAACGCTTTGAACCTTTATTCGATAAGTTTGTTGCGTGGCACCAATGGTTTATGGATTGGCGGCTGGATAACGGCGCGGTGTGCATAACTCATCCGTGGGAAGCCGGACGCGATAACGCACCGGACTGGGATGGCGCTATGGCGAATATCGACCCATCGGGCGTTGGTGAATACACGCGACGCGATACCTCTCATGTTGATGGTGCCATGCGCCCCACCAAAGATGATTACGATCGTTACATCTGGATTGTGCAGTTGGGCAATCGGCTTAAATGGAATGAGGCGGAACTACTTGAGCAGAATCCGTTTCGTGTGGCTGACCCAACCATGACCTTTATCCTGCTGCGCGCGCAACGCGATCTTAGAGAGCTGGGCTTGTTATTGGGTAGAGATGTATCGGTTATTGATACGCATATTGCTATTTTAGAAGCTGGGGTTAAAACGCTCTGGAACGATGCGCTGGGTTGCTACGATTCACGCGATGCAAAGACAGGTGAGTGGGCGAATTCAATATCCAATGCGTCGTTTTTATGTTGGTATGCCGGTGTGGATACGCCCGGCATGATCGAAACGCTGGAGAAAATACTCAGCAGCGTTGAGTACGGTGTTCCATCTTTTAATCCAAACGATGCAAAATTCGATGCCAAGCGTTATTGGCGCGGACCGGTTTGGGCCATTATGAATATGCTGATATCCAAGGGTATGGCAGAGATGGGCGTGCCGCATGGGGAACAAATTCGTGAAGCAACGCAATCGCTGATATCCGAGCAAGGATTCGCCGAATATTTCGATCCTACCGATGGAAGTCCTGCTGGCGGTGGTACGTTTACCTGGACTGCGGCTATCTGGTTAGGCTGGGCTTCCCCCAATGCAGTTCACGCTGCATCTGTCGGTCAACAACAAAGCGCAAGTTAACTGCTATGGGTTCGATAACGCTAAAAGCCGTTGAAAAGTGGTTTGACACCACGCAAGTTATCAAGGGTGTCGATTTAGAAATTCACGATGGAGAATTCATCGTGTTTGTTGGCCCATCTGGTTGCGGGAAGTCTACGCTGCTAAGAATGATTGGCGGCCTGGAAGATATTTCCAGAGGTTCATTGGAAATCAATGGCAACGATGTGAGCGATCAACCGCCATCACAACGCGGCTTGTCGATGGTGTTTCAGTCTTATGCGCTGTATCCGCACATGTCGGTTAGAGATAACATGGGGTTCTCGCTTAAAACGGCCGGTGCGCCACAGAGTGAAATTGATGAAAAGGTGAATGCGGTAGCGCAAACGCTGAAGCTGGGTGAATACCTGGATCGAAGGCCAAAAGAGCTCTCCGGCGGCCAGCGTCAACGCGTGGCGATAGGCCGTTCCATTGTGCGTGAACCCACAGCCTTCCTGTTTGATGAGCCACTGTCCAACTTGGATGCAGCATTGAGGGTAGAGATGCGGCACGAGATCTCTAAGCTGCACCAGTCACTGGCAGCAACCATGATTTACGTGACGCACGATCAGGTTGAGGCGATGACATTGGCAGATCGTATTGTCGTGCTTGATGCCGGTCGTATTATTCAGGTCGGCACCCCGAGGGTGCTGTATAACCAGCCTGCTAATGTCTTCGTGGCGCAGTTTATAGGTAGTCCGAAAATGAATATCATGCCGTGTAGCGTTGAAGGCGGACAGTATCAACTGCCTGGTGGTCGCGGCGGGTCCTATAGCCGTACAAGCAACAATGCCGTGCAGCTGGGTATTCGCGCGGAACATATATCCATTGTCGCCAATGGCGATGGTCAAACTGATGCCGTAGTGGATGTGGTTGAGTACTTGGGGGCAGATACCTTTATTCTTTGCAATTGTGCCGAGCTTGGTCAAGTAACGGTCAGAGTAGCCGGAGATTCTGCGTTGAGCCCTGGCGATACAATTGGCTTGCACTTCGATGCTGAACAAACGCATTTCTTCGATTCATCCGGCAATGCTGTAGACGCTCGATAGTTTGCGTAAATGCGGCAGGTAAATCCATAAAAGTTGCAATATATTGCAGTGTTTGATGGCAAGACACTGTGTGTTGCATTCTGTGCTGCGACTATTGCATTACACTCTTCTATATACAGGGGTTGGCGCATCATTAAGGTGCCAACGCTAATTGAAGCCGTTGTGGTTTTATTACTCTCTTGAGGTGAATGTATGAAAGTTCGAATGTGTAGTGCGCTTGGCGGTGCATCGAAGCTGGCTGGCGTGATGACCTTATCAGCTGTGCTCGTCGCCTGCGGTGGCGGTACCTCCGGCGACACGGACGATGGCCTGGGCACCACAGATGGTTTTGGTGAGCTCGATTCTGGCGAGACAGCCGGTACCACTGGCGAGTTCGGTGAAAACACAACTGATTTTGGTTCAGAAATTGATCCTGACGACTTGAACGACAACGGCATTCCAGATGCGAACGAACAGTTGGTCTGTCAGGGTTTAGGCGGCAGCGACCCAAGCTCTAACAATGAAAGCTGGACGGACAATTGCTGGCTTGATTATGACATCGAGCGCGACGATGGCGATGAAGTTACCCGAAGCCCGTTCTGGTTCAGTTCTTATGTACAAGGTGTGCAGCGAATTTTGTATTGCCGTGAAGCTGCCGGCACTGCGTCTTCTATCGACGCCTGGTCTGATGGTAAGTTTGGAATCAATACGTTCAACGCGATTGTTGCACTTCAACAAGCTGAAGGTATTCCTGCTGACGGACGCGTAGGGCCGCAAACCTGGAC
>CAKZUP010000107.1 GCA_937922945.1 uncultured Granulosicoccaceae bacterium
CGTGCTGGTTTACGCTTCGCGCTGGCCTTTCCAGCGGTCGACTTTTTTCCAACAGTTTTCCGTGATGTGACCTTCCGAGTCACTTTCTTTTTAACACTCTTCGTTTTCACGTATTGTTCCTCAAATTAATGACTAAAGTGCGTTGTCGCTCAGCAAATAGCGTACACATTCGTAAAAACTAGAGGAAAAAGTTTGAATTAACGCGCTTTTTTATAACTCAAGTGCTTTATTTTACGTATTTTAATCAAAATCAATCAATGTAGGCGTGTTGGAGTTGGAGCTTAGTTAATGTTTTTTGAAGTCTACAAGCACCATTCCAATCTAACTGGCGGACAAGAATGTTGTTAAGTGCAATGGAACATTTACGCTTTCGAATACCATTATCAAGACTGGTTTTTGGCCGGGTTGGTTACTAATTTAGTGTTGTGATGGTGCATATATATCGTCAGTATGTCAGCCAACACTTTCGGTTTTTTCGTGGTGCACCAGTTGCGCCGACTTAGTCTTTTTATGTTGTCTCTTAGCATGGCCAGCGTGTGGTCTATCGTGAATAAGGGATCAAATTGTGTGCGTTTCAATTCGCCCTGACCGGTGAGTGAGCCTTGAACAGATGGGTATTGCTTGTGAGAAGATTTAGGTAACGCCTTCTCTATTTCGCTTTTGTAGCGAGCATGCTCATCGGACTCAATAAACACATTGGGCTGAAGTGAGGGAGTCAGCTTTTTCAATAACCGCTTCCGCATTGGGCCGCTGCGATCTGGTCGTTTTCCGTACTTTTCAGCTGCACGTTTGGCTATAAGCCCTGATGCCGGTATTGGGGCTACACCGAAACCCAGGATGGTTCGATGCCCTACGGCCACCATAACCGCAACGGATAAAGGCTTCAGGCGACTGTGCTCAAACGTAATCAGCTCATCCCACTGCACGTGCCCAAAAAGCGGTTGCTCTGCTAACCAGGCGGCAACTTTTAAACGAGCTTGTTCCGCCAGAAAGGTAATTTTTCGAGCGACTGTTTTGCGAGCACAGCCATGTTTTCGTGCGATATCGCGTTGACCGGTTCCGAACACGATATCGATCTCGACCAGACGATTCAAACGCCTGCGCTTGTGACGGTATGTGGGGGTATAAGTTGCACTGGAATAGCACTTACCGCACGCCTTGCAGCGGTAGCGCTGAATAGTTTGCGCATCATCTTTACGGTAAAAACGACCATGCCTGACAGAGCATCCTGCGCCGCAGCGGGGGCATAAAGGGTTCATATCCGTTGAACCTATCAGTGTGAAGTAGTTCTTAAACCATATCAGAAAATTTCTAACAACACTTTAGTTCGCCATTTAGGAACGGGGAGAGGGGATAGTCCTCCCTATCAGATTATCAAGAAAATTAATACTACTTAAAGTTGTTAGTAAACGTTACAAATTGTTGAATTAGTGATAACGTAGATCTTAGCTTTTAGTATAGTTTTTGGTGTTGGATAGCCGGACGGCTTCATCGTTTTCATAGACAATTTAAGAGGACTACTCAGGTGCTAATTCTGAGCAGAAGGACAGACGAATCAATAGTCATTGGTGATGAAGTCACCATAACCATATTGAGCGTGAAAGGAAAACAAGTCAGGATAGGGATCACTGCGCCGCCCGATGTCGCAGTGCATCGTGAGGAAATTTATCAGCGAATTCAATCTGGTGAGCCCATTGCCGACCCTGCTAAACCGGAATCTGACGACACTAACGAATAGTTGGTGTTCTGGAATAAGTTGCGAACGAAAAGAGCCCACATGTGCGGGCTCTTTTCGTTTTTGTAGTGACTAAACCTGCGCACTCAATTAGCGCATTAATTCTATGCACCAACTTAGTGCAAGAGTTGAGCGCAAACGTTGAGTGCAAACGTTGTCAAGCCATTCACTCCTCGCCTATATTCTGGCCGGCACTAGTGATTCATAATTGATTGAGCTCTAGCCCTAGCGCTTTGACTTCTCCCTCTTCCGACCTGGCAGAGTTGGTAATAACTGCAGCGCTGGCTTTGGACTTATCGAAGTATGTTTCGCCAACTCGTTTTAGGTCGTTTAGAGATACGCTGAGTATCTTTTGTCTGGCGGCTTGCCGTAATTCGGGTGTGCGGCCAAACAACTCGCCTTGGTAAGCGTTGCGCGCTTCTCCAACAGGTGAGGCGGGTTTATCGATGCTACTGACAACGTTCAGGATGGCTTCCTCCAACGCTTGTTCATCGTGCTTTTCATTAAGCAGCCACTCGATTGAACCATCGAAATCATTCAGTGTTTCAACCAGTCGGGGATCGCGATAGGAATAGAAGTTGAACGACGCAGCATCCTGATTATAGGAAGCGCCGCCACCGTAGGCGCCGCCGGTTTCGCGAATGCTCCGATGCAAATAACCATTGCGTAAAAATGAACCCAGTACATTCAACGCGGCAGAATCTTCGTGAGCTGATGGCACGACAGGATAGGACGTTGCGCAGAAATTCACTTCGGTGCTTGTGGTCCATAGTTGTTTGACTTGTTCCCGGACACGTGCAGGTTTTGCAAGCGCTATAGAGTCGTCGGATGTCTTGGTAAAAATCGATGCGAACTGTGCTGTGGTATCTTCAAGGTTGTCTTGTTCGGCTACCAGCATGAATCGTCGGGGAGCGACTTTTATTTTTTCAGCAATCTGCCCAAGTTTGTCGCACATTTGCGCTAACGATGCGTCGTCTGCGGCCAATTCATCCAGCTTTTTAAGCGATTGAATGCCAGCCAGACCACTGAGCCTGTGTGATAGTTGCGAAATTGGGCTCATACCGCTGGATGCCGCTGACATCGCCAAAACATGCCCGCGACCAGTAACGCTCTGTTCAGCCGAAGTGCGTGTCTGTGCAAGCAATTCGCGTATGCGAGCATGCTCATCGAAGCGTAAGTGGTATAGCGTATCGTTGAGTATGTCGCTCAGAGCGCCGGCATTTCTCAGTAAGGCCTTACCACGAAGAATCAGGAAGCTATCGACTTTCTGTTCATCATCTCTGTGGCTTCGTCGGCTCACTTGTGCCGATATCCCACCAGTGACAGATGCATGCAATGCCTGAGTTTCCAGATAGTCGCGACCGCCAGAGCCGAGCTCCGAGGCAAAGCTTGTGTAGATAGGCAGTAGTTGCAGCAGCTCATCTTCGAGTTCGGGCAGGTCGATGACAATGTGTGGATACACCAATCCATTGGTGCCTTGCGCATAATGCATCGCTGGCGCGCTTTCAATCGTGGCTTGTGTGCCGCTGCAGATGTGTAATGTGGGTGGTACATCGGCCAACGTTACTTTGGGCAGTATGTCTGGATCGTCTTCGGTGCTTTGACGCTCGGCCAGTGCTTTGGCTTTGTCGACAATGCGCTGCTTTTCCTCGTCACTGAGGCTGGCCTTCATGTCGGCCAGACGTTGCTTCTCAGCCTGCAGTCTCAACTCGCTGACTTTGTTGTCGGGACGTAAAGTTAATCGAACACGATGCGTGTTGTTCAGCAATAGCCGCTTAACCAGATCAGGAATAAACTCGGGGTTTTCAGTGGCTTGACGAAGTCGCTCCAATGCCGGGTCCAGATCGAGTGCGGCGATGGCGTCGGCGCGTTGCATTGCCGGGGAGAGGCCATTGAGTAGTAGTGTGAGGCCAAACGGCATGCCGTCACCGCGTATTTCTCGTTGACTCAGTTCCAGCTGATGTAATACGGCGTCAACCTGTTCTTTTGGAACTCCTTTTTCAGCAACCTCGCGTAATACGCTGAGAATGAGCTCTTCGATATCATCTGCTTTATCGGGTTCGGTTCCATCGATACCACACACAAATATCATTTCAAGCGAGCCGTCATCTACGCCACACAGTTGAGACGGTGCATTACCCAGCTCGGTTTTTTCCAATGCTTGCATTAATGGCGAGGCACTATTGTCCAGCAGCACGCTTGAGAGTAAATGGGTTTGCAGTCGATCATCGAGGTTGCTGCTTGGGCCTAACAGCCAGCTCATTGTCACGTGTGTCCGATTGCTCGCATCGGCTTCTTCGTTGGCGTAGGCTTCTTCGATACGCACGGGTGAATGAATTCGATGTGCTTTATCAACCTTGATGACTCTATCCAAACGATCGAATCGAGCCAGTACCTGATCTTCGAATCGAGCTTGCAGCTCGGCTGCGGGTATATCGCCGTAGGTCATGAACACCGCATTGCTTGGGTGGTAGTGGGTCTTGTAAAAGTTCACCAACTCGCTGTAGCTTAAGTCTGGTATGGCTTCCGGGTCGCCGCCGCTGTTGTAGTGGTACGTGTTGTTCGGGTGCAGGTAGCGGCTGATCTGTTGATACAAAATGCTGGTGGGTGAGCTCATCGCACCTTTCATTTCATTAAACACAACGCCTTTAAAAACCAGGTCGGTGTCCGGGTTGTCCGGTGTATCGAATTCCACGCGATGACCTTCTTGCATAAAGTCCAGTTCGTGGATGCGCGAGAAGAAGACGGCATCGAGATAGACATCGAGCAAATTGAAATAATCTTTGCGGTTTTGACTTGCAAACGGGTAGGCGGTCCAGTCACTGGCTGTGAACGCATTCATAAAGGTATTCAGTGATCGTCTGATCATCATGAAGAACGGGTCGCGAACAGGGTATTTCTCACTGCCACAAAGCACCGTGTGCTCGAGAATATGGGCCACACCAGAGGAATCGGTTGGGATGGTACGCAGCCCCACTAGAAACACGTTTTCCGGATTATCTGCCGCAAGGTGGATGTGCTGAGCCCCGGTTTGTGTGTGACGGTATTCACGTACTTCGATATTCAGCGATTCAATTTGCGCTGTTCGCAAGTGTTCAAAAGCCGGGTGTGGCGACATTATGTTCATGTTCAGTAGGGCTCCGTCTTTCCGCTTTCTTGATTAATTAGCTAAGTATATGCCTGTGCGATGTTTTTGTTGGCTCATTTTGCCAAGTTGGCACATTAAGCCGGCACGGCACAGGCCGATAGACCGAATAGGGATTGTGGGGTTCAATCGTGGCTTTTACGAGCGAAAGACCAGACTGTATCGGAGCGTTGTGAAATTTCTAATAATTCTGATCGCTATGGTGGGTATGGGCGCAGGAGCGCTGCATCACTATCAAAAGCGTAATCTGCTGATTCAGGCTGCTTTGTTGTCGGAAGGCTTCGCCCTGAGCGAGTCGGTGAAGCTACGTGTTGCCGATCACTACATTCAGCACAATGTCATGCCGCATGACAATGAGGACGCAGAAGTTCCCCCCGCCAAAAGTATTTACGGTACCAGCGTCAAGCGCGTATCCGTGAACCGAAGCGGCATTGTGATGGTTGATTTCGACAAGGAAATCGGCCGTCAGAGCATGGTATTCACACCCTCGGTGAGCCCGGTTTCCGGCGTGCTTGAATGGCGCTGCAGTAGCGATTCCATTGATCCCAAAGTGCTCGAGCTGCTAAAACCCACCTGCCATCAAATGACCGCGACCAATGAAGGCAAGCTGATCAACGCCATCGCCAACGCCAACATTGAGACGACTCGGCAGTTGCTGCTAGCTGGCGCCAATCCGAATGCAGTGGTGAACGGCAATACGCCGCTCATGCTGGCATCCAAGAATGGTCATTTGGATATAGTGAAATTGCTGCTTCAATACAAAGCCAGTGTCGACAACAATGCGGTGAACTCAGAGCGACGTACGCCATTGATGGTCGCCATCAATAGTAACAACGCTGATGTTGTCAGTTACCTATTGGCGAAAGGTGCGTCTGTGACCCGCCGTGACTACAAAGGGCTAACCGCTCAAGACCATGCCGTTAACACAGATCGCAGATTGGGAGGCGAGCGCTACGAGCTTATGGTGTTGGCAAGGCTTAATCCTAACTTTGCCGGTGCGCCGAAACGCACCACAAAGGCGGTTAGAAGTAGTGTCGAGCAGGCTGCGCATATGGCGGCGCTCTATTCGCAATTGACACAAGCGGCATCCGATTGCCATGTGCAGCGCTTGGCGACCTTGCTGAAAGAGGAGGGCGAGTTCAGTGCTCCTGAAATGGTCGATGGGGAACCGTTGTTCTCCCATATAACCAAGCCTGCTTGTAGCGACAAACTGCAGGTATTCATCAAGACAAAAAATACGTTTAAACACGCTTTGGATGCACGTTTTAGCGCTGCGAATCGCTCATGTGATTTGAAAATGGTTGATTCACTGTTGCGTTCCAATCCTGAACTGAATATAACCGAACGCGATAACCGGCACTCATATTTAGACCGGGCGATTATAGCCGGGTGTGCCAACCTGGCCGCCTACTATATTCGTGAACACGGCGCTGATAAGCATATCGACGGAGAACAATTACTCAATGCCATTCGCAAAGCCCCGAAAGACAAATTGGTGAAATTGGTCGGTACTTTGATTGCCGCAGATGTGGACGTTAATTACTCGGGTGAACGTGGCGACACCCCACTGGCGGCTGCCATATCGCTGGAACAACCTGTGGTTGCGAAATTTCTGGTGGACGCAGGTGCCGATGTTAATGCGCCCACAGCCAATGATTCATTTCCACTTATTGAAGCATCCAAGAAAGGCTACAATCATCTGGTCACGCAGTTGATACGCCAAGGTGCTGATATTAATCAACAGGACAGCATGGGCAGAACCGCATTAATCGCAGCCGTTGCAAAAGGGCGCAGGCGCTTGGTCGATACGTTGCTTCGATTTGGTGCCAATGCCATGCATAGAGATGGAGACGGTATTAGCGCTATAACGCTGGCTGAAAGTCGCAACTTCAAACAGATTTACTCGCAACTTACCGCGAGCGCTTCAAACGACAACTAATCAAAGCTTAGTCTTCCAAAATGACTGTTCCCATCACAGATGGGTTCATGTACGTGGTGTCTGTATCCGTGTTGTTTTGTCTGGACGGATGGTGCCATCCCCATTTGCTATCGCGGCCATCGCCGTTGTCGTCATCATCGAGTTGTAGTTCAAGGCCAAACGCCTGCGCTGTTTGAATGCCTGCTTCGGCTAATGGAATCGCAAGTTCGTAGACGTCTTGTTCCCACTTCGCAATCCGAATGCCGTCAGGACCCTTGCCAGGGCCTGTGTGAAACTCGATAGCCAAGTCAACTTCACTCGAGTTGGGTCCAGCCAGGATGCGTCCTTCTGAATCGGTGTTGGCCTTGTTGGTGTTGAATTCGAGCAGTGGAATCATGTAGTGAAAATCGTCTGCATCACCCCACACGTCGAGTTTGCTGTTATCAGCATCAATGAACAGTTCGAGCGCATCGTCTTCATACACCGCCAGTGAATCGCCGTGACGCGCACCGGTATCATCAGAAAGAACCAGCAGGTACAAATAAATGCCGTCGTGCATGGCAGCCCATCGTCGCAAAGGCGCGCCATCTTCAGCATCGGCATTGATATCTATCATGAGCCGATCGATTAGAAGTGGTTCGTTGTTTGTGTCGAATTGGACCGCAGCTGCCCATTCTCCGCTTAATCGGTTTGCTGAATCCAGTTCAACGCCATCGCCATCTATTTCAGGTGCTTCACTGTGCTCGATTCGTGGAATGATGACCGTTGCGACGGTTGTTTCACGATCTAAGCCTGGTTCATCTGTCGAGCCGGCATCGTCTTCATTGTCGTCAACCGTGTTGTCAGCGTTATCGTTATTAGTCGTTGTGTCATCGTCTGGGTTGCTTTGCACATCCGTTGGGTCGTTTGTTGAATTGTCGTTGGTCAATGCATCGTTATTTGAATCGTTATTTGTATCGGCTTCCTGTTCACCGGCAGCATTGTCATCCTGAGTTGTGTTTACGTTGTCATCGGTATTGGCGTTGTCCGCATCGTCGTCGGCATCATCATCAGTAGTGTCATTGGCGATGAACGGATTGGTGTTGTTGCGCCTTTCTTGAATATTGGTAATGCTGTCGTTATCAAAGTCGGCGGAGTAGTCGTAGTCACCAGAGCCTAAATTGATTTCTCTGCCATCAGCACCTACCTCCACATTTTCTTCGTCCCACTGAGCGAGTACCAGATTGCCATTTGGCATTGCTTCAATCCAGACAACACTGACGCTATACGTGCTATCGGGTTTGACAAATATTGTGCCCGACCAAGCGTTATCTCCGGTAGGTTGCATTGTCACGTTGGAACCGTTGGACAGCGTAACCTTTGGAAGCAGATTCGACGGATCAATTGCGCGGACTTGTAGAATGCCTTCAGGCGCACTAAAGGCAATATTCGACTCAGTTTGAGTGTCGCTTTGGCATGCCGTTAATGTCGAGACACTCAGCAAACACAAAAGCGCATGTCGCATCGAGTAGCACGGCACACAAATGCTTGGCATACCGAATAGGCGGAAAACGTGTCGCTTAAGAAAGTGAGTGAGTTGAATATTAAACCCCATTTTTACGGCCCTGATAGGTTAAAGGTCAGCGGCGCTGTTTCTTCGTTTGTGCCTGAATCGCTACTTCCATTCGCAGCCGACGCCAGCGCGCCAACGATAAGCACGCCTGCGGCAACATGCCACCAACGCAACGAGCTTGTGGCGGTTTGTGATGGTGCTGCGGGTGTTGCGTTTGTCGCTAACGATAAAGCGTTGTTGGCGGTTAAAACACGCGTGTATGGGTCGAACGCAAATCCTTCGACAGTTCGGTTGCCTGCTTCGTCTCGTGCCTGAACGTAATACTCAATGGCTCTTAGATCTTCAGGTGTTGTATCCAGCGACGCGGTGTAGTACGAGGTGCTGCCAATCGGTGTCATTACTATGGGTGTAAAGGCTTGCTGACCGGATCTTCTGTAGTAGAGCAGCACATCTCTCAGTATCCGATCGTCGACAACCTGAGCAGTGAACACCTGCGAATTGTCTGCCTGCGCCTCTGCCACGGCATCCAGCTCAATCAGCGGGGAGCGTGTATCAGGTGAACTTTGCGCATGCAATAAGGTCGCAAAAGGTAACTGTAGCGCTACTGCGAAGAATAAAGAAACGAGTAATTTGTTAAGTCCATTCATGTTGCCGGACAACCTGAAGTGCAAAAAAGTTTGTGCGTCATTATCATGTAAGCTTCGCACTCTTGCCGTGAACGGTGCAACGTATCACCCATACCATTTAGTTATGTTCGTCGAAAAAGCCTGAAAACATTGAAACGTCAAGCATTTGTTACTCTATTTGTCCTACTTCTCATTTTGGGCGGTGTGAGAACGGTTAGCCCTCTGGCTTTTATCAATGGCCAGATACATTCAATGAATGCGGAAAACCATATTCTGCAAGCGATGGTCGTTTCAAATGGGCGCATTCAGGCAATAGGGACTAACCAGGAAATCAACGCAGCTATCAATCCTGCTACCCGAGTGATTGATTTGAAAGGGCTTAGTGTTGTGCCCGGGTTTATCGATGCACACAGTCACTTTCCGGCATCTGGTATTCGCCAAGTGAGTGTGGATTTATCTCCGCCTCCCATAGGAACAACCCGCACGCTGGAACAGCTACTTTCTAAAGTAAAGCGTGCAGCAAGTGAACAAAGTCGCGAGCAGTGGATACTCGGTTACAACTACGACAACACCTCACTTAAAGCGGGTGCGCATCCAACCCGCGAGCAGTTGGATGCCATCGTGCCCGATCAGCCTGTGTACCTTTGGCACAGTTCAGGTCACATGGGGGTTGCAAACTCTCGTGCGCTGGAGGCCTTGTCAATCGATGAAAACAGTGTGGCGCCCGATGGAGGGGTTTATGGCTATGACTTGCGTACCGGAAAACTCAATGGCTTGCTGCAGGAAAAAGCAGCACCTTCTTTGTCGCGCATAATAAAGCAGTATTCCTTCAAGCAACAATTGCAGATACTAACGTATGCGCGTGAAGAATATCTTGCCGCTGGCATCACGACGGTACAAAACGGCTATGCAGGAAGAGCGCAAATAGGGTTACTGCGTGCAGCTCAATGGCTGGGCTTACTCAACCAACGGGTTGTTGTGTGGCCGTCGCATGAAAAACAAGCCGTCACAACAGAACTGCCGACGTCCCTTGGTAGGAATTCAATGTTCCACGTGGGTGCAGTAAAGATTCTGGTTGATGGCAGTCCGCAGGGGATGACCGCTTTTTTAAGTGAGCCTTACTACTCAACCAGACTGACCAATGAGTTTGCAACCAATGCCTATCCTGATGATTATCGTGGCTATGCACACCTGACTCAAACAAAATTGAACGCTGTGGTGTCTGATTACCATCGTCGTGGACATCAGTTGGCCTTACACGGCAATGGCGATGAAGCCATTGAACAAATCTTAATGGCGGTGGAATTGGCGCAATTAAAATTTCCGCGCCCGGATGCACGTCACATTCTTGTTCACGCACAAACCATTCGCGAGGATCAGATAGCCCGATTAAAACGACTCAGCGTGACCCCGAGTTTTTTTAATTCGCACACTTACTACTGGGGAGATTGGCACCGCCAACGCACTCTCGGGCCGGAACGTGCGGCTAATATAAGCCCGGCAAAATGGGCGCAACAGGGCAATCTTCGATTCACTTTGCACGCCGATACCCCGGTTACGCCCATTGACCCAATGCAGCTGCTTTGGAGTGCCACCAAGCGCTTAACGCAATCGGGTGTGGTGTTGGGTGGTCATCAGCGTATCGACATTTCCAGTGCGTTACGCGCGATAACAATCGATGCGGCCTGGCAAAATCATCTGGATAAAAACCTCGGCTCGCTTGAAGTCGGCAAATTCGCCGATTTTGTCGTTTTGTCTGATAACCCGGTAACAGCTGATGATGAACGCCAGATTAACGTGTTAGCCACCTATATTGGTGGTGCGAAGCGTTATGAGCGTAAATCTACGCAGTCGAGCACGGTAGCCCGTTAGCGACTAAAAACGTCGCGAAAACAATGGTGTGCTGGACTCTGAAAGTGTTATGTTCTCCGCTCAGATTAAGTAAGCCGAGCGTTTCCCATGCCGTTGACTATGAACCGTGATGTATTTATTACCTGTGCTGTAACCGGATCCGGTGGAACGCAGGATAAATCTCAGCATGTCCCCAGAAGTCCCAAACAAATAGCAGATAGTGCAATCGATGCTGCGCGCGCCGGCGCCGCTGTGGTGCATTGTCATGTTCGCGACCCTGAAACAGGCGTAGCGTCGCGAGAGCTTTCTTTTTATCGAGAGGTTACCGATCGAATCCGATCATCCGACGTTGATTGTGTATTGAATTTAACCGCAGGGATGGGAGGTGATTTGGTTCTGGGTAGCACCGATCAACCTTTACCAGTGAATGCTGATTCAACCGACATGGTAGGCGCGACCGAGCGTCTTGCACATGTGAAGGAATGTTTGCCGGAAATTTGTACACTCGACTGCGGCACCATGAACTTTGCCGAAGCAGACTACGTCATGGTTAATACACCGGGCATGTTGCGTGAAATGGCTGCGCAAATTAAAGCTCTGGGTGTTCGCGCAGAAATTGAAGCATTCGATACCGGGCACCTTTGGTTCGCCAAACAACTGGTTGAAGAAGGTTTAATTGATGATCCTGTGCTTGTTCAGCTGTGCATGGGTATTCCATGGGGTGCACCAGATGATTTGCACACATTGTTAGCGATGGTAAACGCGGTGCCAGAGAGCTGGACGTTCTCGGCATTCTCCATTGGCCGTAATGAAATGCCTTTAGCTGCAGCATCGATACTCGCAGGTGGCAATGTACGTGTTGGCCTTGAAGACAATCTGTATCTTGATCGTGGCGTACTGGCGACGAACGCACAATTGGTGGAACGCGCCGCCAGCATCGTCACCAATATGGGGGCGCGGGTTATTGGTCCGGATGACGTTCGGAAGAAACTACAGCTAACCAAGCGAGCACCTGTATGAGTACGCACTCGACTGTAGCCGCCATCATAGGTGGTGGTGTTATTGGTGGTGGTTGGGCCGCGCGTTTTCTGCTCCATGGCTGGCGCGTACAGGTTTTTGATAGTGATCCTCGGGCAGAGGAAAAAATTCGTGCTGTGTTGGATAACGCTCGCGCATCACTGCCCAAGCTTACGTCGGGCGCCATGCCTGTCGAGGGTGAGCTTGTTATGACCAACAGCGTGGCAGCGTGTGTTGATGGTGCGAGCTGGATTCAGGAAAGCGTGCCTGAGCGGCTGGACATCAAACAAACCGTTTATCAGGAAATTGAAGCAGCATGTGGTGATGATGCGTTAATTGGCAGTTCAACCTCAGGATTCATGCCCAGTGAACTGAAAAGCGGTCTACAAAAACCACATCGTTTTTTTGTCGCGCACCCGTTTAACCCAGTTTATCTATTGCCCTTGGTTGAACTGGTGCCCGGTGATGATTTCAGTCCGGCAGAACTGCAAAGAGCACAAAGCGTGCTGGAATCCATCGGTATGAAACCACTGCACGTTAGAGCGGAAATGCCTGCCCATATTGCCGATCGATTTCTGGAAGCGGTGTGGCGCGAAGCGCTATGGATGATTGATGAAGGCAGTGCGACAACGCAGGAAATAGACGACGCCATTCGTTATGGTTTTGGTTTGCGCTGGGCTCAAATGGGGTTGTTTGAAACGTATCGTATTGCCGGTGGCGAGGCTGGCATGAAGCACTTCATCGCTCAGTTTGGCCCTTGCCTGTCCTGGCCATGGACAAAGCTTATGGATGTGCCGGAATTAACCGATGAGCTTGTCGAGAAAATCGCCGCGCAATCCGATGAGCAATCTGGCATGCACACGATTCGAGAGCTGGAGCGGATACGTGACAACAATCTGGTAGACATGTTAGTGGCTCAGAAAAAACGCGATTGGGGAGCAGGCGCATTGCTTAATGAACACGATCAAAGACTTGCTGCGCACCAATCAGCTGATGTGGACAACGCGACATCATGAATTTTTCATTAAGTGAAGAACAACAGCTCATCGTTGACACCGTTCGTCAGTTTGTCGAACAGGAAATTTACCCCCATGAAGATGAGGTTGAGCGAACAGGGGAGGTCGCTGAGCCTGTCTCCAGCGCTATAAAGCAAAAATGCATGGACGCCGGTTTCTATGCTGCCAACTTGCCTGAAGAGGTGGGCGGAGGCGGTTTAAACCAGCTTGATTTCACTTTGCTCGAACGTGAGTTGGGCAGAGGCTCAATGGCATTAACGCACTTCTTTGGTCGACCGTCCGGCATTCTAATGGCATGTAACGAAGAACAAAAAGCACGCTACTTACTGCCTGCCATAAAGGGCGAGCGTCATGATGCCTTGGCGATGACAGAGCCTAATGCGGGCTCAGATGTTCGTGGTATGCAGTGTCAGGCAAAGCAGGATGGTGACGACTGGGTTGTTAACGGTACAAAACATTTTATATCGCACGCAAACGTGGCGGATTTTGTCATCGTGTTTATTGCAACTGGCTCTGAACAAACCAACCGTGGCGAGAAAAAGCTCATTAGCTGTTTTCTGGTTGATCGGGATACGCCCGGATTTGACATCCTGCCAGGCTATGAGTCGGTGTCTCACCGTGGTTATAAAAACTGTATTCTTTCGTTTAAAGATTGTCGATTGCCATCTGCGCAAATTCTCGGAGAAGTCCATAAAGGTTTCGATATTGCCAACGAATGGCTGTATGGCACACGGCTCACCGTGGCCGCAAATTGTGTAGGGCGGGCGCGTCGGGTATTCGAAATGACGCTTCCTTATGCCGCTGAGCGAGAACAGTTTGGACAGCCTATTGGAAAGTTTCAGGGAGTCTCATTTCAGTTGGCTGATTTAATTACTCAAATTGATGCGGCTGACTGGCTAACATTAAGTGCGGCAGATCGTCTCGATAAAGGTTTACCAGCTAATCGTGAGATTGCATCGGCAAAACTGTATGCATCAGAAACGCTGGCAAAAGTCACCGACACGGCCATTCAAATTTATGGTGGGATGGGGTTAATGTCAGACTTACCGCTTGAGCGATTCTGGCGAGATGCACGCGTGGAAAGAATCTGGGATGGAACCTCGGAGATACAGCGCCATATCATCAGTCGTGAACTTCTGCGTCCGCTGGGCGCATAAGCAAACGCGCTGAGCCAACAGCGTTGCAGACATGACAACAGCGTCGCAGACATGAAAAGTAGAATAGAGCGTCTGATCAGGCCCAATAGCATCGCTGTGTTCGGTGGCAGCTGGGCTCACAGCGTTATAGAACAATGCCAAAAAATGGGTTATACCGGTAAACTCTGGCCGGTGCATCCCAATCATACTGTGGTTGCAGGCTTGCCTTGTTATTCATCCATTGATGCATTGCCCGACGCACCGGATGCCAGCTTCCTTGGTGTCAATCGCGAGCTCACTATTGATCTGGTTGCAGCACTTGCCAAGCGTGGTGCGGGCGGCGCTGTGTGTTTTGCCAGCGGCTTCAGTGAAGCAATCGAGGAGGATGCTAACGCGGCCGATCTCGAACAGGCACTGCTGCGGGCCGCGGGCGACATGCCTGTGCTCGGGCCTAACTGTTATGGTTTTATCAATTGCCTTGATCGTGCTTTACTCTGGCCAGATCAGCATGGTGCGATTCCGGTAGGCAAGGGTGTTGCGATCGTCACGCAGTCTTCCAATATCGCCATTAATCTTACGATGCAAACGCGTGGTCTTCCGATAGCCTATGTTTTTACGGCCGGGAACCAAGCCAGCGTCACCTTGGCACAACTCGCGCTCACAGCGTTGGAAGATGATCGCGTGAGCGCACTCGGTTTACATATTGAAGGCTTTTCAAACATTCGGGATTTTGAAAATCTGGCAGTGCGTGCCAAGGAGCTTGGCAAACCTATCGTTGCGTTAAAGGTCGGCAAGAGCGATGCTGCAAGGCAAGCTTTAAAATCGCACACCAGTTCCTTAGCAGGAAGTGATGCGTGTGCCAATTCTTTTCTTAAACGCTTGGGTATTGCTCGCGTGCATAGTCTCGCTGTTTTACTCGAAACGTTGAAATTGTTTCATGTCAGCGGGACGCTAGCCAACAAACAACTGCTGTCTATGAGCTGTTCAGGTGGCGAAGCCTGTTTAATGGGCGACGCTGCTTTGGAGGCAGGGCTTGAATGTCCCGAGCTGAGCGACAAACAGAGCACCGCGCTGCGCAACGCATTAGGTCCGCGTGTTGCGCTGGCGAATCCGCTGGATTATCACACGTACATTTGGAATGACCGGCAGGCAATGTACAACATGTTCACGGCAATGTTGCAGTCGGATGCAGCCATTGCTGTACTGGTGCTCGATTTTCCACGCAGCGATCGCTGTACGTTTGATAGCTGGTTGGTCGCGATTGATGCGTTTAAAGATGCAGGTAAGCACTGGCATGGCCAACTTGCCGTGCTGTCAAGCTTGCCCGAGAACTTGCCTGAAACCATCGCATCAGAACTACTGAGTGCAGGCGTTGTTCCTTTTTGTGGTCTCGATGAGGCTGTGTTGGCGATATCTGCCGCAACACTGTCTGTGTTGGGTTCATCTTCTTTTGCGCCGGTTGTACTTCCAAGTGAACCGTGCAGTGTGGACGCAGCGCAGATAGTGTCATTAAATGAGGCGACAGCGAAGCAATGGCTTGCCTCCGCCAATGTAAAAACACCCAACGGCATTCTGATCAATGGAGCCGACGATGGAGCCGACGTATCGCAGTGTTTGCCACTGCAGTGGCCTGTGGTGTTGAAGAGCACGGACAGTTTACATAAAACAGACTCTGGTGGCGTTGTGCTTGATATTGCAAACGTTGAACAACTGCATCAGGCTATTGCAGGCATGCGGTCTCAGCAACAGTACTTTGTCGAAGAGCAGGTTCAGCATGCCGTCTGCGAATTGCTGGTTGGGATAGTACGCGATCCTGTTCATGGTTTTCTGATGACCGTTGCTGCAGGCGGTATTCAAACTGAATTGTTGTTAGATTCAGCCAACGGGCTGCTACCGCTGAGTCGCATTGAAATACATCAATTACTCGGTCAGTTGCGGTGTTTTAAAATATTGAATGGTTATCGTGGTCGCCCTGGTTGTAACATGAGCGGCTTACTCGATACGCTGATGCTGATTCAAGCCGCTGCGATAGCTATCGCGGACGACTTGCATGAGCTGGAAATCAATCCGTTAGTTTGTACTGAAAGTGATACGATCGCAGTGGACGCAATTTTGCGCATCGACCCTTTGTCTCAACTAAATTATGCCGGTTCGGCTCATACCGGTTAACCGTGCTGTTGCACCATCAACGTTAACTCACTCATAAAGCTAACTCATTCATAAAGCAAACGTAGTAGAAATCCATTATGACCATAAAATCCAATAGTGACTCCTTAGCACTGCGCAGCGAAGATGGCATACTTGAAGTAACACTGAATCGCCCTAAAGCCAATGCGATCGATTTAGCGACCAGCCGCGAAATGGGTGATATTTTTATGGCTTTTCGCGATGATAGTGACTATCGCGTTGCCATACTTCGTGCAGAGGGTGAACGTTTTTTTAGCGCAGGCTGGGACCTAAAAGCGGCTGCTGATGGTGATGCTGTAGATGGTGACTATGGTATCGGTGGGTTCGGTGGCTTACAGGAACTTGGCTTTGTCGATAAGCCCATTATCTGTGCGGTTAATGGTATCTGTTGTGGAGGTGGGCTTGAGTTAGCGTTATCCTGCGATTTAATCCTTGCGTCTAACACGGCCACGTTTGCATTACCCGAAATTCGTTCCGGTACCGTTGCGGATGCAGCGTCGATAAAGTTACCCAAGCGAATTCCTTATCATGTTGCGATGGATTTATTACTCACCGGACGATGGTTCGATGCAGATGAGGCGCTACGTTGGGGACTGCTTAAAGATGTCGTTGAACCAGAGCAACTTCAAGAGACGGCATGGGAACTAGCGCATCATTTGGTGTCAGGTCCGCCGCTGGTTTATGCCGCAATAAAAGAAGTCGTACGCGAGGCGGAAGACATGCGCTTTCAGGATATGTTGAATCGTGTAACGCGTCGACAGTTGCGCACGGTAGATACACTGTACTCATCCGAAGATCAGTTGGAAGGTGCACGCGCTTTTGCGGAGAAGCGCGACCCTGTATGGAAAGGGAAGTAGTCGGTATGGGGAAATTGTCGATTCGGCTTGCATCGGCTGCAATGGCCATCTGTTCTAGTTGTTCGGAGAGCCTCCCTGCAAGTCGCTGAGTTGTTGCTCGATAAGCGCTAATCTGTCGCGTAAATACGATTGTTGAACGCTGTTTTTAGACAAGTCGATGGCTCTAATAAAATCCTTTTGCGCAGCTTCCAAGTGGCCACATCTATATTGTAAGTCTGCTCGCGCTGTATAAAAAGGTTGGTAGCGTTGCATGCTGGTATCTTCAGCGAGTGTTTCCAGCATGGCTAAAGCAGACGTCGGGTTCTGGGCATAGCTGTGTGCCATGGCATGGTTAACGCGCACGACAGCTGAAGGGTGCATTGAGTACAGCAATTCGTATAAGGCGTTAATTTGTGCCCAGTCGGTATCTTCCCAGCTGGCTGCTTCTGAGTGCAACGCGCTGATGGCAGCCTGCAGTTGATAAACGCCAAGTTTTTGTTTGGCAAGCGTTATCTTAAGTAAGTTAGTGCCTTCACGAATCTTTGCTTTATCCCATCTTGATCGGTTTTGAAACTCCAAAGAAATAAAGTCAGACGATTTATCTTGCCTGCCGCTACGTCTGGAATCGTGCAGCAACAGCAAAGCGAGTAAACCGGACACTTCGGTTTGTTGAGGCAGTAGTTGCTGAACTATTCGTGCTAATCGTATGGCTTCATCTGTTAGATCGGCTCTCGTCGATGATTCACCGTATGAAGCGGAATAGCCTTCATTAAATATCAGGTAAATAACGGCCAACACCGCAGACAGTCGTTCTTCGAGGTTTTGTTCATCTGGAACCTCAAAAGGAATCCCGGCTTTGGTGATTTTATTTTTGGCTCTTGCCAGTCGCTGCGCCATGGTTTTGGTTTGATCGATAAATGCGTTGGCAATCTCTTCGGTACTAAGACCACCCAAGGTGCGTAACGTGAGTGCGACAGAGGTTTTTTGATCAATCGCAGGGTGGCAGCATGCGAAGATAAGTTCCAGTCGCTTGTCTGGAAAAATGTTTTCCATACCAACGTCTTCTGAATGTTGTATTAGCAACGAGTGCCGAGTTAGCTCCGGTAGAAGCTCTGAAAACCGCGCATTTTTGCGACACTTGTCAATGGCCTTGCGCCTGGCTGTCGTTAACAGCCAGGCAGCGGGGGCGTCTGGCAAGCCATCCTCTTTCCAGCTCGTCATCGCTTGTTCGACTGCGTCTTGCAGAACATCTTCAGCTAATTGCCAGTCTTTATAAGAAGAAACCAGCGACGCAAGGATTCGCCCCCAATCCTCTCTCACTACCTGTGCGATGGTCTGTTCAAGTTTGAAAGGGGGCAGCATGTCTCTTATTCATCCCGACCAATTAGTGGTCCCAAATAACTAGTTATCCCACACAACGACGGGGCGTATTTCTATGCGACCGTGTTTTGCGCTGGGTATTTTCGCGGCCTGTTCAATCGCATCGTCGAGTGTTTCGCACTCAAGCAGATAATAGCCGCCTAGAGTTTCCTTGGTTTCAGCAAAGGGACCATCTGTAACTTCTCTTTTGCCGTTTTCAAGTGTGACGGTGGTGGCGGTACTAATGGGTTGCAACGCGTCTCCGTGGACCATCTTGCCGGACTGCTGCATTTCATTGGTAAACGCCTGGTAGCCTTGCATGAACGGGCCATACTCAGGTGTGCCCGGTTGAGGGCCTGCTTCTTCTGCTGAATAAATAAGACACATGTATTGCATGTTGTTCTCCAAAGTAGTGTTAATGATTCAAATCAGTGGCCGGTTTTGCCCCTGTACTGAATAGACGAATTAAGAGCTGCTAATTCGACATTGCGATGAAGAAAAAATAATTCAATAGATTTCAGTTAGTTATGCGTTGATTTAGTGTTTGTCACCGAAACCTGAGTCGTTGTCAGCGCGGTTATCCTACGAATAATGCCTAAACCGTTGCCCCATGATGTGCACGAGCTTTCCTAAAGCGCCTAATATGTTGTGCATGCCACTATAATCTGGCTACGGCTTTCATAACAGTGCTCATGTTCAACCCATTCGATTTTCTGCATCCTCGGTATTGGCTCAGCTGGTTTGGCTTCGGCGTTCTGCGTCTCATCTCCCTTTTACCGCTACCGATCATTGCGCAATTGGGGAATATTCTTGGGACGTTAGTATTCCACGTCATGGCTTCACGCCGAGACATAACAAAAAAAAATCTTGCGGCCTGCTTCCCTGATATGTCGCATGATCAGGTACATGCAACAGCACGACGTAGTTTTCAGTTGGTGGCGATAACAACCTTGTCTATGGGACTGAATTGGTGGGCTTCACCGAAAAGGCTTGAGCGCTTGGTTAGTTTCGAGGGTAAAGCACACTACGATGAAGCCATTGCGCAAGGGCAGAACATTATCCTATTGGCACCGCATGCAATCGCGCTTGAAATGGCTGGGTTGATTTTATCCAGAGAGCGCCCGATGATCACCATGTATCAGCTGACTCGCAAAAAGTTGCTTAACGATATCGTTAAAAACAAACGAGGGCGATTCGGGGGTATTCTAGTGGAGCGGCGTGAACCACTACGAAACTTACTGAAACTCATTCGAGCTGGAAATCCGTTTTACTATTTGCCCGATCAGGACGCAGGAGATAAGGGAATTTTCGTGCCCTTCTTTGGCATCGAGGCGTCTACTTACTCCATGTTGCCAAAATTTGCTCAATTGGGAAATGCGGTGGTTTTGCCCTGTTTTACGCACATACTGCCGAAGGGTAGAGGCTGGCATGTGGTTATTGGCGAGCCGTTAAAACATTTTCCCAGTGGTGATGAATATCAGGATACCAAGCGTATGAACGAGGTTATTGAATCCATGATACGGCCTGAACCTGAGCAGTACTTCTGGGTACATAAAAGGTTTAAAACGCGTCCCGAGGGCGCTGATAAATTCTATTCCTGAGTCTACCGGTTTAAACGAAGTGTCAAATTGAGCGACTCAACCTTCTAACTATCCAAAATGTTAATCTGAATTAACGTGTTAGTACGTGTGAAAGTGTTCGTAGTTCACATTTCAGAAGGGTTTATTCGGTTCCAGCTTTAACGCTATTGCAGTCGGTTGCTTTGTCAAGAACTAAACCCAAGCCTGTTTTCCGCTAGCAAGCGTGTGACAAATCCCACTGTTTCTTCGAGAACCAGTCCACTATTTATTGTGCTTACTTAATTCGAGTCGTCGGGTGATTCAGGGCAGCCGCGATCGGGAAGGAAAAATCACAAATAGATCGTGCTGAATTACCTGTGTAGCGCTGAAACGGGTGCTGATCGGGTGCAATTTCAGTGATTAGCTGCCGATAAAGAATAAACGCCAGATCTCCTGAATCGGATTGGTTAACTGGGCAATTTGTGTGAACGGTTCTGTCATCAATGATTTATGTTTCGATAAACCACTTTCGGTGGTTTGTGATGATGCTTGCCTGCTCGTTGTTAATTCTGCCTTCTCAAGCCCTGTAACACCGCTCGCCGAGTGGCTATCATCCCCATGCTCAGCTGACATTATCCTGTGTTCTGCTCAAGATGAAAATGAGTCAGTGCGTGCTGTACGTGCTATTGATCAATCTGTTTTCGTGGTTGCTATCGTCGAATCGCTCCAGAGCGATGTAGTAATGCCGGTTCTTCGTTCCGGGGCTGATGATGTTCTAACGGTTCAGGAAGTTGTCGCTGGACGACTCAATGTCATGTTAAATCAGCGCTTTCATAGCTTGTCTCCACACAGAGTTGACTCAAGTTATACAGCATCTCCCATCGCTGTCGAGGCTTCAATTTCTTCTCAGAATGCTAAGCGTGATGATCTGGAATTGCGAAATAATTTCATGTCGGTACTAAGTGATGTTTCCATGCGGTTGCTTGAGCGAAAGTCAATTGACGAGTTGATGGACCATATTGCGTTGCAGGTGATATCACTTGCTGGTGTCGACTCTGCATTTGTCAGCATGGTTCATGAAACTGATCAGTACATGGAAATCGTGGGTACTTCAGGCAGGTTCAATAATTTTAAGGGCTTTCGACACAAACGTGAGGATGATGTTGTTGGATTGGCATGGGAGCTCGAAGAACTGGTGGTCATTGATAGTGAGGTTGTTGACGAGCATCTGATTGAGCTATGGGGCAGCTCCACCAAGCGCTGTGCAGTACCCTTTTTTACGGACAATAGTTTTAGTGGCGTAGTTTGTGTTGCTCTCGATTCACTGGATAATCATCTAGAAAACTATCTGGACATTCTTAAATTATTTACCCGAACAGCATCTATCGCCATTGAAAATACAATGCTGATAAATGAACAAAAAACAGAAATTGCCAGGCACACCGCTATCGGTGAAATTACTCGCTCATTCTACTCAGCGAGTAATTTGCGTGATCTTATCGATGGGGTTTGCCAATCATTGCTGAACGTATTCGATTCTAAACATATTTGTGTATGTCGAGTTGGGAAAGATGGCAAATTTTTGCTGTTGGCAGAGTGGCAAAGAAACGACGGGGTTACGCAACGCGTTAACTACGTTAACGTAAAATTGATGGCCAGCTCCATCAGCCAGTGGAGTGTTGATAATAAGCTGAGTGGTTTTGTACCTAGAGGCGTTGAAGATGAGCGTGATTCAGACTCGGTGAGAAAAATAAAGGGGTTACTCGGTATTGGTAGCTCCATATCATTACCACTGGCGCAAGATGGCGTTGTTTGGGGCGTACTCGTGATTGGCAAGAGTATCGAACAACGCGATTTCACGGATGTTGAGTTGAGTTTGCTCGAACTGTTGATGTCACAGCTTTCCAGTTCGGTTATGCGACAAAATCTATTGGATAAAATTCACTTTCATGCCTTTCACGATAGTTTGACGAAACTACCTAATAGGCTTAAGTTTGAAAGTGTATTGAACAAATTGGTTTCCAGCCAACATGAGAAGCAAGAACACTTCGCGCTATTGTTTCTTGATTTAGATGGTTTTAAAGGCGTTAATGATAATCAGGGCCATAGCGTTGGTGATGAGCTTCTAAGGCAAGTATCGAAGAGAGTCGTTGGCTGTCTGCAGGAGAAAGACATATTAGCCAGAATGGGTGGCGATGAATTCGCAGTTCTTTTACGCGGAGTTAAAACGCGGCAAGATGCTATTTCTATTGCCCATCGTTTGAGTGATGCTGTAGGTAACAAGTTTGTTGTAGGTAAATACAATTTAAAGATCGGCGTGAGTATTGGATTAAGCTTTTATCCGGAAAATGGCGAAACGGTAGACGAACTCTTGCGTAACGCCGATTTCGCGATGTATGAAGCCAAAGCGCAGGGTAATAGCAGTGTCAAAAGCTTCAGCCACACTATGGCGCAACAATACCGAGACCGTATTGCGCTGGAAAACGAACTACAAAGCGCTATTGAGAGTGAGCAATTCGAATTACATTATCAACCCAAAGTGGATCTGGTTAATGGCTTGGTGATAGGTGTTGAAGCGTTGTTACGGTGGAGGCATCCGGTGCATGGCTTTGTGTCGCCAGAGGATTTCGTGTCCTTGGCAGAGGAGGCAGGCTATATCACGGAAATTGGTAAATGGGCTTTAAATGAAGCTGTACGCCAAACTGTGGAATGGAATAGAAAAGGCACCCGTAACTTGACTATGGCGGTGAATATATCTGCGCCACAGTTTGTGCTAGAAGATTTTTCTTCAGGTGTTGTCGAGGTTTTGAAAGACCACAAACTTGATCCTGCGCAACTCGAGTTGGAAGTAACAGAGTCGGTGGTGATGAACAATTTGTCCAAAGTGGTTCATACGCTTGATCAATTGCGTAACGAAGGAATAACTATCGCTTTGGATGATTTCGGTACAGGCTATTCCTCATTGGCTTATCTTGAAAAGCTTCCTTTGGATTGCATAAAGATAGATCAAGTGTTTGTTAACGCAATGATTGCTGGGTCAGAGAAGTTTTCGCTGGTAAACACCATAATAACCATGGCAAAAGCCCTTGGGCTTAAAACCGTAGCAGAAGGCGTGGAAAACGCAGATCAATTAAGCAAGCTTTTGGCTTTGGGGTGCGAATGCGTTCAAGGTTATTATTTCGCACGAGCGGTACCAGCGGAAGAGATGTTGCAGACCATTGATGATATAGAAGGGCAATTTCATAGTCAAAGAAAAGCTGGTTAACCAAATAAAACTGCTCCACTTGGCTGGTGTTAGCCTTCAAATTACCAAACTCAACGCGGCGCGCCGTTGCAATGTTTGGCGCGACAAATTGAGTAGTTTTAATCGATCACAAAACACGTCGATAAAGATGTCGATGTGGTCTGCCAGACGTTTTGGTTTTTTAGTGGTGCACCAGGTTCGTCGATTCAATCGATTTACTTTGGCCCGAACAGTGGCGAACGTATGATTGATTGAAAACAGATTGTCAAATGCCGTTTTCTTTAATTCCCCTTGACCAACTATCGCACCTCGATCGCTGATGAATACTTGGTGTTCGCTATCCGGAAAATGGCGTTTGATTAGCCGTGCGTAGTGGGCATGACCGTCGGTTTTGAACATCACGTCAGGTGGCAGTATCGCCTTTAATTTTTGGAATAATTCTTCACGCAGCTCAATGCTTTCGTCCGGGCGTTTACCGTACTTTTTTCTCGCTATATTCGCTAAATGACCGAACGCTGGAATGGCCGCTACGCCAAAAATTAGCGGTATCCGCTTACCGTCTATGACCGCTACAGGCACGCTTAACGGTTTGCACTTGGTGTGTTCAAAGGTGATCAGATCATCGAACTGAACACATTGGATAGGGCCGTTGTGTTGCACGTAGGCTCGGAGGTAATGACGATTTTTCTCGCGCGATAAGCTTGCTTGCCAGATCAAACGAGACGCGATGGTTTTGATATCCACTCCAACCATCTCAGCTATATCGCGGGGACACATATTGCTGGCAAAACAGAAGCGAATTGTTGAATTAATGCGCCGCTTTTTCTGTCGATAGGTGGGTTTAAACGTAGCGGTTGAGAACCGTTTTCCACAGGCTTTGCATCGAAAGCGCTGAACCACTTTGGCATCATCGGCGCGATGAAACGTTCCGTCACGCACAATAGATTTGTTAGGTGCCGCGCAGCTCGGGCATTGGGTGTTCGCTTCCATGCGAACCTCCTATATTGTTAGGGTAGTAACACGATATCAGAAAAACCCATCACCAGCATACTGGAGCAGTTTAAAATTGATTTAGCAGGCGCGGTAACAACATGCCGCCCAACATGCCCGCGATAAACACCAATAGTGCCCAAGGCTCAACGAAAAAGCCGGCTAGAGCAGGCCCGGGGCATAAACCGACCAATCCCCAGCCGATTCCAAAGAAGCCGGCACCTGCCAGTAGCTTTGTATCGATATGGGTTGCACTTGGAATTTGATACGTTAAGTCAAACCAGGGTTTGCCTGCCGGACCAATCCATCGGTAACCGAAAAAGGTCACGATAACAGCGCCACCCATAACAAACGCCAAGGACGGATCCCATTCACCAAACAAGTCTAAAAAGCCCAGCACTTTCTCAGGATTAACCATTCCAGAGACGACCAGACCAAGACCGAACAGCAGACCGATGAGCAAAGGAGATAGTAATTTCATTGGTGTGGCTCCTTAAAGGTGTCGTACAACGTAAACAGTGACAATGGCCGTGAGCATAAACACCACTGTTGCAACGATAGAACGTATCGATAACCGAGACATACCGCAGACTCCGTGGCCAGACGTGCAACCATTGCCTAAGGACGTACCAACACCAACAACCAATCCGGCAATCAATAAGACCGCAGGATTTTTGGTTATTTCCACTGCGGGGTAATCGCCAGTGATGAGAAGAGTAGCCAGTGGCGCTATCAGCACACCGACAACAAATAGAGCTCGCCATTGCCAATCGTTTGCTAACGGTGGCAGCAGCTGTTTCACGATGCCACTAACGCCCATAATTCTGCCGTGAGCGGCCATGAGTAAAACGGCTGCGGCGCCAATCATTAGCCCGCCAATGAGTGCAAGCGTAAAGTCGTGCATGTCTCGATCTCTTGTTGAATTGAATTGCGTAATGGTAGCAATAATATTGACTGGGTGTATTGATACGCCTCGCACTTGCACGAGTGCGTCTGAGTAGGTGTCGTAGTGCGTGTTGTAGTAGTGGTGCATCAAAATATTGTCGCGTATGGCCTAACCGAGTGTGATTCTATGAAGCCGGTGTCAATGAATTTTTTGTAAACAAACAGCCGTTTTTCGCACTTGGTGTCAGTGCATAGTCGCGCCGGGATGAGGCGTGTAAAAATACCGGAAATGAATGCTTTTTACCTATGGTGTTCGATTGTAAGCTGCATTAGAGTAGACATCCGTTAGTGCTTGCGAGTATGTCCATGTCGTCATGCCAAACATCGTTCCTACGTCGGTTTCGACAATCCACAACGATCATGCTAAGTGTGTTGTTATCCGCATGTGGTGGTTCGAATGAATCCATAGACACAACAGAACTTACACCCAGTGTCATCCGAACGAGCGATGCGCCAGCTGGAATCGGCTCAGACATCGGTGAGGTTGAAGACGCTAAAAACCCGTTAGAAAATAATGTGGGTGTCGTGTCTGCACCGTCTTCACTAACAGCGCAAGTAGTAAGGGCAGGATTTGTTTCTATTAGTTGGGATTTATCTTTCGGAGACTCATTTCAAACGCACCCTTCCGGAGATACGGTCAGCTACTATCGTGTGTATCGCAACAGTGAGTTTCTGGTAGATGCTTTATCGCCGTTTATCGAAGACAACAGTGCGCCTCAGGGTCGAGTTATCTATTCAGTTGAAGCGCATAAGTTGGTTAGTGCACCGGAATACGCGTTGTTGAAATCTGATGCCATTGATATCGAATTTAACATCGATAGCTTCGCGGGCGACGCGCTGCAAAACGGCGGTTCAACGCTTGATCTGAGCACCTATAACGAAGCGCTTCAACGTGTTCAACAGTGCGTGAATAGTCATGTGATGAAAAATGGCCAAGTGCTCTGTAGTAACGGTGCGGGTTATGCCTGGTCGGCAAATTCCGGAGAAATGCTGAACACGAAATCGAGCATTGCCGGTGATTGGTTTGTTAGCGTGCGTAACGTTGAGCCTGAAATCGGCTTGGTGCCGGGTGTTCCCACGTGGTCTGCTCGAAACCTCTCCTCGGGTGTGGCATCAGAGCGCGACATAAACTTTGATGAATACCTGGTTGAAAATGAAGGCGCCGTAGTGAACGGCGTAGCCTTATCGATCAACAGTGTTGCGTATATCAGTGGCACGGTATATCAAAGTTATTTGCCTCGAAACCTCGGCCCTGAAGTGGGCATACTACCGGTGACTAATGCCTACTTTATAGCAAGCTATGCCGTGCCTACTGGCGAGTTACTACAATTCCGCCGTATTCCGCTGCATGAAGCTCTCGGCTCTGCTGCGCGGGTCAATGATGGTTTCATTGAGATGCATAAAGTCGGGCAGGTGTCTTTTTATGACACATCGGCATTGGAAAAACAGCGCCATGTACCGGTTGCAGGTTTCCCGGTTTTTTCCGATGAACACGCTGTTTACACTCGCTCCTTTGGGCCAGAAGCCTACTACCAGTTCAATCTGAACTAATCAGACCTCAGCACCAATGACGCGTAGTTTCAGAACGGGCAACTGTTACTGGGAAAGGCGTCATTTTTGCTATCCTTTCCTGACTTCCCCGATGAATAGGTTATTCGCATGGCAAAGGAACTTCTGACGCACCTTGATAATCGAGGTGTTATGCAGATCACGATGAACCGGCCTGATGTGCACAATGCTTTTGATGAAAAACAAATAGCCAGATTAACCGATGAATTAAAAAACGCGGCGAACAATACCGAGGTCAGGTTGATTGTACTCGGCGCTGAAGGTAAACATTTCTGTGCGGGTGCAGATATAAATTACATGCAACGCATGGGCGGTAACAGTCGTGAAGAGAACCTGGCTGATGCAGCTGCGCTGGCCGGGTTAATGAGCACACTGAATAACATTTCGAAACCAACTGTTGCCAGGGTACAGGGCGCAGCCTATGGAGGCGCGGTTGGTCTTATCTGTTGTTGCGATATAGCCATTGGTTCAACCTCTGCAGTGCTCTCTTTAAGTGAGGTTAAGATAGGCTTGGTACCTGCGACTATAGGGCCTTATGTTATCAGTGCTATTGGTCAGCGCTTATCGCGACGTTTGTTCATTTCAGGGGAGAGAGTTGCGGCGCATGCAGCCCATTCTATCGGCTTTTTACACAGCGTTGTAGAAGATGATCTATTAGACGATGCGGTGGATGGTGTTGTTGCTTCGTTGCTGGAAAACTCTCCAAACGCTATGGCAGTTGCGAAGCAGGCTGTGTTTCGTATGGCAAGCGATAACATTAACGACGAGGTTATAGCGTACTCCATTCAAACTATTGCCGAACTTCGCGAATCGGAAGAGGCTCGGGAAGGGACGCAGGCCTTTCTCGAAAAAAGAAGCCCGTACTGGCAAAGCTGATCATGGGTTCAGTTTCTTTGTCATCTTTTTTGCCACGTTGTTGCCACCCTAGCGTTAAAATTCGAACTCGGCTTGTGGGTGTGCACCCAACGATGGCGAACCTTTCTCAGCGCACATCGGAATACCATCGAGTAAGATAGGGGTGCGTAGCCCTGGAACACCATTAGGGTTAATAAGCAATTCTCTGTGTTTAAACTGAGGATCGCTAAGTGCTTCGGCTACGCTATTGATGGGACCGGCTGGCACCACTGCTGCGTCAAGTTGAGTCAACAATGCATCCTTGCGCCACTCTCGGGTTTTATCATTAATTAATTTCATTAGCTCTGCACGATGCTTAACGCGTAGCGCGTTAGAAGTAAATCGATCGTCGAGCTTTTCAGCAGCAAGACCAATACAATCACAAAGCCTTTCGAATTGGCCATTGTTTCCTGTAGCAATAATAATATATCCGTCGGCTGTTTCAACTGTTTCATACGGACAAATATTGGGATGCATGTTTCCCAGCCTTGTGGGTGAGTTGCCACTACTCAGATAGTTCATAGCCTGATTTGCAAGCACCGCCGTCATGCAATCAAACAAAGCCATGTCTATGTGGCACCCTTGGCCAGTTTGTTGTCGAGTGGTTAGAGCTGCCTGAATAGCTATAACGCTATAAAGCGCGGTAAAAATATCCGCAAACGCGACCCCCATTTTTTGCGGGCTGCCATCGGCCTCACCAGTGAGATCCATAATTCCGCTCATACCCTGAATCATGAAGTCGTAACCTGCTTTCGATGCATAAGGCCCGGTTTGCCCGAATCCGGTAATCGAGCAATAGATCAAGCCTGGATTGGATTGCTTCGCGCTATTAAAATCTAATCCGTACTGCTTTAATCCACCGACTTTAAAATTCTCCAACACGACATCGGCTTCTGCGAAAAGCGCTTTCACTTTGTTGAGTTGTTCCGGATTTTTTAGGTCGGCGGTGAACGAGCGCTTGCCGCGGTTGCACGAGTGAAAGTAAGCTGCGCAACTTTCATCACCGCTTACAATATCGGGTGGGCCCCACTGACGGGTATCGTCTCCGTTAGGACTTTCAACTTTTATAACGTCGGCGCCCAAATCTGCCAGCGTCTGTCCCGCCCAAGGGCCAGCTAGTATTCGAGCCAATTCAACAACCCTCAATCCTTTTAAAGGTGTCTTTGAACAAGATGCATCAGAATTCATTTTTGTACTTACTATTTTAGCTTGAACCCAGTTTGGCAATATGCCAAGCCAGTGCCGCGTTACTGGAAATAACAGGTATTTTATGTGCGTCCCTCAATCCATCGAGAATGCCTTGCGTTCGCAGATTAGTGCACGATGCAAAAATAGCATCACACGGTGCTTGAGTTGCGACCTGTGTAATGGCGTTCTCAATCGATTCGCTTGAGATACGGCACACGTTGTAGTCATGCTCTTCATAGAATGAAGCTTGAGAGCAGATGTTAAAACCATGCTCGCTCAGGTGTGTTGACATCGCCTGTGTTACCGCTGGAATGTAGGGTGTGAGCATCCCGATATTCTGTATATTCAAATGCTGCAGATAAGCCTTAATAGCAGTAATTGGGTTGGTCACTTTGGCATTGGGAAAAATCTGTTGAACGGCTTTCTCAACAACCGATTCACCGATAACGGTTGCACCCGATGTGCAGCAATAAGCGATTACCTCAATCGGTGCATATTGTGGTAGCAGGTGGCATGCTGCGGGTAATTGCTCGCGCATCTGAAGCACGGTTTCTTCCGTGATGCTATCCTGGTTCGGTATGCGTGTATGGTAAAGCGTGTAATTCTCCGGCAACCATATCCGTACTTCCGACTCGACGACCTCATCGGTTTGTAGCACAATTAACCCGACACAAATACGCCCGCTGTTGTAATCTTGTTTTACGTAATCTAGTTTGTTCAAGGGTTCACCAATGCGTGAAATTGCCTGAACTATAGGTACCCCCGTCGTAAAAGTAAATACTTGAGACTTGGCGGCCTGTCTCAACCAGGTTGCTGGCGGGGCTTAAAGGCTGCATTGTCGGCCAAATTGTCTGGATACACACAATGACGTTGACACAGAACTTGGTTCAACTGGTTCGCAATCGCGATATCACCCATCAAGACCGGCAAGCCTCGGCCTTGTTTCTGCTCGATGCGTTAGCGAGCGCGTACGCTGGTTCAAATACCCCTGTGGGCCGCAAACTGATTGCCTGGGCAAAACGGGAGCCGTTGAACGCTCGTACCAAAGCATTCTTAATGGGGTCGCTTGCGCATATCACTGAAACTGATGATTTGCATAAGGCATCCGTTACCCATCCGGGCTGTGTCGTGGTACCTGGAATACTGGCTATGGCCAATCGTGCCGATGCAACTGGTCAGGATCTTCTAGACGCAACGCTTCAGGGTTTTGAGGTCATGTGTCGAATTGGCAGGGCGGTTGGAAGTGAGCACTATAAAAAGTGGCATAACACGGCAACCTGCGGACCATTTGGCTCGGCGATGGCGGTGGGCTCGCTGCTAAAACTGAGTGATAAGCAATGCGTTAATGCACTCGGCAATGCCGGTACGCAATCGTCAGGGTTGTGGCAATTCCTACAATCCGGTGCGATGAGTAAACACCTGCATGCTGGCCGAGCGAGCGAGTCTGGATTGTTGGCGGCCGAATTGGCTGAGCATGATTTCACGGGTGCAGCTGACATACTCGAGGGCGATCAAGGTGTGTTCAAGGCCATGTGTCCCGATGCCATTCCAGGTGAAATACTCAATCATCCAGATGCCGTATGGGAGTTGTTGCAGACATCGATAAAACCGTGGCCATCGTGCAGGCATACGCATCCAGCCATTGATGCAGCGTTAAGCCTGCGTTCGCAGATCGGTAATTCGATTATTGATCAGGTTCATATAAACAGCTACCAAGCGGCTTTAGATGTTTGCGACCGCCCCAGTTGTGAAAATGAATATCAGGCGAAATTCTCGCTACAACACTGTGTTGCAACCGCACTACAAACCGGCATTGTGTCGTTGGAGTCATTCTCCGCCGAAGCCCGAGATAATGTCAGTGAGCTGGCTAAGCAATGTTATGTGGGTCTGAGCGAAAAACTAGATCAGCGCTATCCACAAGCCTGGGGCGCAAGTGTCGCCATACGTTGTGTTGATGGGCGGGAGGTTACTGCGGTGTCGAGTGATTGTAAGGGCGACCCTGAATTGCCGCTAACCGAAATCGAAATGATTGAAAAATCGACTAACTTACTGTTGCATGCAGGACTAACAGTAGCAGCGGCTAGCGCACTGGTTGCGCAAGTTAAGGGCTTACCAGAATCCACTGTGGCGGTTGAGTTCATGGATTCCTACTTTACTCATATTCTCGCGCAGTAGATTCTCAGAGCGTTTGCTGGTGCGTTTCAGATAGCAGAGTTGCTTTATCAGAATGTTGACTGTTAATTTTCTGTCGCTGCTGTTGTCAAAATAACGTCAATACGCTAGCGAAAATGTGACGTAAGCGCGTCGTTGCATTGTTGGTATTTATTGGAAATATCATCGACATTCATGCCGTTGAAATGTGTCTTATATGTTAACTGCAAACGGCATTAATCAAGGTTTTTTGCCTTGTAAATCACACTTATAGAATAGTCGCTTCGACAACACCTTTAGTTCCACTAAGTTATAACGAGATCTTCGCCACACTTAGTCAAGTTAAACTGCTTGCGTTCATTTCCGCCTAAAAAATGGCACAGAACTTCCTAACCGCATTGCACCAAAGATAAAACACGTGTTCAAGCGAGTAGGAGTAATCATGACAGACAGTCGGTGCGGTGGATCCATTCTGGTTACCGGTGGAGCGGGCTATATAGGAAGCCATGTTGTCAAGCTTCTGGGCGAACGTGGCGAACGCGTAGTTGTGCTGGATGACTTATCTACCGGCAATAAAGACGCAGTTCTATTTGGCACCTTTATCGAGGGCAACACAGCCGATACCGCGTTGGTTAGCCGGATTCTAAAAGAGCATGACATTGATACCGTAATGCATTTTGCCGCGCACACCATCGTTCCAGAGAGCGTGACCGATCCGCTGAAGTATTATGCGAACAATACAGCGGCCACGCGCAACCTGCTTGACTGCTGTCAAAAAGCCGGTATTTCGAATTTCATTTTTTCCTCAACGGCGGCGACTTACGGGATTCCGGAAGATGCGTCCAAACCGTGTGGCGAAGACTTGCCTACAGCACCGATTAACCCGTACGGCATGTCTAAATTAATGTCTGAGTACATGATAAAAGACCTCAGTGCGGCGTCTGCGTTGAAACACGTGATATTGCGTTACTTCAATGTCGCTGGTTGCGACCCTGATGGAAAGATTGGTCAATCGACTAAAAACGCGACCCTGCTGATTAAAGTGGCATCTGAGGTTGCAGTGGGTAAGCGCGATGCATTGTATGTCTATGGCACCGACTACCCCACAGAAGACGGAACCGGTGTCAGAGATTACATACACGTCTCAGATCTTGCCAGCGCTCACTTATCAGCGCTTGATTACCTACGAGCCGGTGGCGAATCTACCTTGGTCAATTGTGGTTACGGTCAAGGCTATAGCGTGAAGCAAGTTATCGATTCGGTTTCAAAGCTGAACGGCGAAGCCATCAGCGTTATTGAAGAGCCACGGCGAGCAGGAGATCCGCCTGCACTTATAGCGGCCGTGGATAAAATTCGGCATACGCTTGATTGGGTTCCTCAGTACAACGAACTGGATATCATTGTTAAGACGTCACTTGATTGGGAACATAAGTTGCTCGAACGCGCTGGTAAAACTGGCAAAGCAGCATAGACCACATTAGTTAATGTCATCATGGAAAACAGGCATGCGTAAATATTACTACCCATTGCTCTCGTTGTTATTGGTCGTTGCGCTATCTGCGTGTAGCACGCTGACCAGCACCGATAGAGTGAGAGTTACAGGCCAGCACAGCTGGGCGCTACTCCCGTTCAACAACCTTTCAACCACGCCGCGTGCTGGTGAGAAAACCAGTGCACTGATAGAAACGCATTTGCGTGCGAGGGGTGTTCAATCATTGAGTACTTACAGGTCGCCAGATGGCTTGAGTCTGGTAGCGTTATTGGATGCTCAAAAAGAACATGTCGATGCACTCGAATGGGCTAGAGCGCAAGGCCATCGTTATGGCATGAGCGGTACTATTCATGAGTGGCACTACAAAAGTGGGCCAGATAAAGAACCGGCAGTGGGCATGAGTTTGAAACTTACCGATTTGGTTACCCAGAAGGTGGTATGGCAGGGAACAACCGCTAAAACTGGCTGGGGTTATGCCAACTTATCAGGCGTTGCAGACAAAGCAATACAAAAGCTACTCAATCAAATAGACATCGGGTTTGAATAGTCGAAGTACATTGAATAAATAAAAGCAGCAGTTGTCGTTCAACTAGCGTACATCAATCGTCACGCTTAGCTAAATAACATGAAAGCGTATTTCACAAAAAAATTCAACGGTGTATCGGGTGAGAGAACCTTTGGTGAGTTACGGGAAAAATTTTCCGATACCGCCAAGTTGGTTGAAATGGCATTCTTTGCGTTGCTGATACCGGTCCTTGGGCTATTTCTATTCTCCTCCGACCCTTTGGGAATCAACACCGGTTTTCCGTGGGCTGTGGCAGCTCCTATAGTATTCGCTGCTCGATACGGCAGTTCCTGGGGAGCGGCATGTGCAATTACAGCAGCAGCTGGGTTCTTCCTATTAACCGGATCAGCCTATAGCGGGCAGGCATCGGCCTTAATGACGTTGGCTGTTGGCACATTAATTATGTGTGTGGTTATCGGCGACGTTGCCGCATCCTGGCGCTCTCGCAGTGGCAGAGCGGAAGCTGAGAACGCGTATCTTCGCCATCGATTGAAAGAGTTTTCAAATGATTATCACGTGTTAAAAGTATCGCACGGCCAGCTGGAGGAATTCATGGCTGGTCAGCGATTAAGTCTGCGACAAGCCTTGTTGCAAGCAAAACCGATGCTGCATGCTGGTCAAGATGGCCTGCAAGCGGGTAGTGAACTGATGGCCATATTTGCGCAGTTTTGCTCGGTGCAGGTGGCTGGTTTATATGCCATGCACGATGAGCATCATGTCAACCCCAGAGCGGTTGCGACGCACGGCAATATGGGGGAACTCCCGGTCTTTGATCCGTTACTGCGTATGGCCATAAAAGAGCGTGAGTTGGTGAGCGTAAAGCTTGCTGCGCACGCGACCAATAGTCATGAAGCCGGATTACTCGCGGTGGTTCCAATTGCAGACTCGCAAGGGGTTTTGCATGGTGTATTGGCGGTTCGCGATATGCATTTTATGGCGTTTCAGCAGGAAAATTTAAATATTTTAGCGCTTTTAGGTGGCTATGTTGGTGACATGCTGACGCGATCTCGTGGCGCTGCTCAATCAAGAACGGCATGGTTTCTAGCTGAGCTTGATACTGCTCTTCGTTTTGCCCGATCGAACAGTGTTACCTCTTCGTTGCTTTGTCTGGAGTTTGAAAATACAGAATATGTGGATGTGGTTTCAAGAATGGTGAGTAATAACATCCGCAGTCTGGATGCATCCTGGTTTCCCAAAACCAGTGATGGTTCAACAACGGTGGTTATTCTGCTCCCGTTGATTGCGGAAACACATTGCAATGCCTACCTAAGAAGAATTGGACAATCCGTGCGTGATGAGTTTGATCTTGAACTGCAGGACTTATTGGCAGATGTGACAACAATGCAAATCTCCAGTCGGGATACGCGTGAAACCTGCTTAACGTTTATTAATGAAGCCACAGGCTTTGCGACAACCAAGCAGGATTCATCTGTTATAGCTAAATCAAGGTTAAAACGCGTTGCTTAAGTTAATCGCCATGATGGTTTTGGCGTTGGCTTTGGTGCTGGATTTTCTAGCCCTCGCGTCATTAGCAGCTGATATCGGTATTGCGTCAATGCCGGTAATATGGTTGTTTGTGCATGTTGTCGCCTCAATAGTGGCTGCTGCCTCGATTACATTTTTTGTTAAGCAGTGGTTGCCGGATGCCGGAAAACCCATGTTCGTGTACTGCTTCAGTCTTTGTCTCAGCGTGCCACTGGTAGGAGCGATAGGCAGTCTGGCAGCGCTGGCCTACGGTATCTATCAGGCCAATAATCGACACGAAGAGCACGTATATTGGCAGTTTACCAAGAATGCAGACTTACCTTTTACAGCACCGATTAATCGAGCCGTGTCCAAACTGGACAGTAGAGGCTTTGTTGAGCAGCTTGAGTTTTCAAACGATCCAGACGATCTGTATAAGAAAGTGCTGGCCGCAGGTAATATTCAAAACAGCTTATCGGTTGGTGCATTGAAGGCTGCCGTAAAACATTCAGACGATCGAATACGGCTTACCGCATACCAAACCATCGACAAGAAAGTTACGTTTTTAAATAAACAAATTCAAGTGTTAGAGCAGGCGGCGCGTAGTCAGGGCGCTGAGGACCAATCCAATACCTGGTTACAGATTGCCAGCAACTATTGGGAACTTCTGACCTTGGAAAAAGATGAGCCGATTGCCCGAGAGCAGCTACTAAAAAAAGCCTCTGGTGCAGCAATAAATGCAATACGCATTTTGCCAACTAATCGTAATGCGCATTTTACGCTTGGACGAATTGCACTTTTGCAGAATCAGGAGCGAATGGCTGCGGTTGCTTTTGAACGTGCAATGGCGCTGGGTATGCCGATTGAAAAAGCCATGCCTTATCGAGCAGAGGCCGCGTTTCAGGCACGCGATTTTGAAGGCGTTACCAATTCGATCAACAAAATTGATGATGCGTATAAAACCTATCCGCCGTTGTGCCATTTGGCAGGATACTGGACATGAGCGGCGCTACCATGAATAAACCCGCGCCCCATGCAGATATCTGCTTAATACTGGAAGGCACGTTTCCTTATGTTCGAGGCGGCGTTTCGACCTGGGTCAAGCAAATCATTGAAGGCATGCCAGAGCTGACGTTTTCGATTATCTTTCTTGGTGCGCACGATGGCGACTATGAAAAACCAGCCTATGATATACCCGACAACGTAGTGCATATAGAGCTGCATTATTTATTGGGTGAAGAGGAATTGCCAAAGCCGAAAAAATCCCGATTCTGGCAACGTGAAGTATCCCGCAAGCCCTTGTTTGAAAAAAATGAGCATCTTCACACGCTGTTGTCGGAGACTGATGGGCCATTGACTGATGATCTTGCTGCGCAATTTGGCGAGCTGCTGATTGGAACGAACGCACTAACTGAATCAGAGCTACGGCACAGCAAGCATGCATGGACCACCATTAAAAGCAAATACGATGCAGCGCCAGAGGGGTTGGATTTCAATCATTTTTTCTGGACAATCAGAGCGATGCATTCTCCACTGTTTACGTTGGCAAGAATCGCCAGCAAAGCACCTGGCGCCAATGTATACCATTCTGTTTCAACGGG
>CAKZUP010000108.1 GCA_937922945.1 uncultured Granulosicoccaceae bacterium
GGTTGAATCCGGAATCAGTACATCCAGGTTGCCATCGAGCTTGAGCGCCATAAGCAATCGAATAAATGAATCCAGCGTTCCGCCTTCACCGGATTCGAAACGCCGGAGCGTTCGAGCACTTATGCCAGCTTGCTGTGCAAGGTTGGCTTGCGAGATGTTTTGCGAAAGACGTGCGCGCTCCAACTTCTCGCCCAGCCGCGCTATGTAATGATCACTGTTTCGACTACTCATTTAAATGGCCATATTTGTCCTTTTAATTTATTATAAGCTAATAATAGGCCAAATATGGCTATTAAACCAGTCATTTACGGACAGCAAGTCAGAGCCAGCTTCGCCACACATGGTACAAATCATTGAATTTGGAACATTTATCCCATTGGACACAAAGCGAGTTTATTACAATGAAGGTGGTTACGCCTATAATTAAGCGGACATATATGTCCTATTAGAAAATTTTTAGATGATATAAGGACATTTATGACCTATTATATTCATAGTAAAGTCAGTAACCGGCCCTGAGCCATAATCCTGATAACACCAGAAAACGTACCCACCTTAGCAATCCACGCTTCTTACGGGTTAATGATCACGACTATCGCATAATCAATGTGCTGCTAAAAATCACAGCAGTGAGAAATCAGTGCGGTGCGTTTACACCGGAAAAGACTACAATGAGCACAGTGACGCCAGATACGAACAAGTACGGTGCTCCAGATAATTTCAGCATGGGTGCATCCGGTCTTAAAGCACTATTGAACTTACCCAACCGGTTTAAAGTCCAAATCGGTGTACGAGAAAATAGAAACCCGGTATTGCAAAACCTCAGCGTTAATCAAACTATGAACGCGCTTCTCAAACCGCTATCCTTGTCCAGTAACCCGTTAAGGAACATCATCTGATGCAGACGCACTATCTCAGTTGCTTTGACCGCTCTATGAACACTCGAATCAGGCGGCCCATGATTACTGCAATCTTCAGTGCAATGGCAGTATCGTTCAGCATTTTGCTGGGTTGCACAGCCACCGCCGATACGCGAGAGATCACTCTAGATTCGCTAAGCCCAACGGCTGAACACAGAGAAGCAACTGAAGTCATTGTGCACCTGATGCAACGTTATCACTACAGCCAGGTATCAGTAGACAACGAATTGTCCGATCAAATCTACAGCCGTTATCTTGAATCTCTCGATCCACAGAAGAGTTTCCTGTTGGCAAGTGATGTTAAAGAATTTGATCAGTATCGACTGAAGCTGGACGATGCCTTGCGTAAAGAACGGTTGACTGGCGTGTTCGATATGTTTAAACGCTTTCGGACAAGAGTTGAGGAACGGGTGGCTTACGCACAACAGTTACTAACCCGTGAGTTCGATTTTACTATAGATGAGAGCTACACATTCGATCGTGAAGACGCACAATGGCCGCAGTCGCAAACAGAAGCCGATGATTTGTGGCGCAAGCGCGTTAAAAATGATGTACTCAATCTACGCTTAGCCGAGCAGTCCAACGATGAAATAATCAAAACTCTGGAAGATCGGTACGAGCGCCTGGAGCGACGCGTAACCCAACTTACTGCTAATGATGTGTTTCAGATTTTCATCAATGCCTACACGCTGTCGGTGGAGCCGCATACCTCCTACTTTTCACCGCGTAGCTCAGAGAACTTTAAAATTAACATGAGCCTGTCGTTGGAAGGCATTGGTGCAGCCTTACAAACGGAAAACGAATACACCGTTGTGCAACGTGTTATTGCCGGTGGACCTGCAGCCTTAAGCGAACAAATAACCGCCCAGGACCGTATCATTGGTGTTGGTGACGGTAAAGACGCTGAAATAGTCGATGTTGTAAGTTGGCCGTTGAGCGATGTGGTCGATCTGATACGGGGCCCGAAAGGCTCAACAATTCGACTAAAGATACTCCCGGCGAACGCACCAGAAGGCGCTCCGCCAACGCTTGTAACGCTAATACGCGACAAAATCAAGCTGGAAGAGCAAGCTGCAAAAAGCTCAATAATTGAAGTACCCAATGCGGAGAAAACGAAACGCTTCGGGGTTATCGACTTACCTACTTTTTATCTTGACTCTACAGCCAAAGCTCAGGGGCAGGCAGACTATAGAAGCACGACTCGCGATGTCGAACGTCTATTAGGCGAATTAGCAGCAACCGAGGGTGGGATCGATGGCGTCATCATGGACCTGCGTGGCAATGGCGGAGGTTCTCTTACCGAGGCAACTCAATTAACCGGTTTGTTTATTAAGTCAGGGCCCGTGGTTCAAATCAGAAACGCGAATGGTGCAGTTGATGCCGAGAAAGATAGCGACCCGACTATAGTATACGACGGACCATTAGCCGTACTAGTCGACCGTAATAGCGCATCGGCATCCGAGATCTTTGCAGCTGCTATACAAGACTATGGCCGTGGCGTTGTACTCGGCGAACCGACATTTGGAAAAGGCACTGTGCAGACAGTGGCACCGCTCGACAGAAATGGCAAGTTAGGGCAACTGAAAATAACCATGGCGCAATTTTTCCGGATCAATGGCGACGGCACGCAGCATCGTGGTGTTATTCCAGATGTATTGTTTCCCACGGCTCTGGATTCTGATGCGCAAGGTGAACGTGGTCTGGATAACGCGTTACCCTGGGCAGAAGTTGAAGCTGCCAAATTCGATCCATGGTCAACGAAGAAGGCTGACTACTCACGGGTTCAATCGTTGCATGAGGCTCGTTATCAAGCTAGCGACTCGTTTAAATTACTCATAGATGAACTCGAAGCTCAACGTATTGCCAGAGCGCAAAGCTCTGTCTCGTTAGTAGAAGAAGTCAGAGCCAAAGAAATCGAAGAACGCGAAGCGGATGCCGACACTCGCTTAGCACTGTATCGCGCAGCGTTTGGCGCATCCAGTCGGGATGAAGAAGACGGCGAGGATGCAGTTGCAGATATTATTTTAGAAGAAGCTGGCAACGTATTGAACGACATCATTGAATACCCACCGACCATTAAGCCGTAAGCTAAAAATGACTGATAAAAAGTTTTATGATGATATTCCAGGAACGGTGGTCTTTGATAGCGATCAGGCCACGAAGGGCTATCACCTGAATCAGTTTTGCATCAGCCTGCGATTGCAAGCTAACCGGGATGCCTATAAAGCAGACCCCGAAAACTATATAGATCAATTCCCGATGACACCAGAGCAACGGGAGGCTGCGCTGAACCAGCAGTGGAATCGCTTATTGGAGCTTGGCGGTAATATCTATTACACATCCAAACTGGGCGCATTTCATGGAATCAATTTTCAGGAATTAGCCGGTTTAATGACGGGCATGGGCTCTACTGCCTATCGCGAAATGATGATCTCCGGTGGTCGATCGATTGAAGGTAACCGGTATGCATCGGAGTGGAAGGATAAGTAATGGCCTACGTTTCTTCAGGTGTTGCCTGTTCGCATGTGCCTGCTTTGGGAGTCGCGTCCGATACCGGTATTAGCGGTGATGATTACTACAGCCCCATCTTTCAGGGCTTCGAATTTTCCAAAAAGTGGATAGCAGAAGAAAAACCTGATTTGATATTTTTGGTCTACAACGATCACTGTACGGCCTTCGACGCCACAATTATCCCAACATTTGCATTGGGTTGTGCGGCGCAATACCAACCAGCAGATGAAGGTTGGGGGCCACGCCCTGTGCCGGTAGTTAAAGGCCATCCACAGTTCTCCGCTCATATTGCACAATCACTGGTGCTCGATTCATTCGACATAACTATCATGAATCACATGGAGGTTGACCATGGCTTGACGGTGCCGTTAACCATGCTATTCGGCCAGCCTGATGCATGGCCCTGCCCGGTTATTCCATTGGCTGTCAACGTTGTGCAATACCCCGCACCATTGGGTAGTCGATGCTACGCATTGGGTAAATCAATCCGCAAAGCAATAGACTCATACTCGGAAGGCTTAAAAGTCTGCGTATTTGGCACTGGCGGCATGAGTCACCAATTACAACATAAGCGGGCCGGGCTTATCAACGCGGAATGGGACGAGCGCTTTATGAACCTACTGGTCAACGACCCGGAGAAAGGTAGCACTATTGATCACGAAGAATATCTTCGTGAGGCAGGCTCAGAAGGGATAGAGCTTGTAATGTGGTACGTTATGCGGGGCGCACTAAATAAAAACGTTGAAGAGATTCACCGCTTTTACCATGTACCCGCATCTAACACTGCGGTTGGGCATTTGATACTAGAGAACCGCTAGCCATTGAAAGAAATGATAGTTGGTATTGACATGTGGGTGCAGATAAAAACACTCACATTTCAGTAACAAGCAATGCAAAACCCTATCAGTGAAATACGCAGTGCTTTTGTAGATTGAACAGCATACTATGAGGCTTGCTTTCGAAAAACAGCGAGTTGCGGCATTCCCCTATATGGCACAGGAACGCCAGTATCACTAAGTGCAACAAACACCATACGTTCTATCTTTATCACCACAGCTTTGGATTTTTTATGCCGAACCTCACACCTTACGCTAATTGAGGTTCGACCTGCACCAACCACCTCTAGCCCGAACTCGAGAATGTCACCCGTTTTCGCTGACATTTTAAAGTCGATTTCAGAAATGTACTTCGTAACGATACGATCGTGGCACATTTGGCAGCTTGCATAAATAGCGGCTTCCTCATCTATCCAACTAAGCAACTGCCCGCCGAACAAACGCTCACTCATATTCAGATCGTTCGGTCTGACAAATCTTCTTGTATAGTATTTCATGGCACCCGAATCTCTCTAAATTATTTATTTGCATTCAAGCTCACGCGACTATGCTGCTTTATCTATCAATGTTGGCGAAACAGTTTTACGAGTGACCACTGTATCAATAGCTTCAGACCTATCCGTCCGTATGCCAACATCTGATTTCGTCAATCCGTTACTCTCGTTTCGATGGACTAAACTGGCTTTCTGATTGGAAACTGGCATCGCTGAACCAATCGTTACTTCAAGATGATTGCGCCAGGGCCACCCCTTTAGGCCTTTGGATAACAGTTCAGGTGAAATATTGCAATCGATGAGTTGCCGCTCTGATAGTCCACGTAGCTGTGTTAACGCCATTGTTTTAGCACGTCGTTCGTGAAACTTAATCATGGTCTTATAAAATGTCATGGTAGTACTCCAGTATTTAATTAGTTATTCGGTAATTTCAACGACCAGGCAAGCCTTGCTTCACACCAATCATTCAAAATCAATTAACAGGCGAACAAGTGTGTGGTGTCATAAACAGCTCATGCACTGTTTCAATGTCTAACTGGTCCACATCGAGAGAATGCGCATCGTCGGTTGTAATCCACAGTAACGGCCCGTCGCCAAAGTCAACCACGCAGCTAATGAAACAGCGAGTGCCGGGAGTGAATCCTAACCAAGGCGCCTGTAGAATCAGACGCCGACCGATCCACTGTTTAGCCTCTTCGATCGATACAATCTGGTTTTTTAAAACCACATTCGCATTCGAATTTTCTGATCTTGTTTGCATTATGCAGCTTTACTCTTTTGATCATCGATTCCCGGACGCCCGTATCGAACTGAGTGTTTTATTGAGCCTCGAGTGATTCCAAGGTCACGCAATTCAGCATCGCTATAAGACTGAAGCTCTTCCGAGATGAATCTGAAAATTCGCATGTGTTTTCTGGTTACCGATAGAGACAGTTTCAGAATAGACCCAACGATTGATATCAAACAAACGATATATTTTTGTGTATAGCGATAGAAAAACTAAAGCAGGTTAGATGATTAAATTAACGCAATATATAAACTAATCCGTGCACCATACAAACGCACGCCCATACATAACGCACCGTAATAATGCTTTTTTATCGGATAACCAACCACTCTAGCTATTAGACTTATCATTCTAAATAGCCAAACAAATATTCCACTATTTCCAAATCAGCAGTTATTAATTCAGTTCATCAATACAGCGGCACTCACTCGCCACAGTTGCGTACACTTATTTAATCACTTCGTTATAACTTTCTTGTAGAGTTTATGCATGGCCAAGTCCCTTCCACTAAACGCACTAAATGCTTTCGAGGTTGCAGCTAGACATGAAAGCTTTAGTAAAGCCGCTGAAGAATTAAACGTTACCCCTGCTGCCGTTAGCCAGCAGATTCGCACGCTGGAAGACTTACTCGGTGTTCAATTGTTTCACCGTCTTAATCGTGGATTAACACTGACTACAGCTGGTAGGTCGGGGTTGAGTAAGTTACAAGATGGGTTTCGGAACGTTCATGACGCCGTTGATCAAATCTGCGCTGAGCCGTTAATCAAAACGTTGGATGTATGGATGGCACCCTCGTTCGCGTCAAAATGGTTGATGCCCAGAATGCGTGGATTTGTTGATCGACACCCTGAAATCGATTTACGGATATCAGCATCTGCAGACCTTGTAGACAACAATGCCACACCAGCCTCACTTACCGAGGAAATCATACGGGCGAACAATATTGATATTGCCATTCGTTTTGGTCGCGGACACTACCCTGGTTGTCAGGTAGACGTTTTAATGCCTGTGGCCGCGATACCTTTATGCTCACCGCAGCTGCTTCAGGACGAAAGTCGACCTTTAAGTAAACCAGAAGATCTACATTTTCATACATTATTACACGATGACACACCCTATGAAGGACGCCCCAACTGGCCTGATTGGCTCGCCGCGGTTGGAGTTGATTCTGTGGATGGCACAAGGGGCTTACGATTTAACCGCGTATCGCTTGCTCTTGCAGCTGCCATCGATGGCCAGGGAATTGCGCTAAGCCTTGAACAGCTCGCCGCCAGTGATATACAAAAAGGAAACCTCGTTATACCTTTCAACCATAAGTTAACGCTCACGCAAGCATACTATGCCATCAGCCTGCCAAGCGCCGCCAATCAAGTTCATATAACCGCGTTCAAACAGTGGCTAATGGATGAAGTCGCGGCAGACACAGATTTTACAACTACCTGCGCTGTATAACAGTGGTTTTGTTGACTTGGTGTAGCTTTGGCAGGCTGACGTTTTAAACTTGCTCAACCTGGAGCGAAGGCGTTGACCAATCGCATGAAAGCTACTGAATATGACGCTATCAGACCACAAAAGTCGCTGTTCCCTACTCAATTCGCCCGAATGGTGAGGTATGCTATTGGGTAGACACCCTTCGGCTTTTTGATTGACAGTGCGCGGTTCGACATTGCTTAATTGAATCATAGCCGCAAAATCACGTTATCGAAAAACAATTAAGGCGTAGTTTTGCCTTTTTATTTATGGCCTTGCTACTGTTAAAAAATACAAGGCACCCACAACCGGAGTAGTTCATGATTAAAAATATCAAAATAGCCGCAGCAAGTGCGTTATTGGCACTGGGTCTGGCTGGCAACGCTACCGCCCAGGATCTTAAATTTTTTACCATCGGGACTGGCGGTACCGCATACACTTATTATCCTGTTGGTGGTGTTATCGCGAACGCGATCTCCAAACCTCCTGGCTCGCGTGAATGCGGTGAAGGCGGTTCATGCGGTGTTGACGGACTTATCGCGTCAGCCGTTTCTTCACGCGGTTCAGTCGATAACGTGAACGCCATCATTTCAGGTTTACGCAACTCAGGTTTCGCACAATCCGACGTCGCATACTGGGCGTACACCGGCACCGGAACAATGGAAGGTAAAGAGCCAGCAACCGATTTGCGTACTATCGCTGCACTATTCGAAGAGCACATTCACCTCGTAGCCATGGCAGATAGTGGTATCAATTCTGTTGCCGACTTAAGCGGAAAGCGCGTATCACTTGATGAGCCCGGTTCTGGCACTTATGTTGACGCACTACTGATTCTCGAAGCCAACGGTCTTACAGCCGATGACATAACAGCCGAAGCCCTGAAAGGTAACGCAGCATCGGAAGCACTTCGTAACGGCAAAATCGATGCTTTTTTTGTTGTCACAGGCTATCCAACGGGTGCATTAGTTGAGCTTTCTTCAGCGGCAAAAATCAAACTGGTTCCCATTGATGGCGACGGCGCGGCAGCATTAACGGAGAAGTATGGATTCTTCGCCTCCTCAGAAATTCCAGATGACGCTTATGAAGGTGTTGCGGGCGTTCAAACCGTTGCCGTTGGCGCGCAATGGTTCACGTCAGCAAAGGAAGACGAAGACCTAATTTACAACATCACCAAAGCGTTATGGAACGATGAGTCTCGCAAGTTACTGGACGTTGGTCATGCCAAAGGCAAAACAATTACGCCAGATACTGCGTTGGCAGGCGTTGGCGTACCATTGCACGCAGGTGCAGAACGTTTCTACAAAGAAGCTGGTTTAATCAAATAAACGTTGATTGACCACAGGAAGCCTCGGGCACTATCTAGTCCGAGGCTTTTTTAATTGTATTGTTGAATTGACTGGCTTATACAACCCAGCCGCTTAATTTAAATTAAACAACCTGAGCGTGTAACCCTCATTTTTAATTTAAGTTTTTAACACTGGTTACGCAGCCGCACCGTCAAAATTTACCGGGACTTTAGCCATGAGCAGCGATACTACCCCTGAGCTAACCCCAGAACAGCTGGCTGAAATAGAGCGTAAGTTCGATCCTGAAACCGCATTCAGAACCACCGGCAAGAAACTCGGCTTTTTTATTGCTGGGGCCTTGGTCGCCATGTCGGTATACCATTTTTACGCATCCGGCTTCGGTTTGATTCGCGAGATTCTGCATCGTGGT
>CAKZUP010000109.1 GCA_937922945.1 uncultured Granulosicoccaceae bacterium
CTATGGCAATTATTCGATATAAGTTGAAATAATGCCATATGAAAAATGCCATTTTGTCTGAAAATAATGACAATAAGTACCATCGTTCAGCAAAGCCGTCAGGTTTGAAAGTGGTGGCGCTGGTTTACGATGGTTTGTGTACGTTTGAATACGGCATTGCGGCTGAAGTTTTTGGGCTGTCGCGACCTGAGCTCGGTCGGCAGATTTACCAGTTCTCTTCGGTGGCACTTGAATCGAAATCGATGCAAGCTGCAGGTGGGTTAACGGTTAAAGCAACTGGCACCCTGGCTGATTTGAAGGCAGCGCACACTATAGTTATTCCAGGCTGGCGTGGTAAAGATGAGCCCGTGCCGGCAGTCTTCTGCCATCAATTACAACAAGCCTATCGCCGTGGCGCAAGATTATTGTCGATATGTTCAGGTGGTTACGTTTTGGCAGCAGCCGGGTTGCTGGAACAGAAAAAAGTCACCACCCACTGGCGTTATGCAGAGCACATGAAGTCTGCTTACCCAAATATAGTGTTGCAACAGAATCATCTGTACGTCGATTGCGAGAATATCGTTACCTCTGCTGGTAGTTCAGCAGGGATAGATGCGTGTTTGTACTTGGTAAGATGCGACTACGGTGCAAAAATTGCCAATTCGGTAGCGAGACGATTGGTTATGCACTCCCATCGTCAGGGCAATCAAATTCAGTTTATCGATCAACCTGTCCCCAAGTCGGATGAAGATGACAGGCTTTCAGCTTTGATGCAAACACTGCGTAGCGATTTAGCAAGCCCACATCATATAAGCGCATTGGCTAAATCGGTCAGCATGTCTACGCGAACGTTTCAGCGTCGTTTTCTGTCATTAACCGGTATCCCGGTTATGAAGTGGTTAACACAGGAACGCATTCTACGCGCTTGTCAATTGCTGGAATCTACCGATCTGTCAATCGATGTTATCAGTGAACAGGTTGGCTTCAAGGGGTCTGATTCGATGCGCTATCACTTTCGAGAATCTCTGGCATTGAGCCCTGCGGAGTACCGACGGCGATTCAGCGAAATTTCTTTTTGTTAGCTTCGAGCCCAAATCGGTTTTCGGCGAACCGTACTTTGAACGTAGCGTGCCGGGTCGAAAGGTTTGACATCGATATCACTGGCCTCGTTGCTAATGAGTTCCGCGACAATTTTTCCGGTAATCGGGCCTGTCATTAATCCAATGTGCTGATGCCCGAAGGCAACCCAGACATTGTCGTGGTTAGGCGTTTTGCCAATTGCTGGCAGGCTGTCCGGTAGGGTGGGCCGATTACCTTGCCAGACAGGATCATCCGTTTGCGAGCCTAAGTCGATGGCTTCTTTTATCGAAGGCAGTACTTGTTTCAGCTGTGAATGGTTTGGTTCTGCGTCTCGGTGATCTAAGTCAACGCCAGTAGTTATACGCAAACCCAGCTCCATCGGGCTCATTATAAAACCTGATTGAACATCATGAACCGATCTACCCAGTGAGGCATTGTTTTCAAGTTTATAGTGCGCATGATAACCGCGCTCAACACACAGTGGTACCGAGTACTGCAGCATGGCCAGAATGTCGTCGCTCCAGGGGCCTGCGGCAATAAGCAACTGGTCTGATTCCACTGGTTGCGAATCTGTTCTGCATATAATGCGATCTGCACGGCTTTCAATCGATTGGATTGAGGCTTTAACTATCGTTCCACCATCGCTGACAAACTGTTCGGCGTATTCTGTTAGCAGTGCGCCGGGGTTGTTGATGCAGGCAGCGCCGGAAAGTAAATAGCCAGATGAATAGATAGGTTTAAGCGATGGTTCCAGATCATGGACTTCATCGGCATTCAGCTTCTGCCCCGGTATATTAAATCGTTTGAGCTGTGTCGCATCGTAGGAGTCTTCAGTAAAACCTGGCTCGTTTCTGTAAACGCGAAGCCAGCCTTTTTCGCTTAATCGGTGCGAGTTGCCGGCGCGTTGCATGAATGCTTTGTGCTCGTCTAGTGAGGCGGAAGTAAGAGAGAATAGGGCTTGTGCTGTTTTGTCCGTTTTTCGAGTCTTACTGTTTTGCAAAAATTGCAGAGCCCAGGAAAAATTCTTCAGCACATGTTTGATGTTGTAACGCAAATGAGGTTTATCGTTTTTCAGATAAGAAGCCAGTGATGCATGCATGGCCGGGCTGTTAAGCGGGACCATAGAGCCACTGTTTATAACACCTGCGTTACCATACGAGGTTTCTCTAGCAGGTTCTTTTCGATCAATAAGTGTTACGTTCCATCCGCGTTGCTGCAAATGAATGGCGCTCGAAATACCAATAGAGCCAGCGCCGATAACGCTAATGGATTTTGACATGGGTCGGGTATGTCCTGCGTGGTCAGAACATAGATAGTAAACAAACGCGCTCTTCTAGCCAACCAAAAAATAAAGCTCGGTTAGCCTGCACATTAATGTGCGTGTTAACCGGGCTTTAGGTTGTTGCAAGTAAAGCGTCAGACTTGACTTATAGCTCGTATTGTTCTGCCAATACGGTAACCGGACGAGACTTCAGCGTGGAAAGCAGGGTTTTCTTGCTGTGCAAGCCGGCTAACAGCGCTTTGTTGTTTTTGTACACATCCTTTCTTTTATTGAGTTTTCCATCATCATCAACCCACGCAGTAAAATAGCTGATGTGCGTTGGCGTCTTCTGGCTTAGTCGCACGCGCGTGGTTTCTTTTTTCTGCAGTAGCGATTCGGTCTCTTCCGGAGTCTTTCCATCCAGCTGCAATAACAGGCTACCCAAGCGAAATGGGTCGCTGAGTCGTATGCAACCATGGCTGTACGCTCTATCGGTTTTAGCGAATAGTTTTTTAGCCTGTGTATCGTGCATGTAGATCGCGTACTTGTTTGGCATGAGTATCTTGATGTCACCTAAAGCGTTGCCCTTTCCTGCCCGTTGTCGCAGCACATACGGAAACGGCTTTTTGTCAAAGTCCGCTCTGGTGACTTGCGATCGTGGTACCTGGATTAACTTGCCTGCTTCCCAACGAAAGAAATCCATTCGTTCGGATTCAAGATAGCCTGGTTTTTTGAGTTCCAATGGAATTAATTCGTTGTTCGTGATGCTTGCCGGGACAGTCCAGGTTGGAGCAACTTCGACAAATTCAGCACCCTTGCTGAAAATAGGGGTGTTATGCTTTTTTGAACCAACGACAACGGGCATATCAACAATGCGTTGATCGCCATTCATCATGGTTAGGGTATAAGAAGGCACATTAATCAGTATGTGGCGTTCACCCAGCTCTCTTGGCATCCAACGCCAGCGCTCAAGATTCATTGCAACTTCTTTGATGTCATCATCGACCGTTGCGTTTAATGCGACAACGGTACTTTCGTTCAGATCTCCGGTGTCAGTTATACCGTGGCGAGTCTGAACGGCTTTTAGGGCTTCCACGACATCTTTGCCATAATAAATCCCGAGTGAGCTGTCGTCATCAAGGTCACCGGTTTCTTTCAGGCGTGCGCGAAGATCGATTATGGATGCGTGTTCGGTTTTAGGTTTAACTGACTCGATAAATTGCACTTTTGTTCTTATTGCACCGGAGTCGCGCTCTTCAAGCAATTCGCGCATGTGATTGACCAATTTGCGGTATTCCGGTGTTGAAGGCGTGAGTTCTGTTAGCAGATCGCGAACCGTCGCCTCTCCTGAATGCAATTGACTCAGTAAGCTTGCGGTATCGACTTTTGGTGCAGCTCGAAACAGGTTTTTCTGTGTTTTCTGTGCATCAAGAACTCCGCGGCCCAGATCACGAGCGAACCGCACGAATGTTTTATCCAGACGTTTTGATAAAGATTTACGATCTTTTTTAAGCGATTCAGAATTCGGATCGTCAAAGTTTTCACTTTTTACAACGAACGATTCCAATTCATGTTCTAAAATATCCAGTTCATAGGAGTCCGGATTCAATCCGTGTGATTCCGAATTGGCTATGGCGTTGACCAGAGCGTCGGCATTGTGATGTAACCCAGCGTGCGTAATCCATGCGCCAGTGGGTTTTTTTTCAGTTAATGCGGCACTCATATCAGCGGTGTTTGCCGAGGCGGCATTTAAATTCGTATAAGTCATTACAGCTGCTACCATCATTAGAGCTGTAAGAAAACGCCTCGCGAGAAATTTGTATTTGGAGTGCATGTCCGATTTCGGTTGTTGTAGTTATTGGATCGGTGCGAGACATCAGCGCAGATTGAATGCGTTGTTGATGTACAGGCTTCATGCAAGAAGAGCGTCATGTTGATAATTTCCTTGATGGGCTCTTTGCTAAACATGCGATGTAATAAACAGTTGGATTGGCACGGTTTTTCCTGTTTTTTGACCTGTGCCCGAATCCATCGGGATCAATGAATTAAAAGTGGAGCAGTGAGTTATGGCCAATCTAGGCAATAAGCGATTGATTTCAGCGGGGATTCCCGCGCTTTTTTGCGGTCTAATGGCCGTCGACGCCTCGGCGCAAAGCAAGCCAATGGTCGCTGAGATTTTGCCGCCAGCAAAAAGCGGCGAGTGTTACGCAAAAGTGAGCGTGCCAGCGAAATACAGCACTGAGCAGGTAGACGTACTTCTGAAAGAGCCAACCGAGCGCTTCCAGATAACACCTGCAGCATTCGATAACCGCACCAAGCGTGTCATGACGCGAGAAGCTTCAAGCACGCTGAAAGCGATTCAGCCGGTGTTGGAAGTAGAGAAAGATAATTTTCTGGTAGCGCCTGCGAGAACTCGCTGGGTACGCGATTCTCTGAAGGGCAAAATCCCGTTGAGTGATGGCGAGAAGCGCGATCTGAGCTCTGCTGGCGTGAAAATAGAAGATGTACCGGTAGGCAGTTGCTTATATGAGCATTACACAGAGGAATCCATTAAACAGATCCCTAATCGTGTATTGATTAGTGAGGCGACTGAAAAGCTTTCAACTGTACCAGCCAAGTACCGTAAAGGCACTGAGAGTGTGCTGGTTAAACCTGCGTACAAGCGTTTAATTGAAGTACCAGCGGTGTTCAAAAAGAAGCAAGATCGCGTATTGATAGAGGCTGCGCATTCAGTATGGCAAAAAGGTACTGGCCCAATTCAGAAAATTGATAATCAGACTGGCGAGATCATGTGTCGTATCGATGTACCAGCAAAATACGAAACAGTCGATGTCGACGTAATAGCAACCGCACCGCTAGTGACCAGTGTTTCTGAGAAGCCGGAATACAAAACCATCAACATCGAAAAGCTTGAAGCCGATGCAGCAGAAAAGCGTGAGCCAGTTGCTGCTGAATTCAAAACCATGAACAAAGAGCAAATTCAAAGCCCGGGTGGTTTTACCTGGCTGGCTAAGCGCTCTAGTGGTGCCGATGGTACGCCAACTGGCCGTGTAGTTTGTCATCAAGGTATTCCTGCAAAGCAGATTGCTTACGAGCGCACCGTTGTCAAAACGGCTGGCCGGTTCGAACGCACCAAAGTGGAAGCGACGTATGAAAATGTTGATGTGACAGAGCTTGTATCTGATGCGCGCAGTGTGAAAATTCCAGTACCAGGCGTTAACAGCAAGGTTGAGCGCCGCACCAAAATCGAAGACTCGCGATTCGAGTGGCAGTCGGTATTGTGTGAAACCAACACAACCGGTGATGTTATCAGCAGGCTACAGGCAGCGCTGAAAGAAGAAGGCTATCCGGTTGGTGCAGTAGATGGCGTATTAGGCCGAGGTACATTAAACGCACTTGAGCAGTATCAGCGTAAAAACAAGCTGGCCGAAGGTGGCGTTACAATGGAATCAATGAAAGCTCTGGGTGTTGAACTGTAAGTCAGTCACTTTCATGTAGAAGCTAGTAGTTGGTTTACAGCCTTAGAGGCTATAAGAAGAAAGGGCGCTCATTTGAGCGCCTTTTTTTAGTTGAACAAATTTAGTTGAACAAATACTGTTGTTGAAACTGCGTTCACATAATAAAAAGCATCCATAACGACATACCGACCATCATCAGGTTTTCAGTGAGCGACACAAAACCCAATGGCACACGGCTGTCGCCGAGGCATGCGCATTTTATCTCGCGTTTGTCGATGTAAACAGCCTTAATAACACTTATTGTTCCTATACTGGCAACAATAAGCGTTAGTGGTGCTGCGAGCCAGATAAGCGCTCCTGCCAGCATTAATAATCCTGCGCCTGCTTCCACAAAAGGGTAGATGTAACCATAACGAACCCACTTTTGTGCGAGTAAATCGTAGTTTAAAAACATGGTTGAAAACTTTTCTAAGTCTTGCAGTTTTTGCAAGCCAAGCAGAACCATGGCGATAGATATGAACCATGAAATGGTTTGAGGGACGAACACTCGTCCGTTAATTAACCATGTTAGCGAAATCGCCAATGCTGCAGCGATACTGAATAAAGCGATAACCGGTGTGTAGGTCACCGCATTGTCGTCTGCAACAGGGGCGCCGAGTAGTTCGCTTAAATCGTCATATCCGCCGATTCTTTCGTTATCGATAAATATTTGCGGTGTGGTTTTTACACCATGCTTCGCTTTAAATTCATCTACCTGTTCGCGACTTGTTAGAGTCTGGTCATCGACGTTATAGCCATGTCGGGTTAGTAAGTCTTTGGATTTTAATCCGAATGGACACATGTGGTCTGTCATTTCCATTCGATAAAGCGTGGCGTTTTTTGCTTTCATTCGACTTTCCTCAATGCCTTGCTAATAGATACTATGGTCATAGTAAGGGCGTTCAATATTTTGAACGAGACGCTTGGTAAACTCATTGATTCCTGTTCACAATAGCATCCTGAGTTTTTCCAGATACGCCATTTCATCGGGCGCGCGACCTTGTCTCTGCGCATCCCATAAAAATTCACCAAGACAATCAATCATCAAGTGTTCTACTTCGTGGCCGTCTTGGTGTTTAAGCAATAGTGATCTGGTTACACTGGCGATGCCTTTAGGGCGGTCTGTGCCCACTTGTTCCCGCAGTGCCAAGTGCAGGCTTAAATGCAGGAACGGGTTGAGTGTGCCGTGTTCTGGTGTGTAGTCTGAATCGATAGCATCCGGGTTTTCAATGAGCGCGTGGTATTCTGGATGGTCTTCAAGCAAACTAACCACCTGTTTTTCCATGGGTTCCAACTCTGCATTCTGACGGTGTTTCATCCACGCGTTATAGAACATCTGTCGCATGCGTTTTCTGTCTTGGGTAAATAACATGATAATCAGGAGCTCTCGTTTGTGGTCACAAGCATGGTGTCTATTTTGTTTTTAAGCGCAACAATTAACCCCAGCCCGATAAACGCACCTGGTGGTAGAAGTGCCAGCAGCATGCCGTGTTGCTCGCTGAAAAAACGCAAGTGCCAGTCATTTGCCATTGATCCGAATAAATGAGCGCTGTCTGTTAGCAGGCTACCTTGACCGATTATTTCTCGCGCGCCACCAAGCGCCACCAGAACCAACAGAAAGCCAAGGCCCATAGCCACACCATCGATGGCGGCATGACGAACTGGATTTCTTGCCGCGAACGCTTCGGCTCTGCCTAAAATAAGGCAGTTTGTCACTATCAAAGGAAGAAAAATGCCAAGGCTGATGTACAGATCTGGTAGCCAGGCCTGGGTTACGAGTTCGATCACTGTCACTGTGGTGGCAATGATTAAAACGTACATGGGAATGCGAACGGCTTGAGGTAGCATGCCTTGCGCACACGACACAATGGTATTGGATACAACCAGTGTGAGTAGGGTGGCAAGCCCAAGAGAAATACCGTTTATCAGCGTATTGCTTACAGCAAGTAGTGGGCATAGTCCAAGCAACTTCACCATGCCTGGATTTTCAGACCAAAGCCCCTGCTTGATGAGTTGTTGATAGTTGCTTGTATCGACACTGCTCATGGTTTTTAAAATTTAATCCTTCTACGCTGTACGTAACAGTTACTAATAAACAATTTCTATCTAAAGTAATTCAGTTTGCAAAAATATTGTCTTTTTCAATTTGGTACCAGCTGGCAACACGGTAGACAGCGTTAACCACAGCGCGTGGTGTTATCGTCGCCCCCGTGAATTGATCAAACTGGCCGCCGTCTTTTTTAACCTTCCAATCGTAGGCTTGCGTTGTACGCAGTGAGAGACCATCAAATGCTCTAATCCAATCGGAGCGAGAGAGATCAATGTCGTCTCCGAGTCCAGGAGTTTCCATGTGATTGGTTACCCGAACACCAACAATGTCGCCATCCATGTTTAAGCCTATCAGTAAATCAATATTGCCATTGTATCCATCGGGAGCTGTTGCGGAAACGACAGCACCGGATGGCACTCCCTGGTTTCTTGCGCGGTATATGATTTTCGGTGTCTGGCTTCCCAACGCAGAATCGGTTAATTCAATGGTGTCACGTGATGGCTGATTGGTGTAGCTCTGTGGTTCGAATAACTCGATTAACTTTGCTTCCAGCTCGCGCTGTTCGGTTGTGCGGATGGCATCACGCGTGCCGAGATAAGTCATGACAATAATCGCGATAGATATCGTTGCCACTGAACCTAATATCAAGCCTTGTTTCAGTTCATTGGATTTCATGCGCTTGTGCCCCAGTGCATATCGATATGGTCGATGAGCGGTACGCATAAATTCATGAGTAGTACAGCAAAGGCGAATCCTTCAGGGTAACCCCCAAACTCTCTGATGATAAAGCACAGCGCGCCAATGCCTGCGCCGAAGACCAATCGGCCACGGTTGCTACTGGCAGCGGTTACCGGGTCGGTCGCTATAAAGAAAGCACCCAACATCAGTGCGCCGGAAAAAACCGAGAGATACCAAGGTACATTTTGCGCTGAAAAAAGCAGTGAGCACAGAGCAAAGCTCAGAATGACTGAGGCAGGTATGTGCCATTGGATAATGCGTCGGTATAACAACAATAATCCGCCGAGTAAAAATGCAAGGTTTGTCCATACCCAGCCTGAGCTGATAAATTGTTGTTGCGCCAAATTCTGATCAACCGATAGCCCCTGCATTTTCAGGGTGCGAAGATGCTCCAATGGAGTGGCGCGAGTGATACCATCCCAGTCGATCAGTAAATTCGGATTGAGCAAATCCAACGAAAGCTTTGCATTAAGCAGGTGCCCGAGTGTCAACTGATTGAGTAGGTCGGGAGCGCTCCATAGCGTCATGGTTTGCGGAAACGAAACCAGTAGCGCAGCATAGCCGACCATCGCCGGGTTAAACGGATTGTTACCTAAGCCGCCGTACACTTGCTTACCCAGCATAACCATAATAAAAACGCCGACGGCGAGTTGCCAGAAAGGCAGTAGCGGAGGCACTGCCAATGCCAGTAGTACTGCAGCGACCACTATGCTGCCATCTTGTACACCGCCATGGATGGCTTGGCCTCGCCAATAAAGCGCCAAAGCTTCGAACACAACAGCCAGTACGGCAGCCAAAGCGATGTTGAAAAAGACAAGGGGGCTAATGAACCAGGCATAGACGAATACGCCGGGCAACAGGGCTGCCAGTACCCAAAGCATAATGTGCTGTGTATTCAGCGTTTTTAGGCTAACGGCCTGCGTGTCCAGAATAGGCTTTAGCATTAATCTTTGCTCGACTTCTGCTTTGTTCGTGCGCGCTCAAGCGCAGCCTTAATACGGTCTGTATTGGTTTTCTTGTCTTGCGATTTTACCGCTTGCTTGCGTTTCTCAATGGCCGCCTTTCTGTCTGCTTCGCGTTGCTTTAACCGTTCTTCTCTGTTTTTAAACCGTTGCTCGGCTTCATCTGCCTTTTGGTTCTGCTCAGATAAAAACCGTGCCGTTGATTTTGCGTATCGAAACGTTTCGGTTAATTTGATTGACGCAGGACACACCAGATCGCAGCAACCGCATTCTATACAGGCAGCAAGATTTAATTGTGCACATTTATCATGATCTTCACTTTGTGCGTACCAGTGTAATTGTTGCGGTAGCAGTTTGACTGGACACACATCGGCGCATTGCCCGCATCGTATACAGGGTTGTGCTGGCGTTTCAATAAACGCGGCTTCGGCCAGTATGCAATTCGTGTTGGCCGTTATCGGGGCGTTTAGCGAATGTAAGTCGAAACCACTGAGTGGACCACCTGCTCTAATGCGGGTGTGGGCATTGTCTGGTGTGTTATCAGTTGCGCTTAAAACGAAGTTTACCGGTGTGCCAAAGCGTACGCGCACATTGCATGGGTTGCGCATATTGCTACCGCCAAGGGAGACCACTCTGGAATCAAGCGCCTGATTGCGCTCTACCATTTGCCACAGCGCGTGAGCTGTACCAATATTTATGCATACAATACCGTGTTCGCTTGGCGTGGTTTGGCTTTTGGTGGTTGGACTGTTGGCGTTTCGATATGCCAAACGCTTACCGGTCACCACTTCAATAAGCGTGGTCTCAGCGCCAGTGGGGTAGCGAGTGGGAATAGTCATTATCGCTGCATTCACATCGAACGTGTTAATGGCCTCGCTGAGCTGTTGTTGTGCCAGCGGCTTGGAATCTTCTATGGCAATAATGCATTGCTGACACTGTGTTAGCTGCACCAATGTTTCAATGCCTAATGCTATAGCCTCTGGCTCTGCCAACATAAGCGCTTCGTCGCAGGCAATTTCCGGTTCACACTCCGCGGCGTTAATAATCAGCGTATGAATACCATTGTTCGCAGATTTTATTTTATGAAGAGTCGGGAAGCCGGCTCCACCCAAGCCAACCAGGGCCGCTTGTTCCAGCGTTTCAATTGGCTGTTCAGCGAAGCTGTTAATCATGGCTTGCGCAGCTTTTGCAGAGGGAATCGATACGGGTGGGTTCTCGGAATTGTTAGCGTGAGTATCGATAACAACCGAATTGACGCTTAAACCTCCGGGATGAATAAATTCGCAAGGCTCTATAACTGATACGGTGCCATAGGCTGGTGAAATAATCCCCGGTGCGATGATTTGCCCACGTGACACGGTTTGCTGAATGTTCACCAGCGGTTCTATGTTGTTCTTGTGGTAGTCAATAAGCGGAACCACCAATTTTGCTGGCAACGGCAGTTCTTTAATACCGGTTGAATTAAACCGCGTTAATGCGCGTTTGCTGGTGTCAAGCTTTAAACCGCCATGAAAGCTGAACGGTGCCCTTGGCTTTTCGGCAGAAAATTGCTTGCGCCATGCGTTGCGCACACGCATTACGCTGGGCGGGGCCATTGCCAATCGCTGGTTGAGGTGGCAGGCGACACAAGGTCGATGCAATCGACCGGACAAGGTGGCAGGCAGAGTTCGCAGCCAGTGCATTGATCGCTTATAACCGTGTGCATCAGTTTGCCCGCGCCAACAATGGCGTCAACCGGGCATGCATGAATACATAGAGTGCATCCAATGCAAACGCTCTCATCAATTATCGCAACCTGAATGGGTTTTTGCTCACCACATGAGCTGTCTAGCGGCAACGCAGTGGTGCCCAGCAGTTCTGCCAGATCGGCAATGGTTCTATCTCCACCTGGCGGACAGCGATTGATGGGCTCACGTTGTTTGATAATAGCGTAAGCGTAAGGTCGACAACCAGGGTGGCCGCATTGAGCGCATTGTGTTTGCGGTAACAGATTGTTCACTTTTTCAATGAGCTGTTCATCGCCACTGTGTCCTTCAGTGTTAATCGGGCGTGACAGGCGCGCCAGTGCCGCTCCTATAAACACAAGAGCTGCGAGTAGCACCACCAATCCAACCAGCGCAGGCAATGTCATGATAGCCCGCTAAAACCCATGAACGCTAAGGACATAATGCCAGCGGTGATCAAACCAATGGCATTACCCTTGAACGCGTCGGGCACGTTTGCCCCGTTCAGTCGTTCGCGCAAAAGCGAAAACAGTACTAATACAAGCGTAAAGCCCAGCGCAGCACCGAATCCAAAAAACACAGCCTCTAGTAACGAGTGGTGTTGACGTGAGCTTAGCAATGCAACACCCAGCACAGCACAATTGGTTGTAATGAGTGGGAGGTACAAACCCAACACTCGGTGTAGTAGCGGGCTGCGTTGCCGAATAACGATTTCGGCGAACTGAACGACGATGGCGATAATCAGGATAAAGCTCAGTGTGCGCAAGTAGGTGAGATCGTACGGCTGCAGTAGCCAATGATCGATCAGAAAACTCAGTGCTGATGCAAGGGTGAGCACGAAAGTGGTTGCCAAACCCATGCCCACGGCGGTTTCCAGCGTCCGGGACACGCCCATGAACGGGCAGAGTCCCAGGAACTGGGTAAGAACGAAATTATTGACCAATACGGTTGTCAATAATATGAGCGCATATTCGCTCATCAGCCTGACTCACTTAGCTCGCATGCCAGCAGTGGCTCCATCGTCCGGCGATAGGATAAACAACTCGCTGCCACCGGGCCCCGCGGCCAGCACCATTCCAGAAGACACACCAAAGCGCATTTTACGCGGTTTCAAATTGGCCACCATAACGGTCTGTCGTCCGATAAGCTCGACCGGATCGTACGCAGCCTTAATGCCTGCAAACACAGTGCGGGTGTCTACGCCGATATCGAGCGTTAGCTCGACCAGTTTATCCGCGCCATCAACTGGTTTGGCATCCACGATGGTGGCAATTCGCAAATCGATTTTTTCAAAATCACCAATCTCGATTTCAGGTTTTATCGGCTCGCAATTGGCAGCGCTTGCAGAACCTGCTGCAGTATCAGCCTGTGCTGCTTTGTTCTGCTCAGCCGTTGCAGCCATGAGTTTTTCAATTTGCGCAGGTTCAACCCGCGTCATCAGGGGTTTGAACTTTTCAATTTTATGGTTGAGAAGTGGCTGCGCAAGAGAGTCGAGCGTAAGTTCTGTATTCAGAAACTGTTCGGTTTTTTGCGCAAGCTCAGGAACCACCGGGCTAAGGTAGGTCATGATGATGCGAAAATAATTCAGACCAACGGTGCAGATGGCTTGTACCTCATCGCGTTTGCCGTCCTGTTTTATTTTTACCCACGGCTCAGCATCGTTGATATACGTGTTCGCGTGTTCTGCCAGCAACATAATCTCGCGCATGGCTTTGCCGTATTCACGTTGCTCATAGAGTTCGCATATCGGCTGTTTTGCATTAACGAGCTTGTCGTAATCACCTTGGAGTTCCGCGGGGAATTCGCTGCTTAACTTGCCGTCGAATTGTTTGGAAATAAATCCTGCGCATCGGCTGGCAATATTGACGACTTTACCAACAAGATCCGAATTAACACGTGCGACAAAATCGTCAAGGTTCAGGTTCAGATCGGTCACACTGCTATTGAGCTTGCAGGCATAGTAATAGCGCAGATATTCCGGCTGCAAATGTTCAAGCCACGTTGATGCAGATACAAACGTACCCCGAGATTTAGACATTTTTGCGTCATCGAGCATCAGAAAGCCGTGACAGAAAACGCCGGTCGGTTTTCGAAAACCTGCGCCCTGGAGCATGGCGGGCCAGAACAGGCAGTGGAAGTTAATGATGTCTTTACCAATAAAATGATAAAGCTCGACATCGGAGTTTTCTTTCCAGCTGTCCTCGAAGTTTTCGCCGGTGCGCTTGGTCAGGTTCAGATGACTGGCAATGTAGCCAATGGGTGCATCGAGCCAAACGTAGAAGTATTTGCCCGGCGCGTTTGGAATCTCGAAGCCGAAGTAAGGGGCATTGCGCGAGATATCCCAGTTTTGTAAACCATCGTCGAGCCATTCTTTAAGTTTGTTGCCAACTTCATCCTGTACCGCAGGCCCTGCTGTCCAGTGTTTAAGCATCTCGCTGAATTCGCTTAAGGCAAAAAAGTGTTGTTCAGAATCACGTAGCTCCGGTGTGGTGCCTGATACTTGCGATACTGGATCTTTTAATTCGGTCGCATCGTAGGTGGCACTACAGGATTCGCAGTTATCGCCATATTGGTCGGCAGTGCCGCAATTGGGGCACACTCCCTTGACGTAGCGATCTGGGAGAAACATGTTTTCTTTGGCATCGTAGAGTTGCTTGATGGTCTTCTTGACAATGAAGCCTGCATCGTTGAGCTTGTTGTAGATAAGCTCTGACATCTCCTTGTTTTCATCCGAGTGGGTCGTGTGGAAATTATCCGGCGACAGTAAAAAGCCTGCGATGTCGCGCTCGTGCGAGGCCTTCATTTTTTCAATGAGCTCTTCGGGGGTAATGCCATCTTTTTGCGCGCGCAGCATAATCGGCGTGCCGTGCGCATCGTCGGCCCACACCCACTGGCACTGATTGCCCATCAGGCGCTGATAGCGGACCCAGATATCGGTCTGAATGTACTCAAGCAGGTGGCCTATGTGCAGCTCACCATTCGCGTACGGCAGGGCGCTTGTAACCAGAATCTTGCGGCTCATTCTTGTATTGCTTCTCTTCACTTAAATTAAGCTTTACTAATTCTGCCGGGTTTTGGCCCGTTCATTAGCAAAGTGGCAGCAGCGTTCAGGGACGCAACTGTGTATAGTCAGGGGTTCGATCCAATAGTCTAACAGCCCACCGTCATGGGAGCTACGCAACAACATGTCTGATTTATCTCGCGAGAATATCGAGCAGGTGCTCAACGCATTCGAAGACCCGAATTTGCAAACCACGTTAGGTGCTGCCAAAGCAGTTAGCGATATCCAGATCAACGACGACACCGTCACAGTCTCATTGACGATGCCATATCCGTGCGCCGTGTATGCCAGCAGCTTACGCGAAGATTTGCAGGAAAAGCTGGCGGCGGCCGGTGTGCCCAAAGCGAACATTGAAATTAGCCAAAATATTACAGCGCACTCGGTCCAGCATGGCGTGAAGCGCTTGAAAAATGTGAAAAACATCATCGCTGTGGCCTCTGGCAAGGGTGGGGTTGGAAAATCCACCACATCGGTCAATCTGGCGCTGGCGCTGGCCGCAGAGGGTGCAACGGTTGGGTTGCTGGACGCTGACATTTACGGGCCAAGCCAGCCGCGCATGATGGGCTTGTCCGGTCAGCCAGAATCTGAGGATGGCAAAACTCTGCAACCCATGGAAAATTATGGTGTTCAGACTATGTCCATCGGTTTTCTGATCGATGAAGAGACACCAATGATCTGGCGTGGCCCCATGGTCACGCAGGCGCTTGAGCAGCTGTTGAACGACACTCAATGGAGAGATCTTGATTATTTGCTGATCGATCTGCCACCGGGTACCGGCGATACACAGCTGACGCTTGCGCAGAAAGTGCCGGTTAGTGGTGCAATCATTGTCACCACCCCACAAGATATAGCGCTGCTGGATGCGCGCAAAGGCCTGAAAATGTTCGAGAAGGTCGATATTCCTATTCTGGGGATTGTGGAGAATATGTCCACGCACATCTGTAGCAACTGTTCGCATGAAGAGCATATTTTTGGAGAAGGCGGTGGTCAGGCAATGGCATCCGAAGCGGGGGTGAACCTGTTGGGTTCCTTGCCACTGGAATTGCGCATTCGCCAGCAAGCCGACAGCGGCAACCCGACGGTGGTGGCTGAGCCAGATTGCCGTGCTTCTGAGATTTATCGTGAAATTGCCCGTAAGGCGGCAGCTCGCTTAGCCAGGCAGGCCAAGGATTACAGCGCCAGTTTTCCAAACATTGTCATTCAAAGCACCTAGTCGATAGGGCATTCAACACGTACACGCTATAGCAATGTTATGAGTATTAAGTCAGACAAGTGGATTCGGCGTATGGCTGAATCCAATAAAATGATAGAGCCGTTTGAATCGGGCCAGGTTCGCGTTGATAAAGACGATCAACGCATCGTTTCATTTGGCACGTCGAGCTATGGGTACGACGTCAGGTGTGCTGATGAATTCAAGATCTTCACCAATATCAATCACGCCGTTGTTGACCCTAAAGCGTTTGACCCCGATAGCTTTGTGGATTTAAAAGCCGACACCTGCATCATTCCACCCAATTCTTTTGCATTGGCAAGAACCGTAGAATACTTTCGTATTCCTCGCAGCGTATTAACCGTGTGTTTAGGTAAATCAACCTACGCCCGCTGCGGAATCATTGTGAATGTCACGCCACTTGAGCCGGAATGGGAAGGCCACGTAACGCTGGAGTTTTCCAATACAACGCCTTTGCCAGCAAAAATCTACGCCAATGAAGGTGTTGCGCAAATGCTGTTTTTCGAAAGTGATGAAGTCTGTGAAACGTCTTATCGGGACCGTGGTGGAAAGTACCAAGGGCAAACAGGTGTCACACTGCCCAAAACTTAAAATTTGCTCGGCGTCATGTAGTAGGCTTAACGAGAATTGGCATTTTTCAGGCTTCCATTTGCCAGCTACCCTAGTCATTGCGTAGAGTAGTGCCTAGAAAATAAAACGACAAAGAACACTCGATGATTGATTGTGATGGCTATCGCTTGAACGTGGGCATAATCCTGAGTAATGATCAGGGTAAGGTGTTCTGGGCGCGCCGTGTCGGTCAGGATGCCTGGCAGTTTCCTCAAGGCGGAATCGACAAGGAAGAAACGCCCGAGCAGGCGATGTACAGAGAGCTTCAGGAAGAAACCGGGCTCGGACCCAAAGATGTGCAAGTGCTGGGATGTACCGAGGGGTGGCTGCGCTACCGTCTGCCTAAGCGCTTCGTACGACGAAACCAGTCTCCCGTGTGTATTGGACAGAAGCAAATCTGGTTCATGCTTCGCATGGTTAGCGCTGAGAGCTCGTTTAACCTCGCGGCAGGCGATAAGCCGGAGTTTGACTCCTGGCGCTGGATTGATTACTGGGAGCCCAGTAAACGCGTGATTTTTTTCAAGCGCAAAGTGTATAAGCTGGCGCTCAAGGAGCTTGAGCCCTTGCTCGAGACAAGCACAGGTTAACTGGCCAGATTATTGGGCCAGATTAATTGTCTATGTTAGAAGGTCAGCAGCTTGGAAGGTCAGCTTGGAAGGTCAGCTTGGAAGGTCAGCTTGGAAGATCAGCTTGGAAGATTAGCTTGTAAGATCAAAAAAGTGCGCCCAATTAGCGGGTAGTCAGCCAGCTATTCTCAATCTGCCACAACCGTTAGCTACTTCCAGTCAGCGTTTGAAGGGTTTTTCTGAACTCTGGCAAATCGATAGCACCCACATACTTCTTAACAAAATCGCCTTTTTGATCAATTAGAAATGCCGTGGGCGTCAGGCGGATATCGCCAAACGATTCTGAAACCTGCTTATCCAGATCGAGTGCCACCAGAAAAGGCCAATTGAACTGTTCGCTGAGCTCCACCACATCACTGGGTCGGTCGAATGGCATGGCCACCGCCACCATCTCAAAGCCTTTTGGCTTGAATTCTTCATAGATTTTCGCCAAATGCGGCATTTCCTTCAGGCAGACGATGCAGCTGGTCGACCAAAAACTCACGAGTAACGGTTTGCCAAGCTCCTGTAGTGAGAGTGGATCGGCGGTTTTCAAAGTTTTAAAGCTCACAGACGGAGCTGGACCGTCCATACCGGCATGGTTGCTGCACGCATTCAACAACAAAGTTGCAGCAAGAGTCACGACTTTTAGCATGCAGCGGGTGTGATAGTGAGGTTTTGCCATGGTGAGGGCGGCTTTCATGTCGCAATCGATCGCTGATTTTCACACAATCCGCGATGGCATGTACGACACAATCCTGACACGTCGTTGTAGTGACGCGTTGGTTTTGTGAACGAGTTGGCAATGTGGTCTGTTGGACATTTCTTCAGAAATTCGCCAATTGACCGACATTTTTAGTTAGTGCAGGCGGCGAGCAAATCGACTTAGTCATGTTCGCTACTTCATAAGACTTGTCGAGCACAGGCTTCTGACAAGTAACGGAGAATTTTATGAGAAAGCTTCTCGGCATTGTTGCCTTGAGTTTGGGATTGTTTGCTGGTCAAGCGCAGGCCGATATCGCCAAGATGTATTACGGCGTTGGCTTTACCGATGGAAAAATGGAGCTGTCCAATGCAGGTGACAAAAGCCTGGGCACTATCAATGCGACATTAGGATTCCAACTGATGGACTTTATCGGTCTTGAACTGGAAGTGGGCGCCGCCTCCGACCAAACCGGCAGCATAATCAGTGAGCCGTTGGTTCAGTATCAGGCTGCTTTGGTCCGTCTGGGCTTTCGCTTTGATCGAGCAGGTTTCTACTTGCTGGGTGGTCAAGCGAGACTCGACATTGATGAAGGACTTAACTCGACAGATGCAGGTACTGCCGTAGGTGCGGGTATCAATCTTTTCGGCAATGAAACGACTTCACTCAATTTTCATTATCTCAATATTGATGATGGCACGTTCACCACGGCTAGCATCGGTTTTCAATATTACTTCGGTGGCTTCCGGTAGAGCTTACTGCAAAGTAGACGAGGCTTAGACTTAGGACATGGACATGAAGAAAATCGGTATATTGCTTATTGCCAGCACATTAGCGCTAAGCGCGTGCGGCAAGCGTGATGATGGCACAACTTCCGGGATTACAGGCTACGATGCCGACGGCAATCCTATCGGAGGAGAATTGGCTGGTGGATTGGCACTTGGTCAGAGCCTGAAGATACGCATTAACAGCACACCTCCAAGCATTGACACAGGCGGTAATGAAATAGCTGAAATATCGGCTGTCATTACTGACGACAACAACTTGCCCATGGCAGATATTCCGGTTGCCTTCTCATCAACCGACGGCGTTCTAATAGGTGCGTCACCAACAACCGATGAAAACGGAAAAGCAACGGTTAGCCTTTCTCTGGAGCATGATGCAGCCAATCAGGACATTATCGTAAAGATAGTTGCTGATAACTACAGCAATGAAGCGCGCGTAGTGGCCAGAGGCTCCACGTTGGAAGTCGTTGGTGCCGATAATGTTGTTCTAGGTAACGATGTTGAAATCTCTGCCAAACTTACCGCAGGCAGTGGTGACCCGTTAGCGAACGAAGTGATAACTATTTCTTCGCAAGCAGGCAACACGCTGAGCTCCACAACCGCCACGACTGACCCGGACGGCCTGGTTACAGTGACAGTTGGAAGCTCAAACGGTAACGACGTTTTATCCTTTTCCGCATTACCTAATTCAGGTGGCATTGCAACTGTTTCACAGCTTTATGAAATGACTGTGTCAGATGATCAACTCAAATTTGCTGATGACTCGCCAACAGAGTTACCGGTTAATGAGGCACATAACTTCATGGTGAACTGGAGCTATAACGGCGTGCCGATTGCCAATAAAGATCTTAAGTTTACTATCACAGCCGGTCAGGTTGTCAGTGGTGCAACTGCCAGAACAGATGCTAACGGGAACGCGACAGTAAGCGTCTTGTCCAGTATTGCAGGCGAGGTTGCTTTGTATGCAGAAGCATTAGATGGCTCTGTTATAAACAAGCACACCTTCAACTTTGTTGGCGTTATACCAGCGTCGATTAGCGTAAGCGCTACATCGACTCGAATTACAACCCGTGATAAAGCCACAATTGCAGTTCAGGTTTTTGATGCCAACGGCAATGCAGTAAAAGATACTAACGTGGTGTTTTCGAGTGCCAACCTGAAAGGTGGTCAGATAAGTTCAACCACAGCAACGACTAATACAGATGGTTCCGCTGAAATTACTTTTACCGCGGGTGCTGCTGCTACCGAAGCTGATGAAATAGCTATCTTTGCTGAGGTTGAAGGTACATCAATAAACAACAGCGTATTGCTAACCGTCGCAGAACCTGCGTTAAACGTAACGATTGGGTCATCTGGTAAAGTTGATACGCGAAACAATGACACACAGTACGCTGTACCTTATGTTGTTCAGGTAGCGGACGGTAGTGGTCAGGCATTGGAAGGTGCTACGGTCAATTTATCGATCTTTACCGTCGAATATACCAAGGGTTTTCTGGATGTAGTTGATTCACTCGGACGAACCGGTTCGGCCATTCCAGCTGATGAAGCGTTTTCTGAAGATGCATGGGCATTTTTTGAAACAGCCACATGTGGGAACGAAGATGCCAATGGTAACCGCTTCCTGGATGCGGGTGAAGATATCAATCAGAACGGCATTCTCGACCCTCAGGATCCTGCGCTTATTTCAGCTACTGAGGCATCGCTGGGTTTGCAAACTCTTGATGCAAATGGCGTGTTAATTACCGATGTTAATGGTTCAGGCTATTTTGATCTGGTTCATCCTGCCAGCAACTCTCATTGGTATACCGTGGTTATTACAGCTCGGGCGCAGGCTTTGGGTGTGGAGTCTGAAGCACACTTCGAAACCCGACTTTGGTACCCGTCGACTGTTGTTGATAACACTGGTAGCACACCTCCATTCGTTATCAGTCCTTTTGGTACCTCTCAGCTTTGTACTGACTGAGAGCGCAATACTTAATTATGTGTCGTACGGCAAGGATGCCACCACGATGTTCGACATTAGTCATTGAAGATTTAAGGTAACAGGGCGAGCACAGTGTTTAAAAGTGATTCTAATCCGTCAGTATCCAATTCGGACGAAAACAGCGTTCTGATTCTCGCGGCCGCTGGTGCAGTAAGCCCGGTCAATGAGTTGAACGCGGTTAATCGTGCGGCTTTGTGTAAGTCAGCCACTGTTGTGCATGTCCAGCGTAACGATCAGTTGAAACCCGAGGGTGCGAACCGTTGGCTGATGTACCTGATTGAAGGGGCACTAACCCTTTATAATGGTAAAGATGAAGTCGGCAGCATTGCGGCGAAAACGCCAGAGTCACTTCAGCCCTTATTTCTCGATAAGTCAGCTTACCAATCAGCGAAGACCCAAACAGTTGCCAAGATTGTAAAGTTTGGTCGTGAGCAGCTTGATATCTTATTGCGTGAACAGCAAAAGAACGCCATCAGCGTAATGGATATTCAGGTTACTGAAAAAGACAACCTGATTTTCGATTCCATATTAGAGGAAATGAAAACGCAAAAGGTCAGTTTGGCAAGCTTTGGAGAAACAACGACGAAAATTCTGTCCTCACATGCCAATGTTGCCGGTATACCTGAGCTTGCCGAAATTATTCAATCTGATCCGGGTTTGTCAGCGAATATCGTTAACGAAGCAAACAAGGCTGATGGTGGCGCAGGCGATTCCATTACCAGTATACGAGGTGCAATTTCTCGCTTGGGCGTTGAATCAACGCAACGAAGCCTGGAAGAGTTACTGCGAAAGAATACAATTGTTCCGGCTAGTGATGTAATAGAGCGTCGCTTTCGACGTTACATGCAACGCACCGCACTATCAACCGCGATTGTCCATGTGTTGTCAAAGGAGTTACCGGACATTAAGCCGGAAACCGCCACATTGGCTGCGCTGGTTTCAGATATTGGTGAGTTGCAGATTATTACCCACGCTAACAAAATGCCAGAGGTATTCGCAACCGACGCAGATCTGGATGGCGTTATAGACAATCTCAGAACGGTTCTTAGCAGTTGGCTGCTAAGTTCGTGGGATTATCCTGAAGACTTTATTCACTCTGCGAATATAGCGCGAGATTGGTATCGAAATCACACCGGCGATATTGGTTATGCTGATATCGTTACCGCATCACTGCTGATTATTCAGTCTGAAATGCCGGATGGTCAGCCAAGTTCTATCCCCAGTGCGGATAACCTGCTGCTTGCAAGGCGTTTACAACAGGCTGGTATTGATCTGAAAGAGCCGGCAGAAATAATGCGGGCAGCGACCAGTAAGCTGGTTAACGTACAATCACTACTGAAAACGGCTTAACAGCGCGTAGCTGTTCACAACAGTCGTCTTTCTAATTTGACGCTTTCTTTGTGTGCATCGACTATTAAGTCGATGCACCGTCCATACGACGTAATTCCTTGGGAATAGAAAACGAGATGTTTTCTAATATACCTTCACTTTCCAGCGCCATCTCACCACCGGCGTCACGTAAGCGTTGAACCACTTCTTGTACTAATACCTCGGGTGCAGAGGCGCCCGCCGTAACGCCAATACTCGTTTTGTTGTCCAACCACTCTTCTTTAATGTCCTGAGCGCGGGTAATAAGGTATGAGTCTACGCCTGCGCGTTCACCTAATTCCTGTAAACGATTGGAGTTCGAGCTGTTGCTTGCGCCCACAACCAACAACAAATCTACCTGCTTACACAGATCTTTTACGGCATCTTGTCGATTTTGCGTGGCGTAGCAAATATCGTCTTTATTCGGAGCGGCTATGCCGGGAAAGCGCCTGCGCAGTGTGTCGATGATTTCCTGCGTATCGTCAACAGACAATGTGGTTTGTGAAACAAACGCGAGTTCATCGGGCTTCTCAATTTTCAGTGTATCCACATCTTCGGGTTTTTCAACGAGAATTATTCGCCCGCCATTCGATGTGTCATACCGGCCCATTGTGCCTTCAACTTCAGGATGCCCTGCATGACCAATTAAAATGACTTCCTTGCCAAGCCGTGCGTATTTCACGACTTCAAGATGTACTTTGGTTACCAGTGGGCAGGTGGCGTCGAATACCTGCAGCCCACGCTCTGCTGCATGATCTTCTACCGCTTGAGATACGCCATGAGCACTGAATATAACCGTGTTATCGTCAGGGACCTCATCGAGTTCATCAACAAACACAGCGCCTTTGTCACGTAGCTTATCTACCACAAATTTATTGTGTACTACTTCGTGTCGAACATAGATCGGTGCGCCATGAATTTCCAATGCGCGCTCAACAATCTCAATGGCTCGATCGACACCGGCACAAAAGCCGCGTGGGTTGGCTAGTAGAATTTTCATGGTTTTTATTCCTTGTGCCCTTGCCTATGGCAGTAGCGATTCGGACTAGGTTATTTCTTCTGGCTGCTTTTCGAAAAAGGTCAAAAACAACATAAGCGCTGCGCCACAGAAAATGGCTGAATCTGCAATGTTGAATGTCGGGAAGTACCAGTCTTTGTAGTGCACTTGAATGAAATCGATAACATAGCCGTAGTAGGCACGATCGATCAAATTTCCTACGGCTCCACCCAGTATTAGCGCAAAGGACAGGCTCATCCATTTCTCACGCATACTCAATTTGTACAGCCAGACGATTAACACAAGGCTGGCAATAAGTGAAATACCAGTGAAAAACCAGCGTTGCGTACCGCCGGGGACATTCAGAAAGCTAAACGCTGCACCGTAGTTATAGGCCAGTGCAATGTTGAATACGGGCAACACTTCAATGGCTTGATGCAGATCGAGCGCGCGCTCCGCTGCGATCTTGGTTATTTGATCGAGCAAGACGCAAACAATCGCAATTGCGTATCTAACAATGTGTGGCATGGTTAGTCCTTACGCAAAGTGACGTTGTTCGCCCGCACCGGCTACGTTATCGGCGCAGCGCGTACAGAGTTCGGCATGCTCAGGATTGGTACCAATATCTTCACGTCGGTGCCAGCATCGAACACATTTTTCAGCATCACATTTCGATGCACTAATCGCCATTTCAGCATCCTGAATAGTCACGCTCATTGCATCGGCTGGTTTATTTGCCAGAGGTTCAATGTTTGCTTCTGATGTTATGAATATGAATCGAAGCTCATCGCCCAGTTGGCTTAATTGCTTGGATAAATCCCCATCGCAGTAAAGTGTTACTGAAGCATCAAGACCACCACCGATTATTTTGTCGGCTCGCAGCACTTCAAGTGCTTTGGTAACGCTGTTGCGCGTTTCAATCACATTCTCCCATGCAGTGTTGTCCAGTTCACTCTGGGCATCCAGAGTAAATAAGCCTTCGAAGTATGTCTGGGTAAAGACTGACGCGTCTCTATCACCTGGCATGTGGCGCCAGATTTCATCGCTGGTAAAGCTCAATACGGGCGCAATCCATCGAACCAGCGATTCAGCAATGAGGTACATGGCAGTTTGCGCCGAGCGTCGGCCAATGCTTGTTGCTGGCATGGTGTATTGACGGTCTTTGATGATGTCGAGGTAGAAGTTACTCATGTCGACATTACAAAAGTTGTGTACGCTTTGATAAACCGCGTGGAACTGGTAGTTATCGTACGCTTGCTGCACGATGTTCTGGGTTTGCAAGGTTCGATCAACCGCCCACCGATCAATCGCGAGCATATCTTCTTTTGCAACGGTATGCTGGGCAGGATCGAAATCGTCTATTGCACTGAGTAGATAACGTGCGGTGTTACGAATGCGGCGATAAGAGTCAGCCATACGATCAAGTATTTCCTGCGAAACACTCATTTCTCCACGATAATCGACCGAACACACCCATAAGCGCACAATATCGGCGCCCAGCGTTTTCATTAGTGTTTGAGGTGCCACCGCGTTCTTCAATGATTTCGACATTTTCTTGCCTTCATTGTCAACGGTGAAACCGTGGGTCAACACCTGCTTATAAGGTGCATGCTTGTTAATCGCTGTGCTGGCCAGTATCGATGAATGAAACCAGCCACGATGCTGATCAGAACCTTCAAGGTACATATCGGCAGGGTAGGTAAGTTCGTCGTTCTGTTGCAGCACGTGATAAAACGACGAGCCGGAGTCGAACCAGACATCGAGCACGTCAGTCACCTTGCTGTAGTGTTTTGCATCATCCCCCAAGAGCTCGCTTGCATCCAGATCGAACCAGGCTTGAATGCCGTTTTTTTCAATACGCTGCGCTACCTGCTCAATGAGTTGTTGCGTGTCTGGGTGAAGTTCGCCGGTTTCCTCGTGCAGAAATAGCGTAATTGGTACGCCCCAATAACGCTGTCTTGAGATACACCAGTCTGGCCGATTGGCGATCATGCCTTCCATGCGTTGTTGTCCCCAATCGGGCACCCACTTTACTTTCTTGATTTCTTCGAGCGTATCTTTCCTTAAATCCAGATTGTCCATGCTGATAAACCACTGCGGTGTGGCGCGAAAGATGATAAACGTCTTGGTGCGCCAGCAGTGTGGGTAACTGTGCCGGTATTTCTCTGCGTGGATAAGCTTGCCGGCGTCTGTTAAAGCCTCAATTATGAGATTATCAACTTTGCTAACGTGTTCGCCGCCGAACACTTCAACGCTATCGCGAAAAACACCATTGTCGTTAACCGGGTCGAGCAGTTCGAGGTTGTAACGTTTGCCAGTATAGAAATCATCGACACCATGATCGGGTGCCGTGTGAACACACCCTGTACCGGTTTCGGTTGTTACATAATCGCCTACAACCAATAGTGAATCCCGCTGATACAATGGGTGCAGCAAAACCAGGTTCTCGAGTGCCGCGCCTTTTGCTGTCCCCAACGTTTTATAGCCTTCAAAGCTATAGCGTTGCATGACGCTTTCAACCATATCTTCAGCAACAATCAAGCGCTCACCGTTAACGGAAACCAGTGCATAGTCTAATTCTGGATGGACGCACACAGCCTGATTACCCGGAATAGTCCAAGGAGTGGTGGTCCAGATAACCACACTGACGTCAGTGCCGTCGTCGGCTACACCGAACTTGCCGAGTAAGGCGTTTTTGTCTTTCGGAGCAAAACGTACATCGATCGCGTTTGAGGTTTTGTCTTCGTATTCCACTTCTGCTTCGGCCATGGCCGAATGTGCACCCCAGCTCCAATGCACCGGCTTCACGCCTTTATACACATGACCTTTTTCGATAATTTTTCCAAGCGCGCGAACAATGTTGGCTTCGTTCGCAAAGTTCATGGTGAGGTAGGGATTTTCCCAGTCACCAAAAATACCTAAACGCTTGAATTCTTCACGCTGATTATCAATTTGTTTTTCAGCGTACTCGCGACACTTCTGGCGAAACTCTGCTTCAGTGACTTTATCGCCAGCTTTACCGACTATCGATTCCACCTTGTTTTCAATTGGTAGGCCGTGACAGTCCCAGCCCGGCTTGTACGGCGAGTCGAAACCATCAAGGTGTTTGCTCTTGATGATCATGTCTTTGATCACCTTGTTGACCACGTGGCCAATATGAATATCACCATTGGCGTACGGAGGGCCATCGTGCAGTACAAATTTGGGTCGCCCGCTCGCCGACTGGCGAATTGCCTCGTAAACGTTCTCCTGCGCCCAGCGCTTGAGTGTTTCAGGCTCCCGCTGCGCAAGGTTGCCGCGCATCGGAAAGTCGGTTTTGGGTAGATTCAGTGTTTGTTTGTAATCGGTCACGAGCAACAATTCTGGTTGTTTGTCTGATTGATTGTCTGGTTGCTTAATCTAGCGACAAATTCTGAACTTTGTGGCTTTTAATACAACCGTTCGTTTCACTATTCTGGCAAAGCGCATGCCTGCACACTTAGTGTATGCGATTAGAAAGCGATGTGAGGTCTGGATTGCCATACAGTATGCGCGAAGCTGTGTCCGAATCGTTGGAAATCGCTGTTTTGAGGGCATCGAGCGAGTCGAATTTTTGTTCACCACGGATAAATTCAATAAATTCGATTCGCATATGATGTCCGTATAACTCTGCTTCGGCATTGAGCAAGTGAACTTCAAGCAGTAAACGGCGCCCGCCGACAGTCGGTCGCTCACCGAGGTTTGCGACGGCTGCGAAGGCTTTGCCGCTGTTTTCATCATGTGCAACCACAGCAAATACACCACGCAGAGGGGGGCGGTGCGCGTTCAGTGCAATATTGGCCGTGGGAAAACCCAACTGCCGACCCACCTTTTCCCCATGAATGACCCTTCCACTAATGGTGTAAGCATGGCCAAGCAATGCAGCGGCGGCGTCAAGCTCGGCGCTGGCAAGGTGTTTACGCACACGTGTGCTCGACACGCGAGCGCCATCGATGTTAAGTGTTTCATGCTGTGAGAGCTTAAAATATCCCTGCTTTTCATACGCTTGCAGCAGCGCAAAGTCACCCTCACGGTTGTGGCCGAAGCGGAAATCGTCGCCCACCAGTATGTGCTGAGCACGCAGCTTTTCGATCAGTATCGACTGGACGAAATCATCGGCCGATTGAGAGGCCTGATGTTTGTCGAACCTGAGCAGCAGCAGCTTATCGATGCCCTGAGCAGCAATGCCTCGGATGCGATCGCGAAAACCGTTTAGTCGTGCGGGCGCATCCTTTTGATTGAAGTATTCGTGCGGCAGCGGCTCGAAACTAATGACGCAGCTTGGCACCTGAAGCGGTTGCGCGGCTTGAACGAGTTGCTCGAGCATGGCTTGATGGCCCAAATGCACACCGTCAAAATTTCCGATAGTAATCGCGCAAGGTGCGCTTTCTGTCCAGCGATGGAGGCCACGGATCAGTTGCATGTTGGGAAACCGGTGTATTTGCGCAAGATGGGTTTGCTCGCTATTCGCGCCCGTACGATTGACGCACTCAGTATTGGCGTATTCAGGAATAGCTTGGTGTAGAAATCAGTGCTTGTCTGCATGGCGAATAATGCGTCAAGGGCTTGCTAAGTGTTTCGGTCGGATGCCAACCAGTAACAGAGCAATGGCATAAGCTGCCGCTCCTGATGCAATTATACCCAGTAATCTGGTGGCGCGAGCAGCTGCTTCCAGCGTGTGCCAATCGGCTGAACGGGTTAGCAATACCACGGCCGCCAGTATCAACCAGGGTATGAGCATGCGTTTGCAGAAAGCGATTAATTCACCCGACGCGTGGTAAATATTCTGATGGCCGAGCTTTGAATACAGCATCCATGCCTGTTGCCAGGCAGACATGCTCGTTGCAATCGCCAGTGCAGTGTGTGGCGCGGTGAACCCCATCCACACCATCGGCAATACCAGAATCAGGTTATAAGCCATGTTGGAGATAAGCGCGATGATGCCGATACGCACCGGGGTTTTGGTGTCTTGTCGGGCGAAAAACGCCGGGGCAAAAATTTTGATAAGGATAAATGCGGGTAAACCCAGCGTGTAGGCGATCAGGCTGTAGCTGGCCATGCGCGTGTCGTTAGCTGTGAATTTTCCGTACTCGAACAACGTGCTGATCATCGGAGACGCGAGCAGTATCAGACCGATTGCGCTGGGTATTCCAATAAGGCAGACAAGCCTCAGGGCCCAATCGATGGTGCGACGAAATTGTTCACCGGATTTTTGCGCGTGCTCTCTTGAAAGCCTGGGCAGAATCACAGTGCCCAGCGTCACGCCCAGAATGCCCAGCGGAAATTCCATCAACCTGTCTGAATAGTACAACCAGCTTAAACTGCCAACCGCCAGAAAAGAGGCGATTACGGTGTCGAGCAGTAGGTTGATCTGGGCAACGGAAGAACCCAGCACAGCCGGAGCCATCAGTTTTAGAATGCGCCTGACACCGCTGTGTTTCCAGCCCCATCGAGGCCGGGGTAGCAGACCCAGCTTCTGCAAAAAAGGCAGCTGTAGTAGCAATTGCAGCAATCCGGCCGCGAACACCCCCCACGCCAGTGCAACAATCGGCTGTTCGAACATCGGTGAGAACCACAGCGCTGCGGATATCATGCACACATTCAGTAGAACTGGCGTGAACGAGGGTATGGCGAATTGTCCGAACGTGTTCTGAATACTGCCGGCGTAAGCCAGCAGCGACACAAAAAACAAATACGGGAACGTGATTCGCAGCATGTGCGTGGCCAGATCGAAGCGTTCCTGTTCATCAATGAATCCGGGCGCGAACAGCATCACCAGCAACGGTGCCAGCATCACGCCCAGCGTGCTGATAATCAGCAACACCAGCGAGAGCGTGCCCACGACGTGCGCTGCCAAATCCTTTAAAGCCGCTTCACTACGTGTTTCCTTGTATTCAGTGAATATAGGGACAAACGCTTGTGCAAATGCACCTTCAGCAAATAATCGCCGCAGGAAGTTGGGTATTTTGAAGGCGACAAGAAACACATCGGTGGTTGCGCCTGCGCCAAAAACAATCGCAAGTACTTGATCGCGCACGAATCCGAGCACGCGGGACGCAAGCGTCATGATGCCGACAATCGATCCTGATTTGCTTAAACTCAAGTGGAATTCGTCCGGGTTGTTCGGCTGCCAGCCGATACGGAAACGTTCATTGTATGTAAAAATGCCACATGGGTTGATTGACTCTTGGGTGCCAGCCAAGCATAATAGTCGGCTAACTGTCATTTTTACACATTTATTAAGAGGTAGTCCGTGGCCAATTCAGCACAGGCACGCAAACGCGCTCGCCAGGCCGAGAAATCTCGACAACGTAACGCCAGTCAGCGTTCGATGATGAGAACCAAGGTTAAACAGGTATTCTCAGCTATTGCCGCTGGTGACAAGGGCACCGCCGAAACAGCGCTTAAAGAGGCTATCCCTGTTCTAGATCATATGGCTCGCAAAGGCTTGATTCATAAGAACAAAGCGGCTCGCTATAAGCGGCGCTTCAATAGCCAGGTTCGCGCGCTTTAATTAATTGTAGGAAGCCCGGTCAACCGCCCCAGTTGTCGTAGGCGTGGTGGTTTGCCGTATTCTGGCCGGGCTTTTGTACTATCCGAGTAAACTCTCCTTGGTTGCCAAGCGTCCTGTTTGGCATGACAACACGTTTTTTAGCTGATTTCACGGCGGTTGGTTGCGATCGAGTGGCCCGCATACAGTCAGTTTGTTAAGTCGCGGCAGGAAAAACTCTCATCCCGCTTTTATGGTCAGGTGTGGTTTATCCTGAACGCACGAGCAAGCCTTAGGTTTTCCAGTCTTTCATGACTAACGACCAAATCATCCTCTTTGCCGTTCTCGGTGTCGCGATCGCTCTGTTCGTCTGGAATCACTGGCGCTACGATATTGTTGCCGGAATAGCCTTGATGGCCTGCGTGTTCAGCGGTGTTGTGCATGCGGAGCATGCTTTTGAAGGTTTTTCGCATCCTGCTGTTATCACTGTTGCCAGCGTGCTGGTTATTAGTCAGGCATTGCAGTCGTCGGGTGTGGTGGAATATTTTTTACGCTACCTCGCTTACGCACGCGGCACTGTGACAGGTCAGATAGCCGCTAACACCAGCGTTACCGCAGTTCTCTCCGGGTTCATGAATAACGTTGGCGCGCTCGCATTAATGCTTCCGGTGACTATTCGTGATGCGAGAAAGGCCAAGCGCAGTGCGTCCATGTTACTCATGCCTTTATCGTTCGCAAGCTTGCTTGGCGGACTCACTACGTTAATAGGCACACCACCCAATATTATTATCGCCACCTTCAGGGAAGAGAATACGGGTGAATCGTTCTCGATGTTTGATTTCACACCGGTAGGTTTGGTGACAGCGATTGCAGGTATTGTTTTTCTTGTCACTATTGGCTGGAGGCTGCTGCCTCGCCAGACAGATGCCAACGATGCAGGTATTGATGAACATCACCAATTTGGTCGCTATATTTGTGAATTTCGGATTCCGTCCCAGTCCTCATTAGTTGACACCACTGTTCATGATTTTCAGGAACTGTGTGAAAGCGAGGTGTCGGTGCTCGCGATTATCAGAAATGGCAAACGGCGTTTGGCACCTACGGCCTTAGAGATGCTTCGAGTAGGGGATACCCTAATCGTAGAAGGTGCCAGTGAGTCTCTACAAAGTTTATTCGAAAATCCCGATATGGTTGAAGCGGGTACAACCGATGTGAATCCTGAATGGTTACGCTCACCCGATGTCAGGGTGATTGAGGCGGTCGTTATGCCAAACAGCCCGGTTGAAGGGTTGGCTATGCGACAAATTAGAATTCATCAACGCTTTGGCGTGAACTTACTGGGTGTTGCTCGTGAAGGGCGTGCATCTAAAGCAAGATTAAAACACGTGCGTTTTAAAACCGGTGATGTTTTGTTGCTTCAGGGTGAAAAAGAAGCGCTTAAAATCGCGTGCAAAAATTTGGGTAGTCTCGCTATTCGAAACAGGGGTTTTGACATCACACCTCGTCGTGGTGTGTTGATAACACCGCTGATATTTCTGTGCGGCATCATTGCATCGGCCATTGGTTTAGTGCCAGTTCAAATAGCGTTTACTACGGTTGTGGGTGTGTTGATTTTAATGCGCCTGGTATCGCTTCAGGAAGCGTACGATAGTATTGAATGGCCGGTTATTGTGCTGTTGGGATTTTTAATCCCTATTGGCGAGGCTTTACAAACCACCGGAGCCACATCATTGATTGCAACCGGTATTGCAAGTGTCGCAACAGATGTCCCGGTGTGGGCGTTGTTGGCTTTGTTTGTGGTTACATCCATGATTTTATCCGACGTTGTGCATAACACACCAACTGCTGTGTTGATGGCGCCAATTGCTTATAGCTTGGCGCTGAGTCTGGGTTACTCTACCGATGCGTTTCTTATGGCAGTTGCCATAGGCGCAGCGTCGCCTTATTTAACACCCATTGGGCATCAGTCGAACACGTTGGTTATGGGGCCGGGTGGATACAATTTCGGTGACTACTGGCGGCTGGGTTTGCCACTGGATATTGTGATTGTCTGTGTTTCTGTGCCAATGATTTATTGGGTTTGGGTGTAAGTACACAACCCTACTGAATTCAGTTCTTTTTTCGGGTTTTTCCTCTATTTTTCGTCAAGCTTGTATAGCTACGCTTTGCTTTCTGCCCTTTTGAGAGCAAGTGCTTGGGCCTTATAACGCACATCGCTAGGAAATGAATCAGGAGAAGGCCATCTATGCGCCATTTAGCGCTGATTCTAAGGAGGGTTTGCAACCGAGTGAATGTTGAAGGTCGCCAAAGACAGACAGACTTACTCCGAATCAAGCTTCTACTGGTGTTGATTCAGCAAGTTGGCTTGCTGGTAGGGCCGCCTGCAATTAAGGGGCTGAGTGTGCTGTGGCGCAATCTGGCTTTTTGTTGCTACACCCGCTCCCGACTGTGCACACAGCTTTTAAGTATTGCATTTGTGTTCGCTTTTTCGGTTAGCGCTAGCTACGCCCAAAATAATGAAGCGAGTGGTGATTCCTCTAATGCTGAGCCTGTTGCCAATAACTCAGATAATCCGCAAAATCTTTGCGATAGCAATCCGGTCGATGATTGCCCCTTTTCTTCTCCTTCACCCGATGCCAGTAATGGAAGCTTTACGCCGAACACCACTGTAGGAAACCCGATTAGCCTTGTTACGCGAAACAAGTATCAGTTAGAACGCGACTACAGAGTGGCAGGTACGGTTCTGGAATTCAGTCGTCACTACAACAGTCGAAGCGCACTAACAAATGTTGGTGTAGGGCAGGGGTGGAGTTCCACCTACGGAACACGACTTGTTAAGCACGGCGACGACTCGTATGTTATCTATGAAAGCACGGGTAATTCGATTTACTTTGATAGCGTTTATGAAGATAAATATAACCATAGACGTTATCGGTCTGCCTCTAACTCGAATGGAACGCTGCGCAAGATAGATGAGCACAAGACAGAATGGGAATTACCCGATGGTCGGGTAATTACGTTTAAAGGCAGTTATCTTGCGCACATCGACTTTCCCGGACATCGGGAGCTGACACTGAAGTACCACTACGGTTCACGGAATATTCAGCTATCGGACCAGGTGAGAACCGCCATCAGGAAACACATCGACGATAACAACGGTGTGTTGAACCCTGATGACGGTTTGCCGGGATTTCACGCAGAGGTAGTGGCTGTGAATGATATTTATAACCAGGCGAATGCGGTAGGCAAAGCGGTTGGGCATCTGGACATTGCAACAGTAAGGCCTCGAACGGGAGATGATTTTCCTGCCTGTGCCAATTGTGGTTCTATTCTGCAAAGTTTGAATGAGTTAAAAACCGTGCTTAAAGGGGTCATAGAACCTTAATCGGTTTATTGGATTTATGGTATAAGCTTAGTTTTGTTGGCAGGCATTGGTTAAAACTGTTGGACATTGATTGGCAGAACACCGATTGGCAAACTACCAATTGGATGAATAACGAATGGGAGAAAAACTGGCAACAGGTAAAAACTCAGGTTGCACAGCTTAAGCAACTCGATCCCGACTTTACGCTTATTCCTGGCTCTAAATTTCATCAATACAACGTTGCGCCTGTTCTTACTTCGCAAACACTATCAAAGTTTGAAAATGATTGTGGACTGGAGCTTCCTGAAAATTATCGATCCTATCTTGAGTATTTCGGCGCTGGCGGGGCTGGGCCAAGCATGGGTGTAGATCGTTTTCAAGATAAGATTAGTCATACTGATGTATCGAAACCGTTGAACATCGGATTTTTTAATGGCTATCGGCATTTTTACCTGCCAAAGGGTTGGCCCGGCTACGATCCCCATTACGATGGCATAAATGAAGAAGAAATGGCTGAGCTTGAAGCCATGGATAAATCGCTCTATCACGGTCATGGAATGATTGAAATCGGTACGCTTGGCGAGAATAGTTTATCACTGGTGGTTAATGGCAAATTAAAAGGAAATGTTCTTGCCTGGAATGGGAGCGACTTAATTCTCTATGGCCCTTTGGAGCAAATGTACTCACGCTGGCTTGATTTATCTTTTCGTGGAATTCAACGTTACAACATTTTCAAAAATATCGAAGTGGGTATGACGTTGGAGGAAATTGACTCTACTTATAACATTGCTATTGATCGTTTTAATGAAGGCAGGGTGGCGCGCCTTAGCGGTCTCTCTGGCAAGCTGGAAATTGATTCCAATAATTGCGTAAAAAACGTCATAATGTCATACCCCGTTGTTGAAAGCTTCGGGTTTAACAGCTGGAATTATCTTACCAAGCAATACTGATTGTCTGCCATCACTTCCAAGCGCTCGATTATAAGCAAGTTACGCGCTATCGATATTCACCTGTTATTTTTGCATTTGAATCTTGTATTCCCAAGCAGTAATGAAAACTTTGTAATGCCAGACGTTTAAGCCGGCCAGAGGAAATTCCGCTATTACCCATCACCTGTAACGACGTTAGTTGTGCTCATGATCTGTTGAGCAACTACTGTACGTCTCGTTACATTCTGGATCTGCGCGAGATTGAGTCATACGCACAAGATCAGTTGTGATGGAGTTTTCAATGTTGAATAAGCAAACGTTCACATCATTAGTGTTGGGTGCCACGTTATGTCTATCAGGGTGTGGTGAAGGCCCCAATGATGGTGGAAATGCAGCTGTAACAACCGGTGCTGCGCTTCCAGCGCCGGGCGAGGTGCCAGGGCTCGTGCAGTCAAGTCATCAGCTAACCCGCCCATTAACCAATGACGAATTCAATAACCTAACCGCTGTTGAACAATACCGTATCGCTAATAAGTTGCATTCAACCTTTTACAAAGGTGTGAGTGTTGAAGATTTCTTCAAGCTCGATCAGGGTTTGGATAATCCTGTCACTATCAATGGTGGTCGCTACTTCAGTAGCCTGATCGATCGGCTGCAAACGAACTTACCTGTGGAAGAAACACAACGACTAGACCGTGCCATTCTTGGTAGCGATGTTGTTGAAACCGGAGAAAATCAATTTCTGGAAGCCAGGTATTCGTTTTCAAACGATAAGTCCAGAGAAATCCCATTAGCGCGTATTCACGTGTATCCGGTGAGTAGGCAAGTCTATGTGCAATGGATGGCATGGCATCTGGCCAACTCCATTTTGTTCTCACCTGCAGCCGAATTGGATAGTGCAGATATGAACGATGTGCAGAACGTGTATCGGCGTTTGGTCAACAGCATCGATGCCGGCGAGTCCATTAGTTCTATTGTAGAAACCCATATGCGCTCTGAAGAAAACTGGCGACGGTTTCGTTCCCCTGAAGACAACACGCGAGAAATGATGGAAGTGTTTCTGGGCTTGGAAGATAAAGATGATGATGTTCCAGCGGCATCGAAAGCCTGCCAGGATTGGTATTTGACTAGCGAGAACGAAGGTTACAAATTATCGTTTACTGATTTTCCGAACACAGAACCGCAGCAAGTCTTGGGCGTACAAATTACACGCTGTGATGAATTCTATGAGCTCATTGCCAACCATCCGCAGTTACTGCCAACCGTTGCCAGCACTTTGGTGCGTTACTTTTATGCGGAAAAAAGCGTAGATGAACAGAGAGCGTTAGTGTCAGCGTTGGTTAGTGATAATCCGCAAACGTTTGAAGCGCTGTTTGGTCTTATTATATTTTCTGCCGAGTACCTTTTGCGCAACGAACGCCTGCAGTCGTATGAAGAAACGTTTTTGGCCACTGCTGAGCGATTACGCTGGAACACTCGATCTGATACGTTCCGCGGACTGGCATCTGGGCGGGGTGGTTTGCATTATTCGAATATGGCCGAAATGGGTTGGCCAGCTATGTCTGCAAAGTTAGGCCGCGCTGCCGGCATTGCAACCGATTCGTTGAGCTTTGCCAACTTTCATAAAGGTTTTCGGGAAGAGCTGTTACTCGATAGTTATCGATGGTCACGTTCGCTGGGTTTGCGTGAACAAGAGCCTTTAGATGAAACCGATGAACGTATGTCTGTTGCTGAGTTCGATCGACGCGTTGCGCTGAATAAACAACTGAAGCGTTTAACGATTAATGAGCTAATCGACTACCTGTTCTTAAGCGTTGCCCAGAGAAAGGCAACCGACTTTGAAAAACAACAACTCACAGAATTTTATGATGTGAACGAATTTCTACGGCATGAAGAAGAACGCTCTTATGTGAATAGTTGGAGTATGCCAGAGCTTGCCCGATTAACCTTCGATTACCTGTCTCGCTTGTCCGAGCTGTATTACATGAAAGCCGAAACCGGAGTTGTACAATGAACAGAAGACACTTTCTAATGAAAAGCGGTGCGTTCACCATGGCTGCGGCGGCACCGTCGTTCTTGACTATGCGTGGTCTGATAGGTTCTGCACAAGCAGCTACCATCGATCAGGCCAACTTTGTGATGCCAGCGCGATTACCGCAAGTGATCAATGTTTTTTTGTACGGCGGTGCATCCGAGCTGGCCGGTAACCTGACTAACATCGATCAAATAGAAGCAGCATCGCAAAATCGCTACCCAGACGATTTATTAAAAGGTATTAACGGTGATGAAGGACAAATAACGGCAAATGGTTTCTGGCGTGATGCTGGTGGTGCTGCTATGGAGGACATGCTTGCCAGCGGCGATATGAGCGTGTACCGAACGATTAACCGGCTTAAAGACAACACCCGAGCGCACAGGCAAAGTATTTTCTCCAGCCAGAAAGGCACGTTGAATATCGATGGCTCACCCGGCATGGGTTCAACCATTGCAGCTGTATTGCATGCCAACCGATCACTGGTGGATGGCTCCGCGCAGCTCGCTGGTAAAACACTCGACGATCTGGTGCTGCCTTTTGTGTCGTTGGAAGGTAGCTCTGTAGCATTTGCGCCCGATGGTGATATTAATTTGCCGCTTCGGTTGAGGGGCTTAAGTCTTAATGAACGTTTTGATAATCCGTATTCCCGCTCTGACGACTACTATTCATCTGAACTCGACGCAATGGTTAATCAAGTTGAAAATCAGGTTATGCGCACGCGTTTTTCAAAAGTACACGGCGGTTTTGAAACCCGAAGGCGAATGGAAGCCTTAATCGGTAACTTACAATCTGCCATAGAGCAACCGCTACCGATTTTACCTAGCGCAAACAACGGCGAACCCGACACAGATGCAGACCCGGACACCGGCTACCTACGTTACCCCGAGAACAATCGCTTCAGCAATCGATTAAAAGCCGCGGTAACGCTTGCTATTGAGAATCCTGATACCTTGTTTATCTCTTTGGGAAATGGCATCGGCAGCTGGGACGATCACGATTCTTCTATTGATGAATATGCACCGCGTATGCAGCAGTTAATGGAAGCGCTAAGAGCCGCTACCAAGCACATTCGTTATGCTGATAGTCGGTGGGGCGGTAATCGGGATACCAGCAACATTATCATTAATGTCCATGGTGACTTCGGCCGAAACGTGAATCTGAACAATTCCATGGGTTGGGATCATGGTAACAATCAGAACCTATACACCTTCGGTGGTCATGGAGTGCGTGGCAGGTCGGCGTTGGGGAAAATCGTTGGCACTACTGAAGTGTTTGGGTCTGCCAATGAGAACCGGTTATACACCCGGCCAACCGATGATAGTTATCAGGCTGAACCCATGGCAATCGCTGCAAGCACATACCATTATTTCGGTGTGCGTAACCCAACCGTTCTAACCAGTGATGAGCTGAATAATCCGTTGGGTGATAACGCGCTGAATGAGTCGGTGCCTAGTGTGCCTCTTCTCTAAGTCATTGATACAAAGAGGGTAATATCTCTGTAATATTGTTATGTGGAATGCGCTTGATAGTTAGTTAATCGTATTTACTTGTTTTTTGATTGCCAACTATAGTTGGCTGTGATAGTGTCGATATATAGAAGGATTTGTATTGACACATGGAAGTTAAACCAAGGACGGTAATCCGCTATTGCGCTGGGAATGGTTCAGAACCGTTTACTGAATGGATCATTAGACTGCGTGATGCGCAAACAAGACTGCGTATTTTACGCCGCGTTGATCGCATGCAGAGCGGCAACTTTGGCGATTTTAAATCTCTGAAAGATGGTGTTTTTGAATTGCGTCTAAATTTTGGTAGTGGTTATCGTGTGTACTTTGCTGAAGATGATGATGATGTCGTTTTGTTGTTGATTGGTGGTGACAAATCGACCCAAGCCAAGGATATTGAGCACGCAAAGGACTATTGGAAAGAGTACAAAAACAGTGACTAAGAAAAGAACTTACAGAACAAACGCAGAAGCGATGGTTGACTATTTCACAGAACACCCAGAAGAAATAGACATGTACCTTAAAGGTATTTTCGAAGATTATGCCGAAGAACCTGACAATGCCGTATTGTTATCACAACTTCGTACAATTGCTCGCGTAAAAGGCATAAGTGAAATGGCTGCGGAAATTGGTATTTCCCGCCAAGGCCTGCAAAAAGCTTTATCCGCTAAAGGCAACCCACGCCTTGAAAATATTAATGCGATTGTTAAGGCAATGGGCTATCAAATTACCTTGCAACAGCGGGCGAGTTAAAGACTAATGTTGTTCGCAGGCATTTTTGCATTAAGTCGTCAGGCGTTGGAAAACCGCTAATCCGCCACCCACTGCTTAAAGTTATCAAACTGCCACTCATCTCGAAATCTGCCATCCCGACCAAGAACATCGAAATCGGCACCAGGGTCGTAGTTAAAGAGCTGCCCACCTTCGTCAACGTTGCGATCATCGTTGAAGACATTTATCTCGACGGGCTCACCTGTCCACTCGACCAGCATTTGATAAGGGGAATCCTCCAGTCCAAACAGCACGGTACTGTCGCCAGTATCCCCGCCCGCCTCATTATGATTAACCAGCAAATACTTTTCATCAGGCGACCACACGGGCCGGTAAACATCGACGGCAGCACTGCTATCCAACCGGGATGTTGTTCCAGTATCAAGCTCTAAAATGAACGTTTGCCTTGGATTTTGGTTGGTATCGTAGGCTAGCAAACGTTCACTGCTAGACAACGACACGGAAGGAACCATGTAATTAGCTTCGGTGCTAAGCACTTTTGTTTCAGTAAGATTCCATGTTAAAGAGCCTGGCTCACTGATGGCGATAATCGTTAATTCATCATCTCGGCGTAGCCCATAGATGAGTCTGTTATCAGCCGTCCATACCAGATTCGAGATATCGGCGTAACGAGGATTTGACGCCAGTGTCAACTGCTGAAGCAATTCTCCATCCTTTGTGTACAAACTGAGATACAAAGGCCCTATCACGCCACTTGGAACCGTCTCTACTAACGCGACAAGCTCACCATCTGGTGACATGGCTGGAGAACCGTCAAGTTCGCGATCATTAATCCTGAACAGACGCTCGATATTGCCGTCAATGTTGACCCGCTCTAAACAGAAGTTATGATCTACTATACCCTGCTCAACGCACGCATTGACACCGTAAAGAAAACTGTTTGGACTTAAGACCTGAGGCCTGAGGTACCGCACAGAGGTTGAGTAAATCGTGCGATCAGGAAAAGGCCGAATTAATCTGCGGGCTACGCGTGTTTGTGGGTCTAACGCGTAGATATCTCCAAAATTATTCGAATCGAAGGAGTCCGTTAGGTATAAAGTACCAGACAACGAAGCTCTACTCGTTGAACCTGCATCGCTATCAGGTGAGTCTTCGTCTAAACACCCAACAAGCAGAGAAGCGAAAACGAAAGGCACTAACACAAACGCCTTTATTGTTTTGTATCTATTTGTTCTGTATCTGTGCGTACCGTGCTTAATCAAGTGTGTAAATAAAGAATTTGAACGCTCCATTGACTTTCTCAGCTCTCCTATTTCAGTGTTTGCAACAGCTAACGCGTTTAGTATCTACCCAGCATCCTAGTAAGTCTACTTACAAAAACAAGAGTCACTAGGCTCTAACCAGCGCTTATCCAGATTAACGTATTTATTCCAAGAGTGAGCAGGAATACAAATCCAGATTTTTATGTAACCAGTTCCTCAATTCGATGCACGCTATTCACTAACGATGCTGATCATAACTAATGCGATATTACCGCTTCATCCCCTGATCGTAGCATTCTCTTGGAAATATTCATATTTATAGATAGTTTCCTCATGCTCTAAGGTAGTGATCCATTGACGAGAAGGTGACTTTCTCTTATCCATTCTTTTGGATTTCCCAGCTTCTCATCGACAGAGCTTGGTTTAGAAAGGCTTTAGCGGCTTTCAAATCACGCTTGGCGGTGAGTCTGAAATCGACAAATTGTCCCTTTCGGTCGACAATTCGCGACAGGTACCGGCAATTCCAGCGAACGGCCAAAAAAATAATGGCTGAAGGAAAGCGATGACGCTTGAACGGATTATTTTCCATAAAAGAACTAACCAGCGTGCGCCTCGTTGGCTGGCTACGCGACGCTAGGCCTTGATGCAACAACCCATTATTTCGGGTTCTCAATTAAGCCGAATTTCGCGACATAATGCCAAAGCTTTTTAATCTCGTTTGCATCCATTGAAGAATCATGCAGTGCATCACCCAGAATTTTCGGCGTTAGTATTCCGCCCACGGCAAGTCGGTTTGCCAGCTTCACGCAACTTGCACCGCGGTATTCCGGATTCTGTTCTATTGTGCTTACATCTATTTGAAATCCGGCATGCCATTGAATATTTACCGGTAATGCTCTGGCTTGTTCTTCAATTGGTGAGCCTCGATAGCTAGGATCCAACACAAGACAATCAATATCACGGTTTAAATTCACCGGCCCGTGTATGTGTGCTTCTATGTAATTGTCTAATGAATCTAAATTGGCAGCTTCAGCCAGCTTTATGAGTCTGCCTGTGTGCGGGTAAATTGAAAAATCGACAGGTGAAAGATGGCTGTCCGGAAAACAAAACGTTGACCTTTCCAGTATGTGCGCCTTAAAGCGCAAGCATGCAGAACCAAACCTGGGTGAAGCGCCAACCGAAAACGCTTTATAGTTTAATGCCCCATACTTCGGACGCTGATGCGCATCGCTATCGTCGTACGCTCCACCGAATGCGTGCTGTTCCCACAACCATCGGTTGCCACCTGCATGCGCAGACAGTCCACCATTGCTGGTGCCTGTTTCAAATTGAGATTTAAGTTCGTTGTCTAAGCGAAGTGCATCCAAAAGAGCGACACCACTGCTGGTTTTTCTATCCGGATGAAAGTTAACAGTAATGTCAGCTTGGTTAAGCGGTGCCGAACCATGCGATTGTTGAGTAATATAATCAATCGCTGCTATTTGCTCGATACTGATCATTCAAAGCGTTATATCGTTGGCCGTAGACAGTGCTGCCTGAGTTTACGAGGCTGAGCTTGGTTATCCGTTGGTAGAAACCACCATATTATCCCGGTGAATAATTTCCGGCTCGCCCGCATAGCCGAGCAGTTGCTCAATCATACCAGTGGGCTGACCAATCAGACTCCGCGTATCTTCAGCGCTGTAGTTGATTAACCCACGTGCGTGTTCAGTACCGTTGCTATCAACACAAGCCACTAATTCACCGCGTAAGAATTCTCCTGTGCACCGGGTAATACCCACGGCCAGTAAACTGGAGCCGCGTTCGTGCAGGTTCTTAACGGCACCTGCATCAATGGTCAGCGTTCCGCGCACGCGCAGCTGATTCGATAACCAGCGTTTTCTGGCATCTTGCGGTTTCTGTTCGCTAACGAGCATCGTGCCTAAATGCTCACCTTGCTTTAAGCGCTGTAGAACATCGGGTTCGTTGCCTGAAGCGATAATGGTTGTCGCCCCGTTCTTGGCTGCACGCTCCGCTGCCTGAATTTTGGTAACCATGCCGCCGCTGCCCAGTTGCGAGCCGCTGGGGCCTGCCAGCGCACGTATCGCTGGGTCGTTGGCGTTGGCTTTGTCTAACAAGTTCGCGTCCTTGTTTGTTCGCGGGTCTTTGTCGAACAAGCCATCCTGATCGGTGAGTAACACCAGTACATCGGCATCGATCAAACTCACCACTAATGCTGCGAGTGTGTCGTTATCACCGAGCTTTATTTCGTCGGTGGTGACGGTGTCGTTTTCATTCACAATCGGTAGTACGCCAAGCTCCAGCAAGGTATTCAGTGTGGCGCGGGCGTTCAGGTATCGTCGGCGGTTAGCCATGTCTTCATGAGTCAGCAGTACTTGTGCGGTTTGACGGTTGAACTGTTTGAACACTGATTCATAGGCTTGTATCAAGCCCATCTGACCAACCGCCGCCGCCGCTTGCAGCTGATGAACAACAGAGGGTTTTTTATGCCAGCCCAAACGTGTCATGCCTTCGGCAATGGAACCACTGGACACCAGCACCACTTCGCAACCGTCTGCCATCAGGCTTTCTATTTGTGCAGACCATTGTTCTATAAGTGCGTGATCCAGCCCCTGACCATTGGCAGTGAGTAGCGTGCTGCCCACCTTGACAACCCAACGTTTGCCTTTTGTAAGTCGTTCGCGCATGGTTCAGGAATCGTCGGCGTGCGAATCTGATGCTGGCAGCTTAGCCGCTTCTTGTTCGCGGGCTTCAAGCCGTGCTTTTTCGTCCGCAGCTGCTTGTTGTTTTTCTTTTAGTGCACGTTCTTTTGCAGCAGCGGCTTCGGCTGCTTCGCGTTCGGCTTCACGCCATTGTTCAAGTTGAATCATAATGTCGGCGCAAAGCTCTTTTGTACCTTGCCCCGTCGCAGCAGAAATACGATAGACCGGGCCCGTCCAATCAAGACCACGAACGATTTCATTGCAGATGTCATCGAGCATTTCTTCTGGCACGAGGTCTATTTTATTCAACACCATCCAGCGTGGTTTTTCGAACAAGGTTTGGTTGTGCGCTTGAAGTTCACCAACCAAGCCTTTCGCAGTTGCAATAACATCACTGTTATCAACCGGCTGTATATCGATTACGTGCAACAACAAACGATTGCGACTTAAGTGTTTTAAAAATCGTACGCCTAAGCCATGGCCCTCTGCTGCACCTTCTATAAGTCCCGGTATATCGGCAATAACAAAGCTGCGGTGCGGTTCGATACTCGCAACGCCTAAATTCGGGTGCAGGGTGGTGAACGGGTAGTCAGCGACTTTGGGTGTGGCTGATGACACGCTGCGGATCAGTGTCGATTTACCTGCATTAGGTAATCCGAGTAAACCAACATCGGCCAGAACGCGCAGTTCGAGTTGCAGTTCGAGTCGTTCGCCCGGTGTACCATCGGAGGTTCGGCGCGGTGCACGGTTGGTCGAACTTTTAAAGCGGGCGTTACCCAAGCCGTGAAAGCCGCCTTTGGCAACGCGAACGATATCGCCATCTTTTTTCAAGTCAGCGATCACCATGCCGGTGAGCCTGTCGGTGGCCACCGTGCCTTCGGGTACATCAACGATGCAGTCATCGCCTTTCGCGCCAGAACAGTTGCGACCGCGACCGTTTTCACCGCGTTTGGCCTGATACGTCCTTTTGTGACGAAAGTCCATTAGCGTATTCAGGTCGTCGGTGGCGCGCAGGTACACGCTGCCGCCGTCACCGCCATCGCCGCCATCTGGGCCGCCGCGCGGAATATACTTTTCACGCCGGAAACTCATGCAACCGTTGCCGCCGTCTCCGGCGATGACATTAATTCTGGCTTCGTCGACAAATTTCACTATGATCGATACTGCTGTTGGTGGCGAGTAATAGAACTGAGAGGCGTGGCAGAGTTTAGCCTAAATCTAGCTGTCACACTGGCCCCATGTACGGTTCAAAACACTTACCCAACGTCGCTCTGTTTCCACTTTGTGATGCCCGTGGCGTTCTAACAGACGCTTTGTGCAGCACGTCAGATGCGCCTGCCACTCGTGGCGATGCTTTGGTATTCGCCTGGCGCCTGGAGCTCCCGGCTGCCATGAGTGTAGCCGATGCTGCGAATGCCATATTGGTGGTAGCGATGAGCGTACCGCGTGAAACGTGGACACGAGAACAACTGCTGATTATTCGCGAGCTTATGGTGTTATCGGGGCGCGAGGAACGCTTGCCAATCAGTTCTAAAGTGGTTAAGGGCAGTAAAAGAAAGCGTGCTCCCCAAGAAGCTCTAAAAAGTGTACCCGAAAATACGCCCAATCCATCCACCCGCTATGCGCGTGACGCAGAACGATTAAAACCCAATAGCCGTTCCAATGGCCGTAAAAGCGCGCCAAAAGAATCGAAGTCGTGGTGGAGTCTGGTTGGTAAGGATGAACCGACTGATATCGACAAACAAAGAAAAACCCGCAAAGAGCGGGTTTCTCGAGAGCCTTAAGCTCTCCTGTCTATATTGTTTCAAGCCTGCCAGAGAGCAACCCATTGGTTGCATATCTGGCTTCAGACATGTCTTTCCGACTGGCGGAGATAAATCCTGTGCTTTTTGTGTATGCCGAAAGTTACTCGGCAACAATATTCACGTATTTTCGCTTGTTCAGTCCTTTTTCCTGAAACTGCACAACACCTGGTGTTTTAGCGAATAACGTGTGGTCTTTACCCATTCCAACATTCACGCCCGGGTGAAATCGCGTGCCGCGCTGACGCACGATAATGTTGCCGGCTAAAACTACTTCGCCACCAAATTTTTTCACACCGAGTCGTTTGGATTCTGAATCTCGACCGTTACGAGTACTACCGCCTGCTTTTTTATGTGCCATGGTATGAGTTCCTTAGTTAGCCCGCGTTAATGCCGGTGATTTCGAGTTCGGTGTAGTTCTGGCGATGACCCATCTGCTTGCGATGGTGCTTTCTGCGACGGAACTTCACGATATTGACCTTCTTGCCTCTGCCGTGTTCCAAAACACGTGCCGAAACTGAAGCGTTGCTGATAAGGGGCGAGCCAATAGTGACATCGTCACCGTTGCCAATCATCAGAACTTCATCGATTTGGACATCTGCGCCTTCAGCCGCGTCTAGCGACTCTACTTTCAATTTGTCGCCGGCGCTGACTCTATACTGCTTGCCACCGGTCTTAATTACCGCGTACATAAGCGTGCTCTCTCTATCTGCTGTATATCCACCTACCGCTCGGTCGAGACCGGCGGGGGCGCCATACAGGTTTTTGGTATCTGGTTGAGCCTGCAGCCTAAGGGCCGCAGACAGCCCGCTAGTATATGTGTTGAGAGATAATTGGTCAATATGGAATTTTCTGGCTCATAGGCACTCAAAATGTCACAAAGCCGACACTTATCAGTATAGTTACGCGACTTAATCCATTGAATTTCCGAACAGATATGCCCGGGTCACCCTCGTCGCCTCTGACGCTAGAGCAATGCAACGATCTGGTTGCCAAGGATATGCAGCGGGTTGATGATCATATCCGTGAGCAGCTCAGCTCCGATGTGGTTCTGATTAACCAGCTATCCAACTACATCATTGCAGGTGGCGGTAAACGACTGCGCCCACAGCTTGTCATATTGGCTGCTGGTGCGTGTGGCTATGCCGGCAATCACCATATTTCGGTTGCCGCAATCATCGAATTCATACACACCGCAACCCTTCTACACGACGATGTCGTCGATGCGTCCGATTTGCGTCGGGGTCGTGAAACAGCCAATGCTGTCTGGGGTAACGAAGCTGCGGTTCTGGTGGGTGATTTTCTGTATTCGCGCTCGTTTGAAATGATGGTCACGGTGGAGAGCATGCGAGTGATGGATATCCTGGCCCGAACGACCAACCGTATCGCTGAAGGCGAAGTGATGCAATTGCTGAATGTACGCGAACCTGATCTAACCGAGGCTCAGTATATGGATGTGATTGAAGCCAAGACGGCACGGCTGTTTCAGGCTGCAACTCAATTGGGTGCCGTATTGGCAGACGACTCTGACGATGTACGCACGGCGCTCGCCGAATACGGTAATAAGCTTGGCACCGCCTTTCAGATTGTTGATGATGTATTGGACTATCGCAGCGACAGTGCTGCGATGGGCAAAAACGTTGGCGACGATTTAGCCGAAGGCAAAAACACGCTACCGCTGATATACGCCATGCGAGATGGAACCGAAGCACAACATCAATTGATTAGTTCAGCCATTAAAGAGGCAAAGCTGGATAGCTTGCCCGACGTGCTTGCGGCCATAGAGGACACTCAAGCACTGGATAAATGCTTGCACACGGCGAGTGAGTATGCTGAACAGGCTGATGCCGCGTTATCGGTTCTACCAGATTCGGTATACAGACAGGCGTTAAGCGCGATTGCCCAAAACGCGGTTAAACGTCTGGCTTAAGCAGCCTTTTTGGTGCCGCTCAGGTGAGAGATAGGGGTGGCAGATTAGGGGGCAGATTGCTGTTGTCGAGCAATAATTCGAAGATAACTCAACAGGCTTAACACCAGTAACAGGTAGCTCGACACGCTGCCGATTCGCGTAATAAAGTCGCCTGATTCGTCAGCAGCGTTAACATCACCGCGAAGTAAGGGTAAGTCTGCAGCCGTGGCTTCACCCGAATTCGCCATAAAATCCAACAACTGAATCGAGACTCGATTATCGCTGGTATGAACATCGCTTGCGTTAAGTAACGTGACTGAGCTCACTACGTTCTCTTGAGAACGGCTTGCCAGTGTAGCCGACAGACTGATACTGCTGTTGGCGTTTGCACGCACGGTACCGTGGTTACATTCTACTGAGGTGTTAATAACCACACAGCCAGCACTAATCTCACTGAACTGTGTCCCGGTTGGGAATGTGGTGGTCGAGGCCAACTGAGTTGCTCTGCCGAACTGATCATGGTTAGTTACTTCAACCACCACCGCGCGCCGTAACTCTTCGCTACTGGGATAGGTTCGAATGGCAACGGAGGCGTTGATGTTATCCAGATTACAGTTCGCTTGTTTGGCTGCTTGCATAAAATTAATGCTGCAGCTGGAAAATTCCGCTGTACTCAAGCCGGATATCTCTGGCCACATTAATGTATTGGGTTTGTTATCAAGCGTTGCTGCACAGCGAGTGTCGTCGTCGTGCACAGCGCCGAGGTTATGGGCGATTTCGTGCGCGGCAAGCAAAGTATCGAACGGGAACGGTGTTGAAACGCTTAAATCGTAGCCATCAAGCCTGCATGCGGTACTGATCCATCCGAGACCTATAACGCGTGACGGGTCTCTATGGCCTGTGAATAAGTGCACTAATGTTAAGTCGGCTGGAAGTCGCTCATCGTTAAATCTTACATCGCGAAAATTGGCCAGAATCTGGCTGACCGTACCGCCTTTGTCTCGCATGGGATCGGATTGCGGGTCTTCATACACTCGAATGCCTTCAACGATAACGGCAATGCCGAGTTGCGATTGGTAGATGGCATCAACTGCACTCATGATGCTCAGTGCTCTGGCCAGACCGCGGTTCTGGTGTGCTTCATGAAATCGGCTGTCGACCACAATGCCAACGCGTACTGCGCGCGTAACCTGAGTTCCAAATCCGTTTGCTGTTGCATCGGCAATAAGGCTTAAATCGGTGCCTGCTGCATTGTTGAGTGTGCTGTTTGCCTGGTTCGCCAGAAAATGAAATACCGGCTGATTGCTTAGCGGGTAGTTTGGTGCCAGTTCGATATTGTCTGTGAAAGTTGCTGCATTGCCCAGAATGTTCTGGCGATCATCTGAAAGCGTTGCTTCGAACAAAATGTGTTCGCTGGTAACGGTTTGAGTGGTATTGAGCTTTTCCAGATAATCCCGGTGTTCAAGTTGATAAAGGGTTCCGTAGTAAAAAAGATGCCCGTTCAGTTTACCGTTTTGTTGCGTGAGTCGAACCCACGATTGGTTGTCGCCGGCAATGCTGCCTTGATACAAGCGCAGGCTAACGTCATTTTCACCATTGTCTATGTGGCCGTTTTCAGCGGTCAGCTGATTAAATCGCGAGGGTTGCAGTTGCAGCAACATATCCTTGCCCATGGCGCTCATGTGCACCTCACCTATTGGCACGTCGAAAGCCAAAGCATCAGGGCCAGTGAGCGTTATCTCAGCTGGCTCATTGCCCGGGTCGGAAAACACAGCCTGATCGTTAAACCCTGCGTTAAATCGTTCGTTGGAGAAGAGTACTTCGTGTACGAGCGTATTCGCGGCCATATTTGCGGCCAATGGCGCAGTTAGGCAGAGCAAGAGGAAGCCTGCAAGGCCCTTTTTTATTGTGAGTTTGAAGTGGTGCACCCTCACAGTATAACAATGCACCAACTGCGGCATTAGAACCAAATGCCATGTTGTGATCCGCTGCAAAATTCGGCCGAAAATGGCTTGACCTAGCCCAGCGAGCTGCTGGCTTCCCGGTACTTTCCAGGCGCTAAGCCATTGATTGCATGGGCTCCTATGTGGGTGCGAATGAGGCGCAGCGTGGGATAGCCCACGGCCGCCGTCATACGCCGAACCTGACGATTGCGTCCTTCGGTTATGGTGAGCTTGAGCCAGCTGGTCGGAATATCCTTTCGAAAACGAATTGGCGGGTTGCGCGGCCACAGCCAATCGGGCTCATCGATGCGTGTGGCTTCAGCCGGTGCAGTCATGCCGTCGTTCAGCTTCACACCTTCGCACAGCTGCTTAATCGCTTTGCCTGATAAGTCGCCTTCCAGTTGCACAAGATAGGTTTTGGGTAATTTGAAGTTGGGGTGACTTATCCGGTGTTGCAGCATGCCGTTATTGGTCAGTAGTAATAGCCCCTCGCTGTCCCGATCGAGTCTGCCAGCTGCATACAGTTCTGGTATGTCGATATAGTTTGCCAACGTGTCGCGATTTTCCTGATCAGTAAACTGGCACAGCACCTGAAACGGTTTATTGAACAGCAACACCAGCGTGGGTTTGTCATCTGTTTGTTCCACCTCACCGTTTGCTCCGGCGCCGGGTATGCTGTGTTTTTTTGTAGATGCTGTTCGGCTTTGCTTCACTGCACTGTGTTTTGAGCGCGTTTGTTTACCCAGCTTTTTATTGTTTTTGGTCTGAGCGCCACCGCCTCGCCGACTGTTTTTTTTGGTTCGACTTTGCTGACGAGAAGGTGTTTTCCGGCTCATGATAATACTCCGCAACTATGCTTGTGCCACGACGCGTTCGGCCAGGCGGTAGGCTCTTTGTTCACTAACACCTGCGTTCATTAATCGTTTTGCCATAGTGGTGCTTGTCAGACTATTGCGCTGGAGTTTGGCCAATGCGCGAGGTAATGATGTGTCATCAATCAGGCCGGTTAGTCTGCGCGCCAGGCGTACCGTGTCTGCATATTCTGCAACCAGAACGGCGACACGAGGTGCACCCCTGAAGGCCATTTTGGCAATCGCCTCATGGTTTTGTAACACCCCGTCGAGCGTTTCCCATTTTTTTAACAAGCGCGCAGCGGTTGTGGCGCCCACCCCTGGAATACCGGGAATGTTGTCTGACTTATCTCCGCACAGTGCCAGCATGTCGGCCATTTGTTCCGGCAGCACTTTGAATTTTTTACTCAACTGCTGGTAGTTCCATTGTTGCTTTTTCGCCAGATTCCAATAGAGATCATCTCTACCGACAAACTGCGCAAGGTCTTTATCTGCACTGACAATCGTGTGAGGTACGCCGGCGCGTTGAGCAATACCAGCAAACTGCCCGATAATGTCATCCGCTTCAACTTGTTTGCTGGCAAACACCGGTACACCCATTGCGCTGGCGACTTCCATGCAGCGATCAAACTGGATTTTCAGCTCTGGCGGTGCCGGTTCGCGGTTGGCTTTGTAGTCCGGGTAAATCGTGTAGCGTGTGCCTGTTTTCGAGCTTTTATCAAAGGCGCACGCAATGTAATCTGGTTTTTTTTCGTTAAGAATATAAGCCAGCGTATCAGTAAACCCATGAACGGCATTGGCTTGTTCACCGTACGAGTTGGTGATGGATGCGGGTAAGGTTTGCCAGGCGCGAAAAATATAAATACTGGAATCGATCAGATAAAGCATTATTCGCGATCCAGCTCACGTAAGTTGCTTTCATGCTGAAGCCATAGCAAGGCTTTCTTGTTGCGGTTGTTCAGCCAACCGCGCACTTCTATGGTTTTGTTTTGCAGTCGGGCAGGTTGTAGTTGCGCGGCAAGCTTTGGGCGTATCAGCAGCCTGAGGTTTCCATCCAGATACACTTCCGTGTAGCGCTTGTGTTTATTGATCTTACTAACTCGACCGCTGACAAGCCAGAAGCCACGTTCGGCTCCTGATAAGTCGCTCGCGCGTTTGTGATATTGCCTCAGATTATTCCATTGCCCGGTATCGGCGCGCTCAGCAACACGCTCCGCTTCAGCGAACTCTCTGGCACAACGCGTGTTGGGTGCGACGGCGCTCTGCAGTGCCATACCCTGTTGTAACAGGGCCGTTGCCACCGCAAGACCATCACGCTGGCGCACCACATGCGCCAGAACCCGGCCGTGGCGATCGTGCGACTCATCGCCAATATACAAATTCACCACTTCACCGGCAGGCAGCAGGGAGCTCAGCACGTCGGTGGCGGTTTGGGCTGCTGCGCGCAGTTGCTTGTTGCGTGCGTTCAGTTCGGCGGTATTGATGCCAATGAGTCGTACTCTTCGCTGGTCGCTGAGCACAAGCGTATCGCCATCGGACACCCGCTCGATGCGGGCTTGCTCGACGCGTAATTGATCGAAGCAGGCAGATTGCGCTGAATCGCTGGCAGCCGCGGAGTTGATCGCTAAGATACTGAAAATAAACGCTATTAATGCGAGGGTGCAAGGATGTGCCATGTGGAAGGCTCGGAACAGTATGCCGATGCATCGGGCACGAAAAAGGGCGCTGAGTGTTTCGCGCCCTTGTCGAGACAGCAGGTCAGCACCAACGATAGGCACTGACCGGGGGTTCGGTCTACTTCGCGCCGTAACGGCGGCGGAATTTATCAACCTGACCAGCAGTATCGAGTACCTTCTGCTTACCTGTATAGAACGGGTGGCAGTTTGAGCACACTTCGACGTTAAGGTCTTTACCAGCGGTTGAGCCGGTGTTGAACTTATTGCCGCAACTGCAGGTTACGTTGATCTGGTCGTACGCAGGATGGATTTCCGGCTTCATTTCTCTGGCTCCAATCAAGCAAAAGCGGACAGGGATACTATGTCTGAATTGCACAAATTGCAAGCGTTTTGGTCAAGTTAGCGCAGAAAAAGCCGCTTTCATGGATGGAACAAGTGGTTTTACCCAGGAGGGTGCTCGTGTTAACAAAAATGATATTCAAATTGCTGTTTAAAGCGTTGGTTCCCATTGTCGCCATGGTCGGGCTTATGTCGTATGGCATGTACATGAAAGGCGGCGACCCGGCAGGCATGTTCAAGAAGGTCTTGGGCGACTCAATTCAAAGCGCTAAATCGTCCGTTCAGGGCGCTGGTGACTCCTTAAAATCGGCCTCTCCTGTGGCAATGCCGAGCAGCAAAACCACCGTTTATCAGTGGGTTGATGAGAACGGTGTCACACAGTTCGGCTCATCGCCGCCAGAGGGCATTGTTTCCACAGCGAAGACCTTCAACAACAATGCAAATCTAATGGCTGCTACGCCCAAGCCGCAGCCAAAACAGGCAGCGCCGCAGAACATTCCTGGCTTGGATGGAGAGCCTATGCCGGGCGTTGCAGGCATGAATTTGCCAGTTGCTATGGACCCTGAAGATTTGTCCAAGTATCTGCAAACTATGCAACGGCAGGAGTAGTGGGGCGACTACTCGGGTTTTAGCGGGAACACCGGATATCGTACGCTGAGTTCGTTATCCGGCATAAACAATTCGAGTAAGTCGTTCAGGAAGTTAAAGCCCTTTGTCGTGGGTTTTAATCGAAGTTCAACTTGTTCCAGTAAACCTTGCTCGGTTGCTTTATCGATAGCGCCCTGCCAACGGCTCAGCGACACACCGGTATGTTGCTCAAACAGTGGAATCGGAAAGCCTTCATTGAGCCGTAGCGCGTTCATCATAAATTCAATGGCAGTATCAGCATCACTAATGCTCGACTCTCCACCGATAACATCCAGCGGCGTAGCATGAGCGCCGGATAAATACCGAGTGGGGTGTTTGTGTTTCCAGCGGCGCACAATCTGTGCATCGTTAGCGAAGCTGATCTTGCTGTGTGCACCCGCGCCTATACCCAAGTAGTCGCCGAACAACCAGTAGTTGTTGTTGTGTTTACACCGTTTGCCCGGTTGTGCGTAGGCTGAAATTTCATAGCGCGCATAGCCATGTTGTTCCAGCAACGTTATGCCGTTGTTGTGCATGGTCCAACGGTCATCATCAACTGGTAACACCGGTGGGTGCTTGGCAAACAAGGTGTTGGGTTCCAGCGTGAGTTCATAGTAGGAGATGTGTGTCGGTTGTAAATCAATCGCCGTTTGAACATCGTGTTGGGCTTGCTCCAATGTTTGATCGGGTAAGCCGAACATCAAGTCGATATTGATATCGTCAAAGCCTGCGGTTTTAGCAATATCAACAGCGCGCATGGCTTCATCGGCTGCGTGTATCCGCCCCAGCGTTTTTAAATGCTGGTCGTTAAAACTTTGTACGCCAATCGATAACCGGTTTATACCAAGCTTTCGAAAATCGTGAAACTTTTCCTGCTCAAACGTGCCGGGATTGGCCTCCATGGTTATTTCAGCAACGGGGGGTAGTGCGGTTAGTGCTCTTATACCGCTAAAAAGCGTGTTCAACGCATTCGCACTGAATAAGCTTGGCGTGCCGCCACCGATAAAAACCGAGCTAATGGTTCTACCCCAAACGCGCGGCATCTCTTCGGCCAGATCATTTAACAACGCATCAACGTAGTCGTTTTCAGGTAGCGTGTCTTTTTGTTCATGGGAATTAAAATCGCAGTAAGGGCATTTGCGAACACACCATGGAATATGTATGTAAAGCGATAACGGTGGCAGTTCGGTGAGGTTGCGCACGAATACTTAACTATGTTTGCGCGTTTTCTGCTGACGATATAGTAGAAAAATGCTCGGTGAGCACGCTGATCATTTTGCTCACTGCCTGACCACGATGGCTTAAGCGGTTTTTCTCTTCCTTGTTTAGCAACGATACGGCCTGTTGAGTATCGAGGCTGCAAAATACCGGGTCGTAGCCAAAGCCTTCGCCCATAACCGGGCTGTGCAGGATGCGCCCTTCCCAAACCCCTTGAGTGATAAACGGTGATGGATCGTTTTCATGTTTTAAAAACACCATGACGCTACGAAATCGTGCGGTTCGAGCTTCATCTTCAACGCCTTCCAACT
>CAKZUP010000110.1 GCA_937922945.1 uncultured Granulosicoccaceae bacterium
ATTCTGGTGTTGGATAATGGTGGTTTTGCAGTGATCAACAAATTGCAAAACAACACGGGTAATGAGAGTTTTAATAACCTTATAAAAGATACACCCACAGCCACGGCCACACCGTTTGCAGTGGATTTTGAAGCGCATGCCCGGTCAATGGGCGCGAATGCGGTCACTGTTGCCAATCCGGATGAGCTTGGCAAAGCCTTTGATGAGGCGAAAGCGTCAGATAAAACCAGTGTGATTGTAATGCAGGTAGACCCATACGATGGTTGGACCGCAGAAGGTCATACCTGGTGGGAAGTGGGTACACCGCATATAACCAAAAACAAAAAAGTTGCCGATGCGCATGCAGATTGGGAATCGAGCCGAACCAAACAGCGAAGAGGCGTATAGGGCTAACCATGACGTTACAAGCGCAGTTAGCAAAGAACGACTTCGTGGTGATTGGCCGCGCCGGTATGGATTTCTATCCTGATCCACCGGGGACCAAAACTGAAGAAGCCGTGAACTTTTTTTCAAGCCTGGGCGGCTCTTCAGCAAATATTTGCGTTGCTCTGTGCCGCCTTGGTGCTCAGGCATCGATCGTGACACGTGTCTCTGATGACTCTATCGGTCGATACTGCGTTAATCAGCTTGATCACTATGGCGTTGATCGCACCCATGTGCGTTTTGAAGGTGGCGAATACCGTAATTCGCTGGCGGTGGTTGAGTCCCGCATTGAAGATCATCAGTCGGTCATTTACCGAAACGGCGCGGCTGATTTTCAAATGGATTTGGAGGATGTCGAAGGTGTGGACTATGGTGGGTTTGGTGCCTTGATAACCACCGGCACTGTGTTCGCGGCAGAGCCTTCACGTTCTGCTGCATTTAAAGCCTTCGATTTGGCAAAAGAGGCCGGGCTACCATTAATCTTTGATATCGACTATAGGCCCTACAGCTGGGTGTCGGCAGAAGATGCCGCGCAAACCTATTCTCGTGCCGCCACGTACTGTGATGTTATTGTGGGTAACGATGTGGAATTTGGATTCATGGCTGGTGATTACTCAAACGGTTTGTGCAAAGCGCGCGAGTTAGCCAAAAGCACGGCCAGTATTGTTGTCTATAAAATGGGTGAGCTGGGAGCCATAACGATCACCCCTGAGAATGAAATTCGTACGGGTATTTTTGCAGTTGATGCGCTGAAACCCACCGGTGCCGGTGACAGTTTTATGGGCGGTTTTATAGCATCGTTTGCCTCAGGCTATACATTGGAACAGGCTGTATTACGCGGTTCCGCTTGTGCGGCTATTGTGGTGGCGAATGTAGGTTGTGCACCTGCCATGCCCGACAATGATCAACTAAGTCAATTTCTCGCGTCGCATCCAGGTGCCACAACACCGGCTTGAATCGCTGTAGTATCGATGCCATTGGCTACTCATTCGTTAACTTATAAAGGAATTCACGATGCATATCGCTCCGTATGACAACCAGAACAAACCCATTGTAGATGTCGAGAGCGAAGCCGTTCCGCTTAACTACTTCAATATCGTCAAACTTGAAAAAGGGCAGGCGTTCGAATACCAGGTACCGGGATACGAAACCTGCGTTGTCCCGGCGACCGGAACTATTGATATAGACATAGAAGGTATCTCCTTCATCGCTTTGGGCAATCGAGGGGAAGATGTTTGGGATGGTGAACCAGAAGGTGTGTATGTTCCCGTTGGTGCGAAAGTCACCATGGTTTGTCAGTCTGAGTCTACTGAAGTATTTGTAGCCGGTGCCAAATTCGATAAAGTGCTGGACCCGTTCGATGTTCGTGCCGACGGGCTCGATTTGGTGCAATACGGTTCAGACGACACAAAAACGCATCGAAAGATAAAGCACATACTCGGACAAAAGCATCACGACAAAGTAGGGCGTTTGTTGGTCAGTGAATTGTTTACCGTTGGTCAGGGTGGGTGGTCTGGTTTTCCATCGCATAAGCACGACACCAATCGTTTACCTGATGAAACGCGCCACGATGAAACCTACAACTTTCGATTTCGACCCAATCACGGTTCGGGTGTTCAGATGTTGCAAAGGGAAGACAACGAACCGGGTGATGCTTATCACATTGTCGATGGCTCAACTATTTGTCTGGATAAAGGCTATCACCCTTGTGCTGTTTTACCCGGTTATGAAATGTACTATTTCACGATTCTCGGTGGGCTGACTCAGCGTTCACTGGTTCAATATTTTCAACCTACCCATGCCTATCAAATCGAAACGATTCCGGGCATCAAAGACATGATTGCAAAATTTAAATGACGCTTGCTACATTATCCGACGTTCTTCAGCCCGCATTAAAAGAAGGCTATGCCGTTGCCGGTTTAGTCTGCTTGGGTTGGGAAGATATGCTGGCCTACGTAGAAGCTGCTGAAGCAGAGCAATGCCCAGTGATTCTACAGGCTGGGCCGGGTTGTCGTGAACACACGCCACTACCCATACTTGGTGCCATGTTTCGACACTTGGCTGAATCGGCTTCGGTACCGATTGTTGCGCATTTAGACCACGGCTACTCGGAAGCGGAATGCCAACAGGCTATTGACGCAGGTTTCAGCTCTGTTATGTACGATGGCTCGCGTAAACCATTGCAGCAAAACATCGATGAAACGGCACACATAGCTGAAATAGCGCATGCAGCTGGTGTGTCGTGTGAAGGCGAGATTGGCTTTGTGGGGTACGCCGATGGGGAAGCATCTGATGGTACCAACCCCGATGAAGCTCGCCAGTTTGCTGCCGACACTGGCGTGGATGCTATGGCGATCTCGGTTGGCAATGTGCATTTGCAACAAGACGATGGAGAGGGTCTTGATGTAGAACGCATTCAGGCTATTGATGCATTAACGTCTGTACCGCTAGTCATTCATGGTGGTTCTGGCGTGCCGGCAGCACAGCGCCGCGAGTTGGCGCAGAAAACGAGTATCTGCAAATATAACATTGGTACTGAGTTGCGAATGGCCTTTGGCGCAGCCTTACGCCAATCAGTTAACAGTGACGCTAAACGTTTTGATCGTGTGGCTATTTTAAAAGACACCATTCAGCCATTGAGTGAGGCCACTCGCACCGTGTTGCAATCTGTCAGAGCATAACCTGCAGATTATTGAGACGGGCTTTACTCAAACGTAGCGCTGTACGGTGGTAGGTTTTTGCATTTGTGCACCAGCTCATGCGCCTCGGACAACATCTTGTCTTTTTGCAGTTCGCCATGGCCCCAGCAATTATCCAGGCTTACGCCGAATTTTTTGCTTAGCGCAATGACCAGTTGATGGGCTGCCTCCAATTGCTTTTCACTGGCTGGCTGATGATAACTGTCACCGTCTTTTTTGGTGTAACCTGCATGCAGGCTAATGCCCAATGTGTTGTGATTTTCTAGATGATTGAGCGCCACTCGCTCTGGATGACTGCCGGGCTTTATGTGGTTGGTTCGTTTGTGTAGTGGCGCTGCCTGGGTAATCAGCCCATTTCGACCAACCAGAAAATGATAACCAAATTGATTTTTACCTTTACCTTCTTTTCCGCCTTCACCTCTATACCTGTCCACTTTGCTAATGTAATTCAGCATGGAGTCGTAACGGCCATCGGAGGTGTGGTGCAGAATAAACCCCTCTAGTTTGTATCCAGTTTCTTTGGCTTTTCTACTGGCGGTAATGCCGTATTGGTAATATGTTTCGCCATCCATTTGTATCGTTTCCAAGCCATAGGCATATTCAATGTTTAACGTTGGTTCGATGAATTTATGGTCATTCTCGTCCTGCCCATCTCGTTGTTTAAATTCAGCAGTTTCAAGACCAGAGCGTCTCGTAGCCAAAAACGCTGCGAATTCTTTCCCCGGTGGTGTATGAGTGCCATCAATTGAATCGCTAACATCGTCAAAATCGTCGGTCATGATTATGAGCTCCGGTGCTTAAAGGGAGTAGTGTGGTTATTCAGTGGTTGGTTTGGATTGGTATAAGCCCAGATCACACTTATTATCATTGATGAGGCAGCCATGCAAAACCATATTCTGAACCTTTGGGTTGGATCTATATCCATTATGCGCTTTAGATGGGTTTGCCAGAAGCCCGAACCAGTTTGTCGCGTTTTTTACCGATACATTGACGACTTGGAAGTCGCCATGATCACCGTTGCCATACTTACTCATATCCAGTTTATAACTGAGCACGTCATTAGGGTCGCTGTATGCAACCCAATACTTGGGTGGACCCTGATTGGCAGCGAAATCCAGTGTTTGAGCGGTTTCTCTATCATTGAGTATTCTTAAAATATCGGAGAAGTTGCCGCTTAATTTCTGTTCTTGCTCATTGAAGTTTAATCCGGGACTCGCATTTAATTCTGATGCTAGCCGGGAATTTATGACGCACGATGCATCACTAGCAAGGTCTAGAAAGGGGATTTGATTGGCGTACATAACAAACACGTTGCTATTGGATAGAAGTTGAAAACCTTCCTCCCGTCGGGCATTGTCTTGATCGCAAATAAGCGCATCACGTACCACTTTGCTGCCCAAACTTTCGCTAACAAGAACCAGTGGACCGGTTTTATCACCTCGAATATCATGCAGTGTTGATAACACGCTTCTGACGCCTTTTCGTATGTCCTCTCCTATGGCTCCGTTGTAGGCTGCTACATCGGCCAGACAGTTGTTCATGGCAAACGATTTCAGCTTTCTATTCAAATAGGCTCTTGAGCCGGTAACGCTTGCGTTTTCCAGATCTTTTTTCGTGTCGCTGATAGCTTTGCTGTAGAGAATCCCATAGAGGTTGAAGTCACCGGAATCTGTGACTATTTTGGCGCTATAAAGGTGTATGTCTGAATTAACGTTATTATCAGGAATTGTTATTTTGCCAATGTGCTCTACGTTGGTTGAATCAGCTGCCTTGGCAAGCTGATTTACATGGTCTTTAAACCAAGTATCTTTTTTGGAGCACATGCCATGAACAATAAGAATATCGGTTGAGCTTGCGTTACTGTATTTAGGATGGATTCCTGGGAAACCCATGCCTTTGTCAGACTCAACCATGGTTGATGAGCAACCGAACAGGCTCATTAACACAACGGTGAAAATGAGTGTTATTGGTTTCATGTGTCTACATCCTATAAGAGCGTTCATCACAAGGTGAATCAACCGAACCTGCTAGCACTCAACGCTATATCAATTAGAACGCACAATCAATAGTAGTTAGTTTAACTTGTTCAAATATGCGTTATGCTGCCTAATAAGGTAATTCATCGGGCTGCTTGCCAACATAGTCTGGTTCGTGAAGCGTGGCAAACTTCACGGCTATAATCGTTTCACGTGCTTCCAAGTGGGCTTTGCAAACGCGGTGCATACCATCCATAAGCCTGCCTTGCGGACAAAGAATAATGGGATACGACAAATCTGCGTCGTAAATGAGTTTGGCGTGTTCTGCTATTTCCTCAACAATGGGCGGAGCACCCAATCCGAACCAGTACACTTCTTCAAGCTCGCGAATATCTTTTAAAGGCACGTCAATAATCTCAAAATCTTTTGAAAGCCTGATGAGCTTCAGAACATCCCATGCGAGTAAGCCCCGATCAGATTTCCTGAAATGGTATTGTTGGCGTAGATTCATGTGTAATGTTGTTTATGCCTTTTAAATCTGAAAGAAGTAATGCGGCGCGCAATAACCGGTGACGGAGCGAAAGAGACTTACTCGGCTGGCCTTCTTAGCAACACGTACACAGCCCCTGTACCACCGTCATTGGCACGGGCAGAGCAAAAAGCCAGTATTTTTTTATTGCCCTGTAGCCATTGATTAACGGCCGGTTTCATTCTCGGGGCTTTATCCGCCTGCTTGCGGCCTTTGCCATGAATGACGCAAACACACAGTAGACGGCGGAGTTGGCATTCGGCCAGAAACGCACCTAATTCTTTCTTGGCGGTTTCCAGTGTCATGCCATGCAGATCGATTTCGGCTTGGGTGGTGTATTTTCCCGACTTCAGCTTGCGCAGTACGGCGCGTTGAACACCTGGAGCGGTGTAAGAAAGGTGCTCTCCGGTCTCCAGTAAATCGCTCTCACTGAGTTCGCTGAGCAGCGTTTCCATGACAGAACGGTTATCGCGCTGGGTTGAGCTTACCCGCGCTGCGGGTTTTGACACTGTATCTGGCGCTTTGTCGTTGGCAACACTTTTAACATCGCCCACAGCGTCTCGAAAAAGCGCCTTATCGTCTTCGCTTATTGTTTTTTTATCAGCCACATCCCATTATACGAGCCGGGGCAAGGAACTCAACTGACGCTAGCTGTCTAATATCCACAGTCTGTGCGTCATTCACGCAATCCTTGCGACATACGCTAGAATTTCCGGGATTCATTGGCGGTGTTCGAATAGCATAAATAGGTGGTTACATGAGCAGAAAAGTGGAAAAATCCGACAGTGAGTGGGCTCGGGAATTAAGCGCAGAAGCTTTTTCGGTTGCGAGAAACAAAGGCACTGAACGCGCTTTCACCGGGAAATACAACGACCACAAAGCCGATGGCCTTTATACCTGTATTTGCTGCGCAGAAGCACTGTTTGATTCTAACGCCAAGTACGACTCGGGCAGTGGATGGCCGAGCTTTTACCAGCCAGCTAATGCAGACAATATAGAAGAAGAAAGCGATAGTTCCTTTGGTATGGTTCGCACCGAGGTATTGTGCCGCTCGTGCGGAGCACATTTAGGGCATGTGTTTCCAGATGGTCCGGAGCCCACGGGTCAACGATACTGTATTAATTCTGCATCACTTGATTTCGTCGGCCGAGATAGTAAAGGGTGATACGTTTTTATGGAACAGGCGCTCGCGGACTGGCTGCGATGTTGCTCTGTATTTTTCTTGGTATCGGGCTTACCACCTCCAACACTGCATTTGCGAACGTATTGACTCAACCTCTAACACCTGTTGATAGGGACATACCTGATTTTTCTCTCGTCGATATTGATGGCGCACCGGTCAACCCTGAAACGCTTGCTGGTAAAACCTGGTTGATAAACTTCTGGGCAGTTTGGTGTGCGCCTTGTCTGGATGAACTGCCTGAACTGAACGGCGCGTGGGCGCAGCTACAAAATCATAACGTGGGCATGTTGGCCATTAATATTGGCGAGCCACCGGATAAAATTGAAACCTTCCTTGCAAAGCACAACTTGCAAATCGACTTCCCGATCGTTATTGGCGATAAAATTAAATCACTGAGTAATTGGTCTGGCCGCGGGTTGCCTTATACCGTGATAGTAAATCCGCACGGAAAAGTGGTTTACGAAGCCACTGGCCCCAGAGAATGGGATAAGCCTGAATTTATCGATGCCATTCTTGAAGTAGAAGCAACAGCAATGGCTTCGCGGACGCTGAAAGGGCGAGTGGCTTCCGTGCTCGGTTGGTATCATGCGCTTGCAGGTTGGCAAAAAATGGGTATTGTTATTGGTTCGCTGGTGTTGGCTGGCTTATTATTTTATCTGATTCGTCAACTTCACAAAGCAAAACCGACTACCATACGAGAGCAACCCAACTGATAGTTAAACAGAATGCCGACGCGACTTGATCATCTCGTTATTGCCGCAACTTCGCTCGAGCAAGGCGTTGAATATGTGCAACATGAACTTGGAGTAGTGGTGCCAAAAGGTGGCGAGCACCCGCTCATGGCCACGCACAACCACTTAATGAATATAGGTGGCGAGGTTTTTTTGGAAATTGTCGCTATCAACCCCGATGCCACACCACCGAATAGGCCGCGCTGGTTCAGCTTGGACGACCCTGCCGTACAACACAGTTTGATGAACGAACCGCGCTTGTTAACCTGGGTTGTCAATACAGACGATTTGCTAAAGAGCCGTGCCAATGCATCATTTGATATAGGTGCGCCAACGCCACTCGCCCGTGGGCATTTGAATTGGTTGTTTGCCATACCCGATGATGGCGCGCTACTAGCGGGTGGCTTGCTCCCGCATTGTATGCAATGGCAAACCGATAAACATCCAGCGCTATCGATGCCAGACTTGGGCTGCCGCCTCGATGAGCTTACGATTCATCATCCTTATTCCGACTGGACAAGCGAAAGACTAAAACAGCTCGGTGCAGATAACATTGTTAGTGTGGCGCCTTTACCGGCGAACCATTTACCTTTTTTAAGTGCAAGTATCGAAACGCCAACAGGCCGCGTTTTGTTGGATAGCAAGCCTGCTCAACCTTAATAATAGACAGCTTCAACAGACAGACACATAGTGCACATAGGTGTCGTCTGGTTCTCATAACGTGGAGCTTTAGCGATTAATGGTATTTATACCGACACACTTGTTTTACTGTCTCGCAGATAGTACGCACATTTCCTTTTATACTTTGTCCAATGCATAGTAACGCCTGTGAGGTGGTTGTCGAAAGCACTATGCCGTATCGGAGAGGAAATGAAAATTCAGCGTTTATATTCGAGGCATCTATATTCGGTAAGGGAGCTTCTCCTGCTGCTAAGCGTGCTCTTGGTCTCTGCTTGTTCGGGTAGTAGCGATGCTGGTAACAACGGCGTATCAAGCGTTGTAGATACAACAGACAGTGTCGTCGCAGAAGATGCCAATACGTTGGATACTACCGGTACTGACACCGGAGAAGGCTCTGAGTCGAACCTATCTACCACTGTGAACACAGCCGCTACCGATCAAGATACCGCGAGCCCAGATACTACTGTTTCAGATACTACAACCGGCACAAGCAACGACACACAAGAACTGCCTGCCGATACACTAGATTCGGCCGATAACAACAATACGACAAACAATCCGCTCTTACCAACATCCACCCGCATTGAGTTCAATATCACCGTGCCAGCGTATGTCTCCAACACGTTACAGGTGGAGTTAAGCTGGGGCGATATCATACGTAAAGCAACATGGCGTGTTGATGAGCAATGGACGGTTAGCGATGACTTTCCGGTTAACACAGAACAAATGCTTAGCGTTCTGTTTACCGATGGTAATGGCGATATTGTTTTAGCCAGTCATGAGCGTCTTTTTAAAACGCCAACGATAGAATCTGCTTTTATTAATATCAATGCAGATCAGTTTGATACTGCTCGATGGGATAACGATAGTGATGGTGTCAGTAACCTTGCTGAGCTTATTACCGGGGCCGATCCATCGGTGGCTGAACCGTCCGAGCCTCAATTGGTAAGCCTTGCCTTTCTGCCGGATAAAACGTTCCGCCTCACGTGGACGCCATCGACTAACGTTCAGTTTTATCGCATTTTAGAAAACGTTGATGGTGTGTCTGGGTTCGTACAAGTGGGGAAGGATATTCCGTCGTTAGCGACTGTGCAGTCGTCATACCGTTTTGACCATAGGGTTGCGTTGTATCGACGACTTAATGCGGCTTATCTTGTTCAGGCGTGTAATGCTCAAGTTTGTGTCGACTCGAATATTCATCGCGTATCGGGTTCATTGAGTAGTGCCGTTGGTTATTTTAAAGCGAGTAACTCATCTGGTCGGAATAACCCGCAGGTATTCAGTGATAACGTGGGGGACCGTTTTGGTAGCAGCGTCAGCATCAGTGCAGATGGTGAAACCATGGCCGTGGCAGCACCTTTTGAAGATAGCTCGGCCACCGGCGTCAACGGTAACCAAAACAACGATACGGCACGATTTTCTGGTGCGGTTTATGTGTTTAAGCGAGCCAATAATATTTGGCAGCAACAAGCCTATATAAAAGCCAGCAATACTCAGGCGGATGATTTATTTGGTGATGCAATAAGCTTAAGCGCCGATGGTTTAACGTTGGCAGTGGGTGCGCCTGCGGAAAGCAGTGCGTCAGCCACAGTTGAAGGTACACAGAGTAACAATGATTCGCCGATGTCTGGAGCTGTTTATATTTTTGTGAGTAGCAATGGCAGTTGGCAGCAAGAGTCGTACATAAAAGCCAACAGTCTGAGCGTGGATGATAAGTTTGGCGGTGCAGTTAGCCTCAGTGCGAATGGAGATTTACTGGTTGTCGGTGCCATCGGAGAAGACAGCGCAGCCACCGGTGTTAATGGAAATCAGGAAGACAATACCTCTGCAAGTTCCGGTGCGGTTTATGTGTTTAGTCGCGAGAATAAGCGTTGGCAGCAAGATGCCTACCTGAAAGCCAGTAACACAGGTGAGGGTGATTATTTCGGCGATGCTGTTAGTGTCAGCGGCGATGGTAATACGTTAGCGGTGGGTGCCAGACGTGAAGACAGCGCATCATTCGGTATCAATGGAAATCAAACAAACAACTCATCCAACCTGTCGGGTGCCGTGTATGTTTTCTCCCGAATTGGTGATAGCTGGCAACAACAGGCCTATGTGAAAGCCAGTAATACTGGTAACGGTGATATGTTCGGTAGTTCAGTGGCGTTAAGTGAAACTGGTAACACGCTAGTGGTGGCAGCACCAACTGAAAACAGTGCAGCGACAGGGGTAAATGGCAGACAAAATGATAACTCGCTCGGTAATGCCGGTGCTGCCTATGTGTTTACGCGCGTGGATAATAATTGGCGACAGCAAGCCTATTTAAAATCGAGTAACACAAGCGTTGCAGATGGTTTTGGCAGCAACATATCTATCAGCGCAGATGCTCAAACAGTTGCGGTGAGTGCTTACAGAGAGGCAAGCTCTGCCATTGGCATCAATGGTAATCAGGCCGATAACTTTTCCCCCGGTGCTGGCGCGGTTTATTTGTTTGTTTTCGAAAACGCTAACTGGCGGCAGCAAGCCTATGTGAAAGCCAGCAATGCCGACAGCCGAGACGATTTTGGTTCTGGTGTCAGTTTAAGTGCCGATGGGAACACGCTAGCGGTTGGTGCATCGATAGAAGCGAGTAGTGCAAACGGTGTGCGCGTCAATCAGTTTGATAATTCCGCGCTAGGAGCAGGGGCGGTTTATCTTTATTAATTAGTGACTGTTTGTACATGGTAAACGCGACAACAGGCGTTTGCTTTACATTGGCCCAGTATCAATGCTTGCTGGCCTATGGAGGAATTATCCAATGATTCGTGCGGCTTTATTTGATCTGGACGAAACCCTTCTGGATAGAACTGCATCGTTAAGGGCATTTGTCACCTGGCAGGCCAGTGGCATGCTAGGCAAGAGTGTTGATGACACCGCTGGTTTTATCGAACGTTTTATTGAACTTGACCAGAACGGGATGGTGTGGAAAGACAAGGTCTACACCTCGCTGATAACTGAGTTCAATATCACGGACTTCAGTGTCGATGAACTGCTCGATGCCTACTTACAATATTTTTGTCAGTTTTGTCGGCCCAGATCGGGCGCAACTGAGGCGATACACGCGTTTCACCGTGCCGGTTATAAATTGGGATTGGTATCAAACGGAAAATCGCCTTTTCAGGAGAGAAACTTTGCTGCGTTGAGTTTCAGCGAGCTATTTGATTGCGTCGTGGTATCAGAAGCTGTTGGGATACGAAAGCCCGAAAAAGCGATTTTCGAGCTCGCTTGTGAAAATGTAAACGCTGACATTTGCTCTTCAATATTTATAGGCGATAATCCGGTTGCGGACATACAGGGAGCAAAGTCTGCGGGTCTGA
>CAKZUP010000111.1 GCA_937922945.1 uncultured Granulosicoccaceae bacterium
CTGATGCCAGGGCGCTGAGATCGACCCCTTCGCTGGTGTCGATGTCGTCGCTGGGGTCGATGTCCGGCGTTGTCGCAGGTGTGTCGGTGGTCGACACCGCAGCGAGGGAATCCTTCGCCTGGTCGGCGAGTGCTCCGAGTGCTCCGAGTCGACTGGTCGATACGGGCTCGGGCTCTGGTTCTGGTTCGGGCTCTGGCTCTGGTTCTGGCTCTGGTTCTGGCTCTGGCTCTGGCTCTGGCTCGATGCCAGCGTTGGGATCTGCTACTTCGTCCTCTTGATTAATAACTTCGTTTTCGCTTGAACTTGAGCCACCGCCACAGGCAGAAATGAATGCGAACAAAAATAAAACGGTATAGCCACGAAATTTCATTACCTTCTCCGGACATTGATATTCGACTACCGGATAAATTGCAAAGTCATCCATGAGTGAACAGTTTGGTAAGGAAGTGTTCACTTTTTAGAGCTACGTTGGCATCACCCAAAAGGGTTAATTAGTTGAAAATGTGGCTTGTGCGGTGCCCCCTGGTCGTGTAAGGGTGAACAATTGCTGAGCTTATAGTTCGGCATCGTTACCAAGTGCCGCCTTGGCCAAAATCTCATCGCGAGTCAGATTGGAAAAACCGCCCTGCTCTGCACTGATTAATTTATTGCGAATATACTCGTTTTCACGAGCCTTTCGAATCAGGTCGTTAACGACCTCGCTTTTGGAGTTGTATTCCTCTTTCTCAACCTGCTCTTGCAACCAGGCTTCATTGGGTGTTGTAAACGAAATGCTTTGTCTTGGCATGGGCCGCTCGCAGGAACAACTGTGTGGTGCAATTATACACCACATTTGCACCATTAGGCCGCAGCTGAAATCAGCCCCAAATTGCTAAATCAGGACTGGTTTTCTATGCAAAACCCGGTCAATGAAACCACGATTTTCCAGAGCTTCAAGTTCTCGTCTTGCCTGCTGTTCGCGCTCACTAATCTGATCAGCCTCGATGCGTGCCTGTTCAATTTCAGCTTGGCGTTCGCTAATGGCCTTGCGCCATATCCAGTAGTTCATTGGTGATCGTAGTGTCCGGCTGAACGTGTTCAGTAGACGTTGATTGCTCAGTGGTTGGCGTTTTCAATTCACCGAACACGCGCAACAAGTCGGCGGTGTCGATCTGTTTTTCACTGTTGCGACTTAATTCCCCAGCTTTTATTTTCTCGTATGGCGTGGTTACTAGTTGAACTCTGGTTCAAACCCATTCAGGAACAATAACAAATCAGACGAACCCATAAAGTTTTCCTGCAACAACATCTCACCACCAGAACTTACATCTTCGGTTACTTCATCCCCCGGACTGAAGTTCCCTCTGTCATCGTCCCTATTCTGAAAACCATGCACTGTAAAATGTCCGACAGGCAAGCTGGTTTGCGGATCGAGAATGAAGCCCAGACCATCCGTATGATCAAGACGTTTATCAGATCGGTTTATCACCGTCATGCTGTAGTTGTCTTTGGGTTGATTCAATAGAGTACTTTCGGGCGCATACTGATAACTTTGCACTTCCAGCCCCTTTTCCAAAGCAATAGGTGCTCTCGGCCTACCAAAAAGTTCGCTTATGCTAACGGACACAATGTCTTCAATATCGGCGTAATCATCACCCTCGTGAAACTCTGAAAACTTCTCGGTCTCAAACTCTGCATAAACGTATATCGAACCACCGGGGTTGATGCACACACCAGAGTTATCCCGACCATCAACTGTGTACTGTATTCCTTCTCCAATTAACGGAGTCCTTGCGCGTGCCACACCACCTTGAACCATTGTCGCTAGCACCGCACCTCCGTCAATGCCGAAGCTCCTGCCAGTATTGACATTGCACATATCGACGTTCGAAAGATTTGTTATTACAGCGTAAATTCTCGGTGTTGGAAGATCTTTACGAAAAATCGGGCCACCTGCCAGAACTTGACCATCTATGGAAAATCCTCTTCGATCGTAATCGCGAACAGCGTAGAGCTTTTCAATAACCAAACCAGGTGTTATTTCGCCATCGATAGTGAATGGAACATCGCGAACCAAGTCGGCATTCAAGTAGTCGCCAATACCAATTTGCGGCCCCACAATGGGTGACTTTAAACTGCTGCCGCCATAAAGCCTTTCCTGCAAATCGGGTAAGGCTTCTAAGGTTGTATAGGTGATGTCCAAGCCGTTATTGGTCGAACCTGTGGTACCGGTACCGTCTGTGTCTGTTTCACCATCACCAGACATTATCGTGTTATCGCCAGTGATATCTGGCAGCCCGGAACTCTGATTGTTATCATCTTCACTGCCACCTGAGCTTTCACAGGCAACCAGCAAAGTGATGGATAAAAGTAACGCAACAGAACGTACGGTTTTTAAAGTAGACATAAATAATTTCTCCTTAAATTTTATGCTCATGCAGTAAATACTGCATGTCTCTAGTCAGATTTTAATGGGCTAGGTTATAGGGGTATAAAAAACGCTATTCTGGATTTTCGTCTAATTTATTTTTAGTGGTAATTCTTAGTGCGATATAAGCTAACCAAGAGAAAATAACCGCGCCTACCACCCATAGCAGTTTCTGCCAGCCACTAACTCGGTTTGAAATCGCGACCAAGACGATAGGCACTATCACTAAAAAGATCAGAACAACCAGTATGATTATTTGCACAAGGCTGGGCGCGCCCATGTTATCTCCATTAAAAAGTTTTGTTGACAGATGTTATTACCGGCCTAAATTCCGGCAAACCCGCTTTCTGACCGACTTGTTTTCTGACAAACCAAGATTAACTATTAATAGCAGGAATGTAAGAACCGACACCCACCAAAATCGTCACGTCAGATCATACCACTGCATAAACAGTCCAGCGGTTGTATTTGGGCAACATTCAGATTAGCGGCGTGTTTATGTACTACAACGACTGGAAGGGTCGCGATATCGACAAGGCGCGTTAGCTCTAGGCAATGAATGGGGATGGCAGAGCAGTATGCGTCCTAGTATGCGTCTTCGCGGCGTACGCAGAGCGCTATATGCCTGGCCGATTCACTATCCGGCAATTGGACCTCCTTTAGCTCCTCCAATACGAACCCGGCAGGAAGACGCTCTGGCATTTTCTCTTTAATGCCCAGCATGACAACAACGCGGGATTTCTCGATGCAGTTTCTCTCTATGATGGATAAAAATTTATCGGGAGCGGTGAATGCGCGTGACATCAAAGTGCGAGCTTGAGAATCTACTTCTTCAATGCGAGCCTGCTTCACTTGCACGTTAGCCAAGCTCAGCTCTAGCACTGCTTGTTGCTGAAACCGTGTTTTCTTGCCATTGGATTCAACCGACAAAAAATGTAAATCTGGCCGCGCAATCGCTAAGGGTATAACCGGCAAACCGGCACCAGTGCCCACATCGATAACATCAAACACGGCGTGATTGATTTCCTGAGTATTAACATCACGTGCTGCTGGCAAACACGGAAGAACAACAAGACTATCCAGAAGGTGTCGACCAATCATCTCGTTGATCGAACGTACCGCCGTAAGGTTATAAACACGATTCCACTTTTGCAGCAATTGAATAAAACGAACCTGCTTTGCTATCTGAACGTCATCGAGTTCAATGTTAATTGAGACTAGACCAGCCTCTAGCGTATCGCGTAGCTTATCGGTTGATGTATTGGTAGTAACCAATCATGCACTCTCGCGCAAAGACTGCTTTTTCAAATGCACCATAAGCAATGACAAGGCTGCAGGCGTCACGCCTGATATACGCGATGCCTGATCGATAGTTTCAGGCTTATGCTCGATGAATTTTTGCCGCACTTCGTTCGAGAGCCCATCAACATCGTTATAGTCAAGCGAGTCGGGCAAGCGCGTTTCCAATTGCCCGCGAGAGCGATCGATGTCGGCCTGTTGCCTATCCAGGTATCCCGCATACTTACCTTGGATTTCCACTTGTTCGATAACGTGCTTATCGAGTGCTGCATGCTCTGAACCAACCAATTCAAGCAGGCGGCCCAGTTTAACTTCCGGCATTTTTAACAACTCGCTAAACCGGCGTTCGCGCGCAAGCTCTAGTCCGGTTTCCTCAGTAAGTGCGGTCGCCTCAGGGGTATTAGGCCGAATCCACAGGTTGCCAAGCTGACCTTGCAACTGCGCTACGCCTTCGGCCTTACGACTAAACGCTTCCCAGCGTGCATCGTCTACCAGGCCCATAGAGCGACCAACTTCGGTTAAGCGAATATCGGCGTTATCTTCACGCAATTTCAATCGGTATTCAGCACGACTGGTGAACATACGATACGGTTCGCGTGTACCTCTGGTGATAAGGTCGTCGATAAGTACACCAATATAGGCTTCGTCGCGTCTTGGGGTCCACGGGGATTCCCCGCGAACTGCGCGGGCTGCGTTCAAACCGGCTATTAAACCTTGCGCCCCTGCTTCTTCGTAACCTGTGGTGCCGTTAATTTGTCCGGCAAAATACAAACCCTGGATGCTGCGTGTTTCTAACGAAGAGCGTAATCCGCGCGGGTCAAAAAAATCATATTCAATCGCGTAACCAGGGCGCGTTATATGCGCGTTTTCAAAACCCTTAATCGACTGTACGTAAGCGATTTG
>CAKZUP010000112.1 GCA_937922945.1 uncultured Granulosicoccaceae bacterium
ACTAACGAGACATTCTCGCTAAATGAGTCTACCGGAGGAGCTTATTATTCAACAGGTTCTTTGGCCATAGAAGATGTGAGGAATGGGGAGCAAATGACGCTTTCAGCCGACACAGGTGATAACGCGACTTGGTACGCTGAAATTAGCACCAATGAGGGTTCGACGGAGGTGAGCGGTAATTGGAATAACGAGAATCGCCTGGCTTGTATTACATTAGAAGGCGGCTGTGAGTAGGCGGCTATGAGTAGGCGGTTATGAGTAGGCGGTTATGAGTAGGCGGTTATGAGTAGGCGGTTATGAGTAGGCAGCTGTGAGTAGGCAGTTAGGCTCAGGTCTAGGTCGATAATATTATGCTACGACCTTCCATTGTTATCACCAGCCTATTGGCCAGTTGCGCATCGAGCGTGGAGTTGAATGAGGAAGCACCGGAGCACCATCGTCGTGACGGTACTTTCGTTAACTCGAACGGCAAAGCCATCGATAAACCGCTTAGTGCGCTTATCAAGTGGCAGCGAGAAGCGCCTGATGTTATACCGCTTACTTTGCCCAGTGTGCCTCCTCAACTAGATGCCCTCACCAACCCAAGTGACGCACAAGTCACATGGATTGGTCACAGTACATTTTTGCTGCAAGTTGATGGACTCAGTATTCTGACTGACCCTATTTTTTCCGAGCGTGCATCACCGGTAAGCTTTGCTGGTCCCAAGCGTACTACCCCGCCTGCCATGACGTTGGAACAGTTGCCTCCTATCGATATAGTGTTAATTTCGCATAACCACTACGATCATCTCGATAAACCCAGTATAAAAGCGTTGCAATCCAAGCAGCCTGATAACCCTCCGAGTTATTACGTGCCACTGAGGCAAAAAGCATGGTTCGACAAATTGGGTGTCTCTGATGTTACTGAACTTGATTGGTGGGCCAGTGCTGAAATTGGCAATGCCACCGTACACGCAGTTCCAGTCCAGCACTGGAGCAGCAGAAGCCCCTTCGATCGCAATAAAGCACTATGGGCCGGGTTTGTCATCGATTCACCAAGTCTTCGCACATTGTTTGTCGGTGATAGCGGTTATTCAAACGACTTTAAAGCTATCGCCCAGCGGTTGGGTACAGTCGATCTTGCCTTGGTGCCGATAGGCGCTTACGATCCACGCTGGTTTATGAAAAGCGCGCACATGAACCCAGAAGAAGCATTGCAAGTGGTGGAGGATGTCGGTGCCAAGCGAGCGATTGGGATGCATTGGGGTACCTTTTCTCTAACAGACGAACCCATGGCTGAGCCTGGTGAGCGTGCGGACGCTACAGGCGTTATAGAAACCCCCAAGCCAGGTGAAACGATTGATTTAATCGGTACGCTAGATTAATCGTTCAGATAAATCAACAAACGTTGACTGGTTTTGTTATTGTTCGCCATGATTTTTACGGGTATAAAAAAATGTTACTAAAATTGGTTCGAAACGCGCTAGGTAACGTTGTTGTGTTTGTTGATTGGGTGTCTCGTCCTAAATCGATAGAGCGTTCGCCCGACGAACAAATTCGTGTTCAATCGGCGTTTGATGGTTTGTCGTTGTATCAATTTCGCGCTTGTCCATTCTGTGTTAAAACTCGCCGAGCAATTCATGCTTTAGGCGTTGATGTTGAGTTGCGCGATATTAATAAAGACGTTAAATATCGAGAAGAACTGCAAGAAGGCGGTGGCCGGGTGAAAGTACCTTGTTTAAGAATCGAACATAATGACGAGGTTAGCTGGATGTATGAATCGAGTGACATTATCGAGCACTTGCAACAACGCGCTAACGGGTGAACACGTTTTTAGCAGGGCGGGGTGGCATACAAAGCATTTCAAAAAAGTTAGTTACCAGCAGTTACCGTCCCCTTAACCACCGTACGCGTAATAGCAACCAGCGCAATAACCGTTAGTGTCCAGAAGAACCAGGTAATCGGCCCTCTTATGAGTATCATTGGGTCACTACCCGACATCAGCATGGCTTGCCTGAAGTTATCTTCAAGTAATGGCCCTAATATAAACGCGATTAAAAAGGGAGCTGCGGGTACGCGCATGCGCATCATGACATAACCGACCCAGCCCATCGCGAACATCACGCCCACATCAAAAATATTGTTATTAACCGCGAATACGCCATAGATACACAGCACCAATACCGCTGGCATTAATATACGTTTGGGCACATCCGCCACAAACTTAAACCCTTTAATGGCAACGCTGCCCACCAGAAAGAGAAAAACTGAACTAACAATTAAACCAATAAACAAACCATAGACAATATCCACATTGAGGACAAACATCATAGGCCCGGGTTGTAAACCATGCACCATAAACGCACCAATGATAATGGCGGTTATAACATCGCCCGGAATACCCAGCGCTAGTAGCGGAATGAGGGTAGCGCCAGCCACGCCATTGTTACCTGCCTCCGATGCAGCTACCCCTTCAATCTCGCCGTTGCCGAAATTATCTTTATTAGGTGATTTTCGCCGTGCTTCTGAATAGCTCAAAAATGCAGATGGCGCAGCACCTATGCCGGGGATGGAGCCCAGGAATACGCCAATTAAGCTGCCACGAACGATGGATTTAAAACTGCGTTTGTAATCGGTGATCGTAACTTTACTCTTACCCAATGAGCGCGTTTGGCCAAGGTGAGCAACAGGGTTCCAGGCCATGGCAATGATTTCTGGCAGTGCGAACAAGCCAATAAGCACCGCAATGAAATTTAACCCACCCATAAGGTTCGGGTCTTCAAAGGTAAATCGATTGGTGCCATAAACTAAATCGAGGCCAACGGTTGCCAGTAGTAACCCGAGTAGGGCAGCGATGGCACCACGCAACAAACTATCGCCCGACACGCCAGCAATAATCGTTAATGAAAAAAGGATTAACGCAAAAAATTCAGGGGGGCCAAACTGTAATGCGAACGAGGCCAAAAAACCTGCAAAGAAAATCAACGCAAGGTTAGACACTAAATCGGCTGTACACGATGCCCATAAAGCCATACCCAGTGCGCGGCCAGCCTCGCCTTTTTCGGCTAATGGGAACCCATCGAGTATGGTGGCAGAGGAGGCTGGGGTGCCGGGTGTTTTAATCAGAATGGCCGGGATAGACCCGCCAAAAATGCCGCCTTTATAAACACCAAGCAACAATAGAATGCCAGTGATTGGTTGCATGCTGAACGTAAAGGGCAGAGTCAGGGCCACGGCCATGGTTGCAGATAAGCCCGGTATCGCACCACCCACAACACCAATACAAATACCCACGAACAATGCAAGGAAAGCTTCAACTGATGAGACCAGACTGAGGCCTGCCATTACGCTATCAATAAAGCTCATGGCAATCTCACAAAGTTACCTTGCGGTATAGCGATGCCTGCCACGTGCGCAAAGAAGGCATAAAGTAATAGGGGAATGATGACGGCGCAAACAACCGCAACAATAGGGTGCCGTGTTTTAAACAATAGGGCAGTAGCTATAAACACGATCATGCTCGTCCACACCATGCCAAGGCGTGGTAGCGCAAACATTGTTAAGACCATTATTAGCGCAAGACCAACAAGACGAAGCCACGAAGCGCTAACGCTCTCTGTCTGGTTTTCATACTCGTCTAGTGTATTCTCGCCTATTTTGCTCTCCTGGATGGGCGAGTCTTTCATACGCCACCCGCTCAGCAATAGCCCCAAGGCAATGAGCCCTGTTAAGGCGGTTAATACATAAGGCCAGAAAGCGGGGGATAAGATGATGTTACTAACGTTGGACGGTGATGATACCCAGCGTGGGATACCGACCAAGCCCAGGAAAAGGGCTATGGCGAGCGTTCCTGCTCCAAGTTTTAACTGCAAGCTTTTAATGGTGAGATGCTCTGCTGCTGGTTAAACATGCGCGACGGCCTTTAAGGCCGCCGCACAGCCTCTACTTTAATACGTCGAGCTTACTAGCCTTCTATGCGCATGCCAAGATCATCGACCAACTGACGAAACGTTTCGTACTGGGTCTGGATAAATTCATTTGCATCAACCGGGTTCATTAATTGGATAACTGAACCACGGCTTGTCATTGTCTCATTGAATTTTGCATCCTCTGTGGCAACCGCCATCCACTCACCCCACTTAGCCGCAACATCATCAGGTAGGCCATCAGGGCCGGCAATACCTGTCCAACCGACTAATTGGTTAAGCGCAGGCTTGCCAAGATCATTCGCTGTAGGTGCATCAAAGCCGACTACTGGCTCAGGCGTTGTAACCATCAATGGCACCAACTGTTCGTTGGCAACAAAGCCTGCAACCGCGGAGGAGTTAGTGCAAAGGAAAGTGGCTGTGCCGTTTAATACAGCTGTTGCTGCAGCACCACCACCTTTTTGCGGGATATGAACAGCCGCTTCTAGCGGGTTATCGATACCAAACTCTTTTAGTACCATTGCACCGGCAAGATGAAGTAGTGAACCGACACCTGAAGAGCTATAGCTTACGCCGCCTTCTTTCACTTTCGCTATTAAATCATCCATTGACTTAATGCCTGAAGCTGGTGTAACAGCGCAAGCCACTGGGTTGATTTCATATACGGTTACAAAACGAAAATCGTCTAATGTGTACGGAAGTGTGGCTTTCATTGCAGGGTTAACTGAATGCGAACCGACACGTGCAAACAACATGGTGTAGCCATCGGCTTTGGCGTTTTGAACACTAACCGAACCGGTTGCACCACCTGCGCCGGTGACGTTAGCCATAACCAAGGGTTTGCCTACCGCGTTACCCAACGGCTCAGCTATGGTACGGGCAGAGATATCGGTTGCACCACCAGCGCCATAAGGGATAACCATCTTCACGGCACGTTCCGGGTATTCGGCGTGTGCCACGCTTGCCAATGTGGCTAGCGCTACGCCTATTACGACGCTTAATTTCTTCATTTTCATTGTCTCCTCCAGGGTTGCAATGGCCAAAAGCTGGCTTCAATTTGTCATTATAAGTATTACTGACGTATAGTAATTATTCTTTTACAGGTATCGAGAGAATTGCTTAACATATGGAGCTTAAGCAATTTGTGACTATTCATCTACTTTGCACTTTGGTAGCCATTGTTGACAATAAACGTTAAGTGCAGCAGCCGAAGTAGTTAATGTACCCCACATGCCGTAACTCAGCAAATGCCGCCGCCGGCGTTCGAGCAGTCTGTGACAGACCACACATTCCAGTTATTGAGGTATTGAACCTGCATGCTTTCTTACGGCGCTTTATTGGCATGGGGGCGATTGTAGCGGCGCGGTCACCGCGACGATCGCAGCATTCGGCTCAGTGTGCATCAACTGTTGCTGGGTATAAGTTTATAAGTCAGGTTGGTTTAGCCTTGTTTGTCGAAACGCCGTTAACTTTCAGTTGTTCGAGTATGCGTATCGCTTCGTTGACGGTAGCTAACTCTGCAGCACTCATGGTGGAATCCATGTCAGATTGAAACTGGTGGGCAAGCGCGACTAATTTTGTATAACGTCTTCTTCCAATCTGTGTCAGTTGTAAATATTCAATACGGCGATCGGCCTTGTCGCGTTTTCGGTGTAGCCAACCGCGTTGATTCAATGCCTGCACCGCTCTACTCACTTTGGTTTTATGCATATTTGAATGCTGGCAAATCTGTGTGCTGGTTAGTGTGCCAAGCTGGCCAAGCGCTGCTAGTGCGCGCCATTCCGGCCGAGTCATACCGAATTCACGTTTGTAGTGCTGCGCAAATTTCAAACTAATAGACTCAGATAGCCGGCTCAGCCTGAAGGGCAGGAATTGTTCGAGTATCAGGGGGGCAGTGCTTTTGTTCATCCGCGTTGATAGTTACATAATCAATGGTTACAATTGTAACTTAATTAGCTGTCAGGGGCGACAATGGCTCTAGAGTATCAATCCGGGTTTGGCAACGACTTCGAAACCGAAGCTGTAGCAGGCGCATTGCCACAAGGTCAGAACAGCCCTCAGAATTGTGCTTTCGGTTTGTATGCCGAGCAACTTTCCGGTTCGGCGTTTACGGCACCAAGAGGTCAGAACGAACGATCCTGGCTTTATCGTATCCGGCCCAGTGTGTTGCACACCAACCGGTTCGAACGTTTTGACTGTCCGCTATGGCAATCGGCGCCGCACAGAGGAACGTCATCTTTACCGTTGGGGCAGTATCGATGGGACCCAATTCCGGCTGCACCATCGGCAACTGCATTTGTAAATGGGGTCAATACCATGACCACGGCAGGTGATGCGCAAACACAAACCGGAATGGCTGCGCATATCTATGACTTTAATTCCAACGATGCCGATACGTACTTCTGTAACGCCGATGGAGAAATGTTGTTTGTGCCTCAACAAGGAGACATCCAACTGTTTACTGAACTCGGTTGTCTGTCGGTATCGCCTGGCGATATAGCTGTTGTGCCTCGTGGCATGATCTTTAGAGCCGATTGCCTGAGCGACTCGGCGCGGGGTTATTTGTGTGAGAACTATGGAGCGCCGTTGACTTTGCCCGAGCGAGGTCCTATCGGGGCGAACTGCTTAGCCAACCCGCGCGATTTTAAAACCCCTGTGGCAGCGTTTGAAGACAAAGAAGTCGATTGTCAGGTGATCTACAAATGGAGTGGTGAGTTTCATCGCACGCAAATTGGTCATTCACCGTTAGACGTTGTGGCCTGGCATGGTAACTACGCACCTTATAAATACGACCTCTCAACGTTTTCTCCCGTTGGGGCTATTGCATTCGATCATCCTGACCCTTCGATTTTCACAGTACTGACATCGCCGACAGAGCAGACAGGAACCGCGAACATAGACTTTGTTATCTTTCCACCGCGTTGGATGGTTGCTGAAAATACATTTCGTCCGCCCTGGTATCACCGAAATATCATGAGTGAATTCATGGGGCTTATTAAAGGCGCTTATGATGCAAAAGAGAAGGGGTTTGTTCCCGGTGGGGCAAGCCTGCACAACCAGATGCTGCCACATGGGCCCGATGCGTTCGGATTTGAAAAGGCGTCGAATGAAACGCTGAAGCCTGTGAAGCTGGATAATACACTGGCCTTCATGTTCGAAACCCGCTACGCGCAGAAAGTTACTGAATACGCGAGTGAACTGGCAAGCCTGCAAGATGACTACATCGATTGCTGGCGCGAGCTTCCGCGTCGCTTTCCAAAACAACTGTGATCCTACATCTTCAACAGTTTTTTAAGGCTGTTTATTCGATATCAGAAAACTATGAAACTAGCAACTAAACGTAATACAAGTAGAGATGGGCAATTGGTGGTGGTGTCCACCGATCTAAGTCGGTATGTTGTAGCCGAGGATATTGCAACGACTCTGCAAGCTGCACTCGACGATTGGGACAACGCTGCACCACAATTACAGGCTTTGTCGGATAAGCTCAACAACGATACAAGTTTGGGACAAGATTTTGATCAGTCGAGTGTGGAATCCCCGCTGCCCAGAGCGTATCAATGGGCGGATGGTTCTGCGTATGTGAATCATGTGGAATTAGTCAGGAGGGCGCGCGGTGCTGAAGTGCCTGAGAGTTTCTGGACAGACCCACTCATGTATCAAGGAGGTTCGGATACGTTTTTGGGGCCGCGCGATGATATCGAAATGCCCACCACCGAATGGGGCATTGATATGGAAGGCGAAGTTGCCGTGATAACCGGCGATGTGCCGTTTGGTGCAACTCGTGAGCAGGCGAGCACGAGCATCCGTTTGCTTATGCTGGTTAATGATGTGTCGCTTCGAGCGCTCATTCCGGCAGAACTTGGCAAAGGATTTGGTTTTTTTCAAAGTAAACCATCATCAGCCTTTTCGCCAGTAGCCGTAACACCCGACGAGCTGGGTGATGCCTGGGTTGATGGAAAGCTTCATTTGCCCTTGTACGTTGATTACAACGATAAACCTTTTGGAAAAGCGAACGCAGGGGTTGATATGACGTTTGATTTTCCAACGCTGATTAGTCATGCAAGCAAGTCGCGCGCGTTAGGGGCTGGCTCAATTGTTGGGTCTGGTACGGTCAGTAATAAAATGGATGGCGAACCTGGTAAGCCGATAGAGCAAGGCGGTGTGGGATATTCCTGCATTGCTGAAATCCGCATGATAGAAACCATAAACGATGGAAAACCAGCTACAGCGTTCATGCAGTTTGGTGATACAGTCAAAATCTATATGACGGATGCCAATGGCAATTCTTTGTTTGGCGATATCTATCAAACAGTTAAGCAGCGTTAAGCCTGAATTTTCATGGTAATTGTTTTCATCACTATTTTTCGATCGTCAATGCAGAGGGAGTGATATCACTTGAGTAACTTAACCGCTTTTGTAGCAGGCACGTTTGATACTAAAGCTGCAGAACTAAATTTTATGGTCGAGCGCATTGCAGCAGCGGGTGTGACTGTATCGACGATAGACTTATCAACGTCCAAAGCCGAATCAACCGCTGATGTTACAGCCAGCGAGGTGGCGGCGTGTCATCCGGATGGAGAGTCGGCTGTGTTCACCGGTGATAGAGGTTCATCGGTTGCAGGTATGGCAAAAGCGTTTGAGCTTTGGGCCATCAAACATCAAAACACCATTGGCGGTGTTATATCAGCCGGTGGCACAGGTGGTACGGCGCTTGCCACACCCGCGCTGCGATCGTTACCTATTGGAACGCCAAAGGTTATGGTGTCAACCGTTGCCTCGGGCGATGTCAGTCCTTATGTTGGGCCGTGTGATATCACCATGGTCTACTCGGTAACCGATGTTCAGGGTTTGAATCAAATTTCTCGCGAGGTGTTGGGCAACGCCGCCTCTGCGCTGGCTGGTATGGTGAAATTCCGACCCGAAGCAGTAGTAGACGGTCATGCAAAGCCCGGGCTTGGCCTGATGATGTTTGGTGTAACCACCAAAGCGGTGCAGGCAATTGCGTCGAACCTAAGTGAAGAATATGAGAGTTTTGTATTTCATGCCACAGGCGTGGGTGGTCGGTCAATGGAGAAGCTGGTAGACGGCGGCTTTCTATCGGCAGTAGTTGATTTAACAACAACCGAAGTGTGCGACATGATGTTTGGCGGCATACTCGCTGCCGATGAAGATCGTTTTGGTGCCATCATCAGGCAAAAAATTCCCTATGTGGGTTCGGTGGGCGCATTAGACATGGTGAACTTTGGCGCGCCAGATACGCTGCCTGAACGTTATAAAGATCGTTTGTTCTACGAGCATAACCCCACCACCACATTAATGAGAACAACGCCTGAAGAGAATAAGCAAATGGGTGAATGGATTGTTTCGCGCCTGAATCAGATGCAAGGGCCTGTGCGTTTCTTATTACCAGAAGGTGGGGTGTCGGCTCTGGATGCACCGGATATGCCGTTTTGGTATCCGGAGGCACGCTCAGCACTGTATTCGGCCATTGAAAATGGATTTGAAACGGCGCAAAATCGTCAGCTGATTCGATTGCCTCATCATATTAACGACCCGGAGTTTGCTGTCAGTGTGGCAGATACACTGCGTCAAATAGCATAACAAGGAAACATCAATGCCTAGATTTACTAGACAAGTATTAAAAACAAAATTCAGTCAAATGAAGTCTGAAGGGATCCCCATAGTCGGTGGTGGTGCCGGAACCGGCTTGTCTGCAAAGTGCGAAGAGCAAGGTGGCATTGACCTTATCGTTATCTACAATTCCGGTCGCTATAGAATGGCTGGTCGTGGGTCTTTGTCAGGCCTGCTGGCTTATGGCAATGCCAATGAGATTGTGAAAGAGATGGCCGCTGAGGTTATTCCCGTTACCCAGTCTGTGCCTGTATTGGCAGGCGTGAATGGAACTGATCCTTTTTGCAACTTCGATATGTTTCTCGATGATCTTGTGCGTCTTGGATTTTCCGGTATTCAGAATTTTCCAACGGTAGGCTTAATCGATGGAACCTTTCGGGCAAACCTTGAAGAAACGGGTATGTCGTATTCACAGGAAATCGAGGTTATTCGATTAGCTTCTGAAAAAGACATGTTCACTACACCCTATGTTTTCTCAACAGACGATGCAGCAGCCATGGCTGAAGCAGGTGCAGATATTGTGGTGTGTCATTTAGGGTTGACAACCGGTGGTGCCATTGGCGCTGAAACAGCGTTAACGCTCGATATGTGTGTAACGAAAATTGATGAATGGTCGGCTGCGGCCCTTGCGGTAAATCCGGATATTGTGGTGCTGTGTCACGGTGGTCCGATATCCATGCCAGAAGATGCTGAGTACGTTTTAAAACGTACCAAGAATTGCCACGGTTTTTATGGTGCATCATCAATGGAGCGCTTGCCAACAGAAGTCGCGCTGGTTAAGCAAACAAAGGCCTTTAAAGATATTTCGTTCTGAGAAACTATTTCAGAACAT
>CAKZUP010000113.1 GCA_937922945.1 uncultured Granulosicoccaceae bacterium
CAGCGACCTTGATCGGTTTACCGATGCGTTTAAAAAGCAATTCAGCGCGTAACGCTAACGCATTCCCATTAACTCACGCACATGTGCGCTGGCACTTCTGGCCAGCGCAGGTAATGAATACCCGCCTTCAAGCATCGACACGATACGATCGTTAGCATGCGCCTTTGCAACACTCATTAACTGCTGCGTTACCCAGACAAAATCGTTATCGCCTAGCGCAAGCTGGGCCAACGGATCTTCAGCATGCGCATCAAAACCTGCGCTGATAAACACCATTTGCGGCTTAAACTCGTTTAGTGCGGGTAGCCAATGCTCTTGAATGGCATATCTGAAGTCATCACTTCCCGTGCCCGCGCTCAGTGGCACGTTGACACGCTGGCCTGTTACATTCGGTCGATAGTTGCCCGGATAAAACGGATGCTGAAAAGAAGAGCAGAACAGAATTTGTTTATCTCCATCAACAAGATCTTCAGTGCCATTGCCGTGGTGTACATCGAAATCGACAATGGCCACCCGATCTAAACCATGCGCCTGAATCGCGTGTTTTGCAGCAATGGCCACACTGCCAAAAAAACAAAAACCCATGGCCTGTGAGGTTTCAGCGTGATGCCCTGGCGGGCGAACAGCGCAAAACGCATTGGTGACATCGCCTGCCATGACTTTATCGGTTGCCAGAATACCTGCCCCTACTGCACGCAATGCCGCATTTAATGAGTGAGGGTTCATCGCGGTATCAGCATCTAGCTGCACTCGCCCTTCAGCTGGCGAGCTATTGACGATGGAATCGATATACGACGCCGGATGGCACGATTCAGCTGCGGCAGGGTCGGCCAGTGGCGCTTCGTAGTGAGTCAGATAATCGTACAAATCGAGTTTTTTTAACTGATCGAGAATAGCGCCGATGCGTTGAGGGCACTCAGGATGCCCGGGACTAATTTCGTGTAACACGCAATCGGTGTGCGTGATAAGTGCGGTTGCCATGATTGATCTTTTCGTTTCGAACACAGGAGTGATTAACAATATACCAGTAACCTTACGTTTACGCCGTAGCGGCGCTGCAACCACGCAATACACACAAACAGCGGTTACGGTACTATCAACGCATGTCAACCATTCATCTGGACAAACTTCTCAATCCCAAATCCATCGCAGTGGTGGGTGCCAGTGATCGGGAAGGCGCGCCGGGCAGAGCCATTGCGCAGAGCCTGCTCGATGGGCAATTCAACGGCCCACTGCAGTTCGTTAACCCGCGCTACAAAACCGTGCTGGGCCAACCGTGCCTGCGCTCGTTAAAGAAGCTGGAATCTCCACCTGACTTAATTATCATTCTGGTGCCCGAACGAATCATTCGCCGCACCCTCATCCAGGCCGCGGGCAGTGCCTGCAAAGTGGTGATTGTGATGTCTGCTGTGAAAGACAGTAAGTCGATCCATACGCTGGCGCAAAAGCTCGGTATTCGCATGATCGGCCCCTACTGCGCTGGCATGATTCGCCCCCATCTGAAATTAAACGCAACCTATTCCAACAACGCGGTTTTGTCGGGTTCGCTGGCGATTGTTACGCAATCTGCTTCATTGGGTGCAGCTATTCTGGATTGGGCAGAACCCAGCGGCGTTGGTTTTTCAGCCGTACTCTCAACCGGTGCCGATACCGATGTGACGCTGCCAGATTTACTCGATTTACTCTCTGAAGATTTTCATACCAAAGCCATTATTGTGTATCTCGACCACGTAACAGAAACACGTGCTTTTCTAAGTGCAATAAGTGCCGCTGCACGCGTAAAACCGGTTGTGTTAATGAAGTCGACACAAGACGCGGCGCGCTATTGCGATGCACTCACGCGAACCGGACAAGTCTATTCCACAGAGCATGTCTTCCAAACCGCCATGCGACGTGCAGGTGTGGTTCGCGTGCGCACGTTTTCAAATTTATTTTCGGCAGCAAAAATTCTGACATCCAGCTTGCGCATCAAGGGCAAGCGAATCGCTATCATCAGTAATGGCGCAGCACCTGCGATGTTGGCGTGCGAACGCATTGCCGACAAACACTATTCACTACCCGAATTGCCAGAATCGATTCTTGGCGCAATTAAAAAGGCTGTGGGAAGTCAATGGACAGGCAAGAATCCAGTGGTGTTACGAGACGCTGAAAACCTCAGCGCACAATATCGGGAAAGCCTGCTGGCACTTAAAGACGCAAGCAGCATAGATGCCTTACTGGTGTTATTCGCACCCGATGCACGCAATAACCCCGATGACATAGCCAAAACCATTATTGAACATCGCCCTAAACACATACCGGTACTCACAAGCTTTATGGGTGAAACCAGCGTGAAGCAAAGTCGCGAAACGCTAGCCCATGCAAACGTACCTTGTTTTCGAACCCCCGAATCTGCCACCGATGCCATAGATTTTCTGCATAGGTACCTGGTGAGCCAGCAACAACTACTGCAACTACCCAACCCTACATCGCGCTACACCAGAGCAGATGCCACTAGCGCAAGAGCATTGATTGAAACAGCGCTCGCTAACGGTGAACGGGTGTTGGGTCCACAAAAAACACGTACTTTACTGAGCTTGTTCGATATTGATGTACTGCCCGCCAAGCGTGTAGTGACGCGCGAAGAAGCGATAAAACACGCAGAAAAGCTGGGATACCCCATAGCGATGAAGCTGGTTTCACCAAACATTCGCTATAAATCGGAAGTGTTGGGTACGGTGTTGAACATTGAAAACCAGCAACAGCTCATTGATGCCTATCAACGTATTGAAGACAAGATGGCCAGTGTACGACCAGATGCAGAATTTCGCGGCGTGCTAATTGAACGTATGCACACAGCCACGAACACGCGTAATTTATCCATGAGCTTAATGCGAGATGCAACCTTTGGCCCCGTAATCAGTGTTGGTGTCGGTGGTGATTTATCCGCCCTGGTACACGAGCGAGCCGCTCAATTACCACCACTGAATAACTTTCTTATCGACAGTATGCTCACCACGCCCACCATCGAGAATTATCTTGGCGAATACCGACATCAGAAACCGGTTGGAAGAAAAGCTGCGGCGCATGTACTCAGACGATTATCCGAAATGGCCTGCGAGTTGCCCAACGTGTTCTCAGTGGATATTAATCCGTTGAAAGTCAGCCCCGATGGTGCAATTGCCATGGAAGTACAAGTTGTTTTAGAGCGTACCGCTACTGCCAAGGAGTATGCGCATCTGGCTATACACCCCTACCCGTGGAGGTGGGTTCGTATGCAGAAACTCAAACACGGTCGCACCATTCAGATGCGCCCGATTCGTCCCGAAGACGGAACCGCACTGCAGGCCATGGTACAAAACATGTCGGCTGAATCGCGTTACTACCGATTTATGCACGCCATAAACGATTTGTCACCACAGCTTATCGCTCAATTTACCAAGCTTGACTATGACCGGCAAATGGCCTTCGTTGCCATAAGCAACAAAAGCAATGGCCAAAAGAATAATGACAGCGATGGTGGTCACACTCACCACAACGGTGAAGTCATTGGCGTTGGTCGATACAGCATGACCAGCGACAGACGGGGTGCGGAGTTTGCCGTATCCATTGCCGATAATTGGCAGGGACAAGGCCTGGCATCATCGTTAATGAAACTTGTTATAGAACATGCAAGAGCACAAGGACTGGAATCGATATTCGGTGATGTACTGGTAACCAACTCACCCATGCGTGGGCTTATGAAAAGCCTGGGTTTCGAAGCCAGCCGCGACCCCAACGATCGAGAACTACTGCGCTTTACGTTATCGCTAACAGATTAATAAAACCCAATTTACAGCATGCGAGAAATTAAAGTCCCCAGACCGGAATCCATTTCGTTGAATGTCGGCGGAAAAACCATTACTGGCATTCGGCATCGGGTTGCCGGTGAAGACGCCCCCACAAAGCTGTTCTGTTTGCACGGCTGGCTCGACAACGCCAACAGTTTTCTGCCAATGATGTCATTACTACCCGAAGTCGATCTGGTGGCTATCGACATGCCCGGGCACGGCTTTTCAGATCATCTTGATTCAACCTATACCGTGCCCGATTCTGCTTACTGGGCAGCAGCAACCATTAAAGCCCTGGGTTGGGAGCAATGCCATATTGCCGGGCATTCGCTGGGCGGCATTATTGCACCACTGGTGGCGGTCGGTGCGCCGAACCTGGTTAAATCGCTCATACTCATAGAGTCCAGTGGCGCACTCACCAGCGAAGCCGATGAGTTTGTTGATCGGTTGCGAGCATCAATGAGCGATCAACTCAATGAAAAAAAATATCAATCGAGAGTGTATGACAGTAAAGACGATGCGGTGAATGCACGCTTACGATCAGCCAAAATGGAAACCACATCCGCCAAGCTGATCATCGACAGACAACTGGCCGAATGCGACGGCGGCTGGCAATGGCGCTTCGACCCCAAACTACGGATTTCAACCGCTCACCGATTAACCGAGGAGCATGTACAACAAATCAATAAGCACATCGACTGCCCAGTCTTAACCGTTATCGCAAAAGATGGTTTTCTCACATCCAGGGAACTCACAACCAATCGACTGAAGCTGATAAAAAACCATAAATCGATTACGTTGGCCGGGCATCACCATTTGCACATGGACACACCAGAACCAGTGGCGCGGGCAATAAACCATTTTCTTGGAACACGTCCTGAGTTAGGTGGCTAAACGTACAACGGAGCCATAAGGCTCCGTTGTGTATACATCCGAAACAGGTTTTTACACTAAGCTGATAAAGTGCATCAGCGATAATCAAGTGCGAATACACCGCGCTACTGCGTTTCAACCTCGCTTACTTGCATATCAAGATCGGGGAATATCACCTCGACTCGACGATTCTGTTGCCGACCTTGCGTGGTGTTGTTATCAGCCACGGGCGCAACTTCACCCATACCCTGAGTACTGATGCGCGACCCGTCTATTCCCCGGGCAACCAGCGCAGCTCGAACAGAATGTGCTCTCGAGCGAGACAAGTCCAGGTTGAAATCGTCTGTCCCAAGATTATCAGTGTGCCCTTCCACAATGGCGGTGCGTTCAGGAAAACGGTTCATAAAGCTTGCAATCTTATCGATGTTCACCGAGGAGGTTTCTTTCAAGCCGGCCTCTCCACTATCGAACAATACATCGCCCAGCGTTGCCACTATCCCGCGAGCCGTAATTTGCGCCTGCATCGCCTCTAACTGTTGCTGCATAGCCAGTGCCTCTTCGCGCGCTCGATCAACCTCTTGAGAACGGGCCTCAAGCTGGACGCGCTGTCGCTTCAGATCCATTGTCTCCAGTCGCGCATCGTCTTCTTTACGTTGCGCAATGAGTTCGGCAATTTTAATCTTCTGACTAGCAACGTATGCGTAGTGCTCCGTCCGCGAGCGCTTGCCATCGTTTTTCCAGTTCTTCTCAGCTTTCGCTAGCGCATTGCGAGCATCATCCATTTCACTTGCAGCGTGTCGGACAACCACTTCATTGCTACTGGCAGTGGAGTACGCAGCCTGCGCGGATTCCAGCGAATCCACTTTTTTCGGTGCACCACCACAGGCGGTTATAACCAGACAACTCAGTAACGGTATGGACAGTTTGATTAATTTTTTCATGTGTAATTTTAGTCCCTGTTGATCGTTAGCTAACGATTGACGAATGATTGAACATGAACTACTGCGAACCTGAACGATCGAGTTCAGTTCGAATCAGCTGGATACTCTGTTCGGTTTCAGTGACGGCCAGTCGGGACTTCTCTGCTTCACTTTTCGCTTTCGCAAGCTCTGCATCTACGGCAGCTTGCTCAGAGAGTTGCTTTGCTGTGTTGTATTTTTTACTCGACAAAGCACCATCAGCTTGTGCCTGTTTTTCTCTCGCTGTTCGCAATTCCAACGGCGCAAGCTGCTCGGCCCCGGCATTTTCCGCGTTTTGCAACGCAGCGTTCGACAGCGCTATCTCGGTTTTCGGTTTGGGCGTGCTAGAACATGCGCCCAACAGCCCCAGTGTGGCGGTTAAAACAACCGCAATTAGGTTTGATCTGATCATCTAATGTCGACCTCTTGAAGATTTAAACGAGGTAACGGCACATTGGGCAACAGACTAAGCAACGTTAAATTACACAATGCACAGCTAGACGCCAAATGTATGAACAACAAGGAATTTTTATTGCTCAGGTAATCCAGGCAAACTTACAGAGGCACCAACCTTGCACCTGCTACATGAACGTTAAGAAAGGATGCGGTGGAATTTTGAGACATGCATCAAATGCGTAAACCGCCCGCCTGTTAAGAAATTATCGACAGCCGACTAACACATCTGCCGCAATATCAGCTGCCTGTTGAGCGCCATTTCAATCATTGAACAAAGCAGAGCAAACACGATGAACACGAGCTGAACAATGATCATTTATCAGCCAGTAAACCGATGCCAGAGTTATTTAGTTTTCCCGAATTAGGAAAAAAACGAGCCTAATAAGGTTACAATCACACAGTGAACATCCCACCACGCGTAATCAACTTCGACGACGTTATTGAGCTTTGCGGCTCAGTGGCAACTTCTCGCGGGCGCGTGTATAAAACCAGCGGTGCAGTCAAGGAACTGGACTGGATTAGCGAAGGCAGTGTGCTCTACAGCACGGTGCAAGGCACAGAATCTGAGCCATACCAGCAACGCACCCTTATTGCAGCCCACCGGCTAGACGGTGAATGCTCATGTCCGGTTCACTACAACTGCAAACACGTTGCAGCCGCATTGCTGTGCTGGATTGACAAGCAATCAGCCAAACCATCACAAGACGATCAAGCCCTGCGTGCGGTCAATCGCTGGCTGCAACGTCTTGTTGAACAAGGAAAAGGCAGCAGTAGTCGCTCGGAGCATCATGAACCGGGAGAACCACTGTTGTTCTATCAGCTCGATAGCAACGCGCTAACCCAGAGCAAAACCGGTATCACATTAGAAATTCTGCAAAGCCGACTGCTCAAACGCGGTGGCTATGGCAAAGAAACCCCGTACCGGTATCATGGCCACTATCACCACCCTGAATGGGTTCTGGCCAGCGATCGATCAATTCTTGAGCTTGCCGTTGGCCGACATTCCGACTTCACATACCGCACGCTAACTATCGATGGCGATATCGGTCACTTGCTTATGGGTAAGTTGCTACACACTAACCGTTGCTACTGGGGTAGCGATCGCGAGACACCGTTACATCTGAGTGAATCCAAAACACTGCTGTTCGACTGGGCAGAATCGAGCCCGCAATCGCTGAAACTCGACATCCAGCTACCGCAAACCGAAAACTGGCAACTGATTCCGGCAGACCCGCCCTGGTACGTCGATACCGACACCATGCAGGCCGGCCCATTGCACGATGTTCCCAGCTCGACCGTTTTAACCAACTTAATCGGCGCGCCCGAACTACCAGAAGCTCACGCGCAAGCGGTGAGTAACTATCTCGCTTCACGCTTGCCCGATGCATCGGTCCCTCTACCCGTTGAACCGAATTTCGTTCGTATCGATGTGTCGCCAGAGCCTTTACTGGTCTTACAGTCACGCGAAGACAGCGCAGATATCCGGGAATTTTTTGCCTCCATCCGATTTCGTTATGGTGATTATCTATTGCCGTTCGATGGCATGGACGCAGAACCGACACTGGAAGGCAAAACCAGCGATGGCAACCCGCTCATGCTCCGGCGTGACTTAAGCGCAGAAATGCGCTTTGCGGTCGACTTCGGTAAGCGCTTTACCGAATTCGAATCTGCCATGCAAAGCGACCCGGGGTTTTTCTCCCGCGCAGACAGAAAGCCTCGCACCAAAGATGTTCAGGGCATCGCCCGCGCATGGCACGGGTTACTCGCCGACCGGCCAGCACTGGAAGCTGAGGGCTGGAAAGTCCAGTGCCGCGAGCCGTTCAATCTGGACTTCAAACCCATCACGACCATAGAAGCCACACTCAGCGACAGTACATCAAGCTGGTTTGATATGGCGCTGCGGCTTGAACACGAAGAACAAATGTTCGATCTGCTGCCCTTGGTAATTGAATGGCTGCAATCCGATACACGCGACCAATCCATTTTGCTGCAAGCTGAGAGTGGCCAATGGCTTGAGGTAGCACCGGAAGTCTTTGCACCAGTTGCCGACACGTTACTGGAGTTATTCGACGACCCAACTCAGGGTGATCAACTTCGTTTGCCACGCCAGCGTGTTACCAGCCTGGAAAATCTGGAACAGCACTGGCAGGACTCTGGTTTGAATGTGCGCTGGCAAGGCGCGCAAGACATGTTCAAGCTGGCTGAAAAACTGAATTCGTTTGAAGGTATAGAAAACCCGGAAATGCCAGCAACACTGGATGCTCGCTTGCGCGCATACCAATTAGACGGTGTGGGCTGGTTGAGCTTTCTGGCAGAGTACCAATTCAATGGCATACTCGCTGACGACATGGGTTTGGGTAAGACGCTGCAAACGCTTGCCCATATATTGAATGAAAACACCACCGGTCGATTAACCAAGCCAACGCTTATCGTTGCACCGACAAGCTTGCTGGGCAACTGGTCGCGCGAAGCAAAACGTTTTACACCAACCTTAAAAACACACATTTGGCATGGCAGCGATCGAAAGTCGCAGGGTTTAACGTTCAACAAATTCCATATTGTCGTCACCAGCTATGCACTGGTTACGCGCGATATCGAACTGCTGGCAGAACAGGATTTCGGCTTCGTTGTGCTTGATGAATCTCAAGCCATTAAGAACCCGGGTGCGAAAGTCACTCAGGCCTTGAAAACGTTAGAAGTGCCACGTCGCTTATGTTTAACCGGTACACCACTGGAAAATCACCTTGGCGAGCTATGGTCACAATTTGACTTTCTAATGCCAGGCTTTCTGGGTACGCGCAAACACTTTAACCGCTACTTTAGAAATCCTATAGAGACGCACAACAGCCTAGAGCGTCAGCAACGGCTGGCAGAATTAATCAAGCCGTTCCTGTTGCGCCGACGCAAAGAACAAGTTGCCTCGGAACTACCGCCGAAAACAGAAATTATTCGCGAGGTTACACTCGAAGGCCCGCAAGCAAGATTGTACGAAAGCATACGCGTCACCATGGAACATCGCGTGCGCCAACTGCTGGCCGAACGAGGACTTGCAAGAAGTCATATTGAAATGCTGGATGCTTTGCTGAAGCTACGTCAAACCTGCTGTCATCCAAAACTTGTGAAGCTTGATACTGCCCGGGGTATAGAAGAATCAGCGAAAACAGAATTGCTGATGTCGATGCTGCAGGAGCTGATTTCTGAAGGTAAGAAAATTCTACTGTTTTCACAGTTCACTGAAATGCTGGCGCTTATTGAACAAGAATTGAATACTGCCAACATCAACTACGTGAAACTCACCGGTAGAACACGCAAACGAGATGATGTTATCGATGCATTCCAGCATGGCGACGTTCCGCTGTTTTTAATCAGTTTGAAAGCGGGTGGCACAGGGCTCAATCTTACCGCTGCAGATACCGTCATACACTACGACCCATGGTGGAACCCGGCTGTTGAGAATCAAGCCAGCGATCGTGCCCACCGCATAGGCCAAACCAAACCGGTATTCATCTACAAACTGGTTGCCAGCAACACGGTAGAAGAAAAAATACTCAGCATGCAACAACACAAGAAACATTTAGCCGATCAAACGCTTAACCAAGCCGATGAACAACCGATGGGTAAATTAAGCGCTGATGAAATTCTTTCATTATTCGAACCTGGTAGTTTGGGCAGCGAAGATGATAAGTCGGTAGCTTAATCAAGCTTAATGCAGGCAAATCAGGTTGGTATAAAAATGCTGGAAGCAATGGGGTGACGTTATCACGCATGGCGACATTCGAAAAAACTAATCGCGCTCCAGACTAATCGACGTTTTTTTTGCTAAATCTGCACCACAAATTTTCTCTATCACGTGCAGACACATATCAATTCCGGTTGTAATTCCAGCAGACGTTACGATTTTTCCGTTGTCGACAAATTTCACCCCATCAACAATTTCAGTGTTTGGAGCCAGACTAGTCAGCTCTGCCATATCGCCTTGATGTGTCGTCGCCTTTAACCCTTCCAGCAAACCGGCTTTTGCGAGAATTAAAGAACCAGAGCAAACCGACAGCACCTGATTCGCGGTTCCGCTAATATTCAGAATCCATCGAATGGTTTCGTCGTCGGCCAATAATTCGCTGATATCGTTTCCGCCCGGAACAACAAGGATATCGGATTCGCTTATTTCCTTGATCTCATACTTTGGGTTGATCGATAGCCCATTGTAGGCGGCCATAACCGGTGCTTTTGTTTTAGCAACGGTTCTTACATCGAAAAGTTTACCCCCGCCATGCTCGTTCGCTAATAAGAAAACATCCAGTGGGCCAGCAAAATCCAGAACCTCCACATCGTTATACAGGAAAATCGATACGGTCATTTTCATTCTGTTATTACGCCGTGGGTTGATCAATTGGAATATCCGAATTGTAAAGATTGACTTGAAGCGAACAGCTATCCAGCCGAAATATGTCGATAAATTGGTACATTAACCAATGAACCTATTTTGTGTATCAAATTTCTATTAACCAATATACCGTGTATAACCAATGTAAATCGTGCATCAACGATTTTTTTGCGTTATTAATTCAACCCGTGGTATCCCAATGCCGAATAAAGCTTGTCCTGTAGTAACACGCGTTACCGATGGCCGTATTGAAATACTTGCATTCAAGCACCCAACAGCGGGCCGTCAGGTGGTTAAAGGCACTATCGAGCCAGGCGAGCGTCCAAGCGATGCCGCTGTGCGCGAACTGGCGGAGGAAAGTGGATTGGTTGCGACTGATTCGCCAGTGCTTCTTACACAAGCGAACAACCTCCCTGTTGGTGATACCTGGTTTTTCTATGAGTGTGACGTAAAAAATCCCATACCTGATACCTTCTCTTTTTTCACACAAGACGAAGGTGGCTTATGGTTTCGTTTTTTCTGGCATGATTTAAACAGTGAGTTGGATGATAAATGGCACCCGCTGTTTCATGATATGTTGTCGATTATCCGACCGTTGATAATGGCGCGTAACGCATAGGCGTTACGTAGACCTTGTTGCAATGAATCTTATACCTGTCAGAGTGACCGGCTAAGTCTTAACTTAACCGGTCGAGCCGGAACTGACTACACATAATCTGCGCTAATTGTGGCCAATTAGAGACTAATTTCAGCTAACCGGGCTATTTTATAAATTATCGAACAAGCCGGCCATCTTCTCAAAATGCTCATCGATAGACTGAGTTCGACCGATAAAGAAAGCCGGAGGTTGCCCCGAATGTCTCACATTCGCGTAGGAAGTCCATTTCAAATGTTCGGGATCAAGCATAGGCTTGACGATATCGAAAAACAACATGGTTGCAATTGCAATCGCAGTAAATCCCATTTTCTTTTTTCTATCGAGTCTTGATATCAACGTCAGGACACCATAAACAAGCGCCGTCGCAGTGGCAACGGCAAGTAAATGATCAGCGACATGATCAAACATTCGAGAGCCAAGATTAAAGCTGATGAAATTATCAACAACTTGAAGCGCGACATTTATTGAGAACAATGCACAGAACAAAGTCCAATGCAAATAAAAGAACGTCTTGCCGCGCGCCAGTTTACTCAGTAAACCTCCTACTAATGACCAACCGAGTATAAACCCAAACGTTGTTAAGCCACCCTCAATTAGATTAGGACGTGACACATAGTCGCTACCAAGCCAATACACAAACGCTAACATCATGCAAACAAAACTGATCGTAGCGATAACCGCACACGGCAAATTGTTGAACCGCTGAGATAGCTTGACAAAATTTTCATATTTAACAGCCGATTTGACTTCGCTATCGGCATTTATAATACGAAGCGTCGTTTCACCCACAACAATTTCGTCACCTACCGTATAGGCCATAGGACTTGCAACAGACTTTCTTTCCAGACGAGTTCCGTTCTCACTTTGCAAATCTTCAATGGATATCTGGCTATCATCGTTTGCCGAAATCTTCAAATGTTCGGCATCGACATACTGATCGATAACCACAACATCGCACTGCCATGAACGTCCAACAATGACCGGTTCATTATCGTTTACGTCCAGCTTAATGGCGTTTTGGCGACCCTCTTGCTCAATAAGCATGACATAGTTCATTGCACGGCCTCCGCAAACTTTTGCTTTAGCGCCAGAATCTGATCTTTTTCAGCACCTGCTATCGATAAAAAGGCCTTCACGACGACATCGTCGCGGTGATTCAGTATGATCATCATTGAGTCGAACAAGCCCGATAACTTTTTATACGCTCTGACACAACTAACAATTCGCGTATAACTGTTAGAACGCTCATCTGGCTGATCTAGATAGTCAGACTCACAAAGATAGTTCGTTGAGAATTCGAAATCAGAGCGGTTATCACCTCGCATTCCTACTGATTGCGCCACTGCAAATTGCATATCATTGAGCTTTTTCGATGTTCGATGCGAAAATGAATAGACAATCTCGCCGGTAGTATGCTCACTGCCTAAATAAACATAATCTCCAGCCTCACAATTTTTTATCGTCTTGTTTATAGAGCGATTCGGCGAATCGTTATTAGAGGAATTCCAACATTGGAAATCGTGTCGTATCTCTGATGGTAACTGTCTGTCGAAAAACGCGACTGACTTCCAGGGTTGATCTATTAGTTCCTGCAAACGAGGTCGTTGCCAAGCCACAAGCTGTGCTGCTATTTCGGTAAAGTAGTTGTCAACGTCAAGCTTACGATTTTTTCCTACAATACTTTTAACCTGATAGGCGGGTACCAGAAAACTTAATTGGCTTCCAACCGTCGCCACGTTAACACCTACAACCTCTCCTCGATTATTAAGCGATGGACCACCACTCATACCTGGGTTCAAACTTCCCGAGAACAACACCGTCTTTTTATAGCTGTGTTCAACATATCCATTTGTAGGTCCCGGCACCATAACCATTCCCCAGTCACCCGGATTCCCAAGGGCATACGCCATTTCGCCGCGCGTTGGTACTGAATCGGACAGAGTAAAAAAGTCACTGGAAGGATTTGGGTGCCTGAGCAAGGCAATATCGCTAACGACATCAAAATCAAGCAACTCAAGCATTCCGGTTGCACCGGACTGATCGACGTATTGAAGCGCGTGAATATCCGGCTTCGCGATATAGTCCGAGACTACGTGGTAGTTGGTGATTATCAGCCCGTCGGCACTAACCTGAAAACCGGAACCGATACTGGATTTAGTACTGGTGTCGTTCGAGATAGTACGAATTTGATAAATGCGATCGTAGCTATCGGAAAAGTCGATAGTTTCAGATTGAGCAAATACGCTCGCGTTGATCCAAAACCACAAACCCAAGAGCATGAGAACCCGTGCACACATTGGCAGCAATCCTTGGCAGAATACACAGAAGAGCGGCCGATTCGTTTGATTCTTAACCGGGTGGATACGGCGTTGGGATTCATCTCAAAGTAAAGACGCACCCTACGTATTGCCGACACTTACCCTAGCCAGCAGCCGCATTCTCTTTTGCATCGAGTTCCGCTCTGATTTCTTTATGCCGCGCCTCGGTTATCGGATATCCACGCATTATCAGCAGCGCGGTTAACTTAAAACCGATACACGGTAATCCGTACAGCACCGCCAGACCCTGAATCGCGTTAGCATCATTGTCCCCTGTCGCACTAAAACCGAATACATCCAAAAGCGGAAAAGCGATGCCAATGGCTAACGCGAAAGAAAGCTTAGTCGCGGTTCCCCATAACGCAAAAAATAATCCTGGTCGCTTGTATCCTGTTTGCAACGCATCCCATTCAATTAGATCGCCGTTGATGGCAGTCGGCAATACTAAGTCTGCACCGGTGGCGAATCCTGTAACAATCACTATTACATAAAAAATGGTGAGCGATTCGGTGCCGAGAAAAGGTGTCCAGACAAAAAAGGCAGCGGCAAGCAAAATGGCAATTGTCCAGGTTTGATGTTTGCCCAAACGCTTGGATATTGCTACCCAGACTGGCACCGATAAAGCAGAACAAACGAAATACAAAAACAACATACGCCCTACCGCATCTGCGGCACCCAGCACATGCGTTACGTACAAAATAAATAGGCTTGCCGGTATGGCATTGCCCACCGCATTTAGAAAGAAGCTTGCCAATAATTGTCGGAACGGCGTGGGCTTGCTCACAACATCCCAGGCCGCCTTTAACGTATTCTCAGGAAGCTCTGTCTCTTTGTCATCTGGCACCAGAAACGCCGCTAGTAACGTGGCTGCAAACAACGTGATAATGACCAACCAGGTGACACCGGACAAAGTTTTACCCAACTCTGCAGAACTTTCACCCGCGAAGATCACGGCAAACAGCAGCGCGGCAAGCGAACCGGTTAAACCGAAGGCCACGCGAATTCCGGCAATGGAGCTTCGCTTGTTGTAGTCAGGTGATAGTTCAGCGCCCCAGGCACCTAAAGGCACAATAGCAAGCGTACCGGCGATGTATATCGCTATTGTCCAGCTCAACAAATAAGCGCTACCCACCTGCTCTGGCGGATTGAACAAAAAATAGGTTGATATTGCAATTAAGGGTGCAGCCAGTACGACAAACAATTTTCGCCGTTGCCAGCGTGTCGGCGTTAAATCAGACATATAGCCAACGATGGGATCAGTAACCGTATCGCAAAGCCTTGCAATCAATAATACAACGCCGATGGCCGTCAAACTTAGCCCGGTCGACTCTGCATAGAAAGTTGGCACGAACACTTGCAGCGCAATAAATGCTGCAGCTAACGGAAAGGCCAACGACCCGTATGCTGCCAGGGTAGTTCGAGATGGATTGTTCTGCATACACACTCACTTACGGTTGATTAGGGTGTCAGAACAAATTGGTGAGGGCGATACCCACTCCTAATCGGTGCTGAAAGCGATTATAGTCAATCAAAGAATCGCCATAACCGTTGAAGTATTGAATCATGCCACGAAACTTTCCAAACATTGGAAACGTAATCGTCGTATCGATAGCACCTTTACCCGTTGAATAATTGCCACGTATTAATGATGACAATTCTAATGTTTGCGACTTCCAGCCTAATGTTAGCTGTGCATTACCATAGAAGTCGAGAATATCGGGGTTATCGTCGCCCTCAGCATCCGATGGGTCATCTTTTTCATCTTCAACCAGTCGGTACCATGGTCTCAGTGACGCTACGAAAGAACCGCGACCATAGATCAATTCTGCGTACACCCGATTCCAGCTTCGCGACAGGTTTTGTAGCTGGCCATTGGATTGATGCTCCACACCAACAGCCAATGCCGTAGTTCCACCATATGGTCCCCATAACAGTGGCGTCAGGTAGAAAAATTCAGGCTGATAGTTGGTTTCTCGAAACGGGCTGGATAACGGCGAGTTGTACAATTGCCACCACGACTCGAGAGTAAAGCCAAAGAACAGGGCATCACCGGTAAATAACAATTTTCGCTGATTAACCTGAGCTTTAAGACTAATTTGAAAATTAACCTCGTAAGGCCTGTAATCGAGCCCCTCTGGAATATCCTGTACTTCAATGGAGGGCCTATTCACATTAGATGTGTAACTCAAAGGCAGAAGGAAATTATGCTTATGGGCCGTAATAACATACGGATTAAACGCATCTTGCCGCTCTGCCTCAACTCGCTCTGCAACCTGTGAGTCACCTGACTCATCTTCCTGATTGACGTCGGTTGTCGCGGACGAGTCTGATTGCGCATGCGCTACCAAAGGGTATGCACTGCCAACAACGACAGCAACCAATACTGATAATAGCCTGAGCCCACAGCTTAAGCGCAAACAACAGCCGCGCAAAAGTCTGACGCGCAATAAGACTGAGCACTGGAGCACTGTGCAGATACCGTCACCAAAAGTCATGAAGTGATGTCGTTAGTAAAGAATCAACGGCTGCACAGTGTACGAGCAGGCGTGCTCAGATACAACCATCGTTCAGAGAGATTGTTTTTTTGGATTGTTGCTTATCGCTATAGATCAAGGGAAAGACAACAGCTGAATCTGCCCCATCAAACTTGGAAATATCCAGGTTCTGTCTGTCTCAGAATTACTTTGGCCTGCAGTGCGTGAAGGCGCATGCCATGCCCATTTTGCATCTCGGGTACCACCGTCATCATCCTGATTTATCTGAATTTCAAAACCGAAGGTTTTACCAACCGGGATATTCAACGCTTCCATGTTTAATCGTACTTCCCATACAACCCGTTCGTTAGCACCCGTACAAAGGCACGCGGCGAATTCTACCAGCGACTCATCAAAGGGGTCGAATACCACGCTGGTTTGTACGTTACTACCGCGCTGAATACGCTTGGTTAGTACAGCATCGCTACGATTGGCCTCCCGAGCCCCTTCTGGCCCCATGACCAATGGAATCATCAGGTGCATATCGTCTACAAAATCATAATCATCGAGTTGACTTAAATCGCCATCGATATAAATTTCCAGCGAATCGTCCTGAAATATATCGATTCCTGAGTCGCCGGAAGCTTCAACCAGCGCACCACCGCCAGAAACGCCATTTGTGCCAAGACTTTTTCCGTAAACCAGCAACGTTAAATAGGTACCGTCATGAATGGCTGCCCATTGATAATTCGGTCCTTGATCGATGTAGTTGCCAGTCTCATCGACAATCAGATTATTCACTCTCAGACTCTGGCCTTGCAAATCACTGTAAGTGGCCAGATTCCAGAAGTTTGTACCGTCATTAACGGTGCCGTCGATAACAGTCGTGCGTCGGCTTGCATTCACCTTAACTAAAGGCAATGGTTGATCGCCAGGGTCGTTTGCATCGAACGGGTCTGTGTCCTGAATACGTTCTGCAATATTGCTGAGTTCGTCTGCGTCGGCATCGAATGCGTCACCCTCGGTGGTGTAATCGCTGTCGAGTATCTCAAGCGTAATATCACGATCTACCGCGTTTGCGGTTTTTCTTGCCGTCGCGAGTAATAACTCGACCGGCTCGGTTTCCATCCATTGCACATTGAGCGTGACATCATCGTTTACGGGCACCGTTGTCGTGCCTGTCCATTCTTCCCCATTGGCTGACATGTTGACGGTCAAACCGTTAATAGTAACTAACGGCTCAAGGGTTGTGAAATCCAGTGCCTTGATGGTTAAAAACTCAGGCGGCAACAATTTGATAGACGTGCTTCCATCGACACCAACCTGAGCCGTTGAGTCAGGACCACTGCACGCGCTTAACCCGAACAGAGAGAACACCAGCAACCATGCAGGAGCTCGAAGTTTGCAACTGTTGAAAATCAGGTTCATCTCGGTCTGCCTACCGTTACGGTTATGGTGCAAAGGCCATTCGAACATGGCTGCGGTGGTGGCGTTACGCTGGAACCGTCCGATTGTTGGCCCGCCAGCCCAGCGACCAAACCAAGCGCAAGTACGCCAAGTACGACATAGAGAACAGTACGTTTTTTACCGGGGGCAGAATCCGTCGTCTCTGTTGGTGCTGCTGCTTGTGTGGATAAAGGTGGAGCCGTACCATAATTAATTTCACGCAACAGTGGATTGAACGCAAAGCCACGTACGGTCCTGTTACCGGCTTTGTCCCGTGCCTGAATGTAATACTCAATGTCTCGGTCACTGGATGCATCGGTGGGAATGTGGGCGATGTAAGTAGATGAGAATGAGACCCGGTTCATCAGCACAGTGCTGTAGGCGGGATCATTCAGGAAGCGGTAGTACAGGCTGACACTGTCCAGCTCACCATCATCGACCACAGTGGCGAAAAAAGTTTGCCGGATATCAGCTTCCACTGCCCCGATAACATCGTGCTCGATCAGCGGAGGCTCCACGTCGATCAAACCGCTCTGTGCGTTAGCCGAAGACATACCCACCAGGATTTGCGATAGCGCAAACCAGCAGACGAACCCCAGCTTGAATAGCTTGTTGATCAACGACCCATGCTCCCTTTATAGCGTATTGCCGCGCAAAGTGATTAAAACCCAATTTTGACGAAAAAAGCGCCACCATCCAAGCAAAATAGCACCGTTGGTAATAATACCGACAGATATCGCTACGGAGCACAAATGCGCGCACTGCGCGTCAGGTTCTAGACCCTGCACGCCACCGGCTTGGTAATCTAACCCAAAGCACACTGCACTGTACCTGCACAGTTCTGATAACCATAGTCAATTGAACCGGATTGAGCACAGAATTGACGATATTTTGCTGCAATCGATGATCACGCAGCCGGGTATCTTGGAGTGTTACACTTCCAACAGATTCAAGCTCACAGGTGAATTCGTGAACCGCTACCGAAGATACATTCCCATTATTGCCGCCGTTTTGGTTCTGCTTGGCGTTAATCTGGACCGTCTGGGCATCGATCTGGAAGCGCTCTCGCGGGGCGAATCGATCAATCAACCCAGCAATAACAGCGCTAATAACAATCAAAATGGCTCTCTGACGACAAATCAGTCAGCGAACAACACCAATACACACCCAACAACAAAAAAATGGTCGTCCACCAGTCCCGAGATTAACCTGTGGCACGTGTTTGAGGGTGAAATTAACAGATCGGGAAAACCCACGGGCTACCACTCAAGACCCGGGGGCAAGGACCCCGCCAACGCTCGCGTGAAATCGATTCGCGATCAACCGAACAACGCTGGCGTGTACACCGCCGTTATCGAGGTCCGCGATGGCAATCAATGGAAGAGCAAGAACTCCAGCTTCTTCCCGGACAGCTTATCCCGAGACGATGTCATCGACATTATCGTGCACGCCTACAATAAAAGTAATAACAAAAAGGCCCAGCCCTGGAGCGGGCCATCGGGGCAAGGGTACACAGTGCAGGGCTATACGACCAATCGTGGCGGCATCAACACAGCTTATCCGATCTGGGTCAGAAATCAGTAAACAGCGCGGAAACAGCGCTAGTTATGTAGAAAAAGCCACGCGAACAAAGCAGCCATTTTTTTGACTGGCAATGCAGATAGCGCATAACCCGCCATTTATAGCTGTCTGCCGACCACACTGGGCCGGTTAGGCACGTTTGTCGCTTCGCAGAAGACCAGTCTTCTACAACCATCTGCGCTCGACGTGCTCATCCAGCTAATCAACTTTTGCAACAAGCCGAACCGGTTCCAACTCAGCGCTGGTATCGCTCATCGACTACTGCTTTTGCTGGCGCTCGTGATAATGCCCGTTCATAGTCAGGCACAGCAAAGCACCACACTTGTCGAGCCTGAGAAAACCGGCGCGGAAGAATCACCAGCGCTTGGCGCGGCATCGGCCAATTTACCGAGCCGGCTTACGGTTGCACCTGACACAGAACTCACTACCAAGCTGTCTGTAGAACAGAGCAACAGGCAAAAGCAGCTTTACTACATTCAGTCTGTATTAGATACAAAGCTACTTGAGCGCCGCAAACTGGGCGATGAAATCGCACTGGCCAATGAGCAGGACAAAGGCGATTTGCGCCGTAGCGCAAACGTTCTAACCACCGATATAGTGCAACTACGCAAAACGCTGGAAACCATTGCCACCGGCGGCATCGATAGAAAGCTGTTTGAAGAAGCAACCACAGAGAAGAAAAAAGATTGGCGGGAAGATGTATCGCTCATTGCCCAACCCGTGCTAGACAGCCTTAAAGAAATAACGGAAAAACCACGACAAATAAAAGAACTCAACGAACTGATAGCGTTAAAACTCGACGAAGCTGAAGTCAGTAAAGAAGCGCTGCAGACACTCTCACTATCGGCCGTTACAGACCCCAGCCAGACCTTGCACAACAGCATCAAAACACTGACGAATAAATGGCAGAAGCGATTGGATGATGCCAACAGCAACATTGAAGTGGCGCGCATTCAACTGAAAGCACTTGAAGGCGACCAACCTATATCAACCACTGTCTACAACGCGTTAGTAGGGTTTGCTAAGGGCCGTGGCTTAACCATCCTGATGGCCGTTGCTGCAGCCTGGCTGGTTTGGTTCAGTATTCGAATGATGCTCAAAACCTACAGGCACACGCTGCTTGATCGTCGTCAGCCAGATAGCCGGACGCGCTACCGAGTGGCGAAATACAGCGTTCAGGCACTCACCTTCTCTCTAGTACTTATTGCCGTGTTCATCGTGTTTTACGAACGTCACGACGTATTGCTATTGGGCTTGCTGATACTGCTCATTGTGGGGTTTGTATTGAACGCCAAACAACTATTACCGCGATATGTTACGGAAGCACGTCTGCTATTGAATCTGGGGGCAATGCGAGAAGGTGAACGGGTAATTTATAACGGGTTGCCCTACCGTGTGGAATCGATAAACATGTACACCTTGTTTAAAAATCCCGAACTCAGCGGTAGCTTACGCATTCCGTTAGCCGAGCTTACACAAATCAGCTCTCGGCCAACCACCAACGATAGCTGGTTTCCAAGCTCGGTAGGAGATGTAATGCTCACCGAAGATGGCACGCTGGTTAAAGTGTTAAATCAGAATCCGGATACTGTTGAATTAGCGAAACGAGGTGGAGAATTATGGTCCGTACCTGCCGCGCAATTCTATGCAATGTCGATGACTAATTTAAGTAGGCCAGGCACCTTCGGCGTTACCGGAACATTCGGTGTGGACTATTCACATCAATATATTAGCGCCTCTGTCATTCCCGAATCGCTGAACAATTCAATTACCCAGGCGCTTTCAGATAGTTCTCTCGGCTACGCTTTAAATGAGGTCAGGGTGGAACTTGCAGAAGCTGGCGACTCGTCCATTAACTACTGGATTTTCGTTACGATGAATAGTGCAGCGGCCTTTTCTTATTATCGAATTCAGCGACTGATTCAAAGCGCTTGCATTGAAACCTGCACCGATAACCAATGGTCTATTCCATTCCCCCACATTGCGTTGGTGAAAAAGCCGGATTCGATATCTCGCTCAGCCAACGAATCGTTCCCTGAACCGAAGCGCGCATAAAGGACATGTTGGGGAGCATAATGTTTAAGAGCGTTGATACGCGTTGTTTGGTAATAGAAATAGACTCAAGCGTAAAACCGTGCAAACAAAGAACAGTGGCGCGCCAGCAGGTTACATATTAAGCGCTGGCACTAACACAACTGTCACTTCTTACAGTATGGAGCTGCAACACATAACGATTAACCAATTTGAACCAGTAACAAACTATGAAATAACCATTTCAGATAATACTCATGGCATCGACAACGCTGAGCAGATTATTTGTCACTGTCGACACTACTCGATGATATTTCCTGCCCAGCTTTCCGTTTATCCACCCTTCAAACCAGCATTGAATTGTAAACAAGAGCAAACAGAGCGCTGACCAGAAAGAAACAAATCGCGTTACATCAAAACCAATTACTAGATCAATTATGTCATGCAATTAATTTACACGATCATGTGATCAGTGAAAATGACATTACTTATCAGCTTCTTACAACTATGCGCATAACGACAATTATTCTTCGTGAAACAATTTAACATTTAGAACACGCACTTTTTCAAGCTAATCACGCGGCAGAAATCTATCCGCACTACCCAAAGAGGCTGTTGTGGGATTAAAGTCTTATTGCTAGCTTACAGCTATCCTATTTATTCAGTATGAATACAAGCAGCGGTATATGCTTTCCTATTACATAAAAAATCAAATTCCGTCAGACAATCCGGCAATGAACACGGTGGCGGATTTAACTGGCGATAACAAGGTGCAACGCTACTCCCTCGTCTTGTGCAGCGCGTTAGACGATAAGTTACAAAATCAGCTTGAGCAACACTTCAATGTCTTTGCGGTATCGACTAAAACCGAATTCGGCAAATTCGATGCTGCACTGATCGATTGTCGCGGCAAAACAATTGACTACCCGCTGGATGACAGTCTCAACAACGCATCCATGGTGTTGATACTGATCGATGCGCACTCGATATGGAAAGAACCACTGTCGGACAAATTCACCAGTGAACTGAATCGAATAGAGCTCGTTTCAGCGGCGGAGTTACTCAGCCCGACAATCAAACTACGTCTCGATGCTCGAATGAGTTCGCTCAGCAAGGCAGAACAAGTCAGCTTGGTACACAAGGCAGCAAGGCAGAACTACAATCAGGTTGCCAGTGAAGTTGGTGGTGCAACTACAAACTCGAGCAATCATGTCGATCAAAATGTCCTACAAGAAAACGCGTTTGAAGTGCTTCAAGCAGTTCTTCAAAACACTACCGATTGGATGGTAGTCAAAGACCTGGAACATCGCTTTATTGCCGCGTCGCCACTTTTTCTGAATTTCCACAAGAAAACACTGGATGAAGTCATTGGTAAAAATGATTTGGAACTTGGCACAGAGGCCGAGCTGGTTTTGGGCAATCCGGATAAAGAGTGGAAAGGATACTGGCAACTGGATGACGAAGTCATTGCCGATGGAAACCCCAACTATTTTGAAAACCAGATCGTTCAGGAAACAGCATTGGAGCAGGTTCATGAACAAGTAGCGAAAGTACCTTTAAGAGATCGACACGGGCAGATTTTTGGCTTACTTGTGTGCGTGACAAAATTACACACCAAATCTGAAAACTCCAATGATGTTACTTCAATAGTCAGTCGACACAATATCGAAATATCTCCCATTATCGGCACACTGAATGATCAGCGCCGCAAAGCCGAGGCATTGAGCAAGCGTACGCAATCTGCTTTCAACAGGAAAAATAATTTCATTGCCACGGCGAGTCATGACTTAAGACAACCCTTGCACGCTATTGGGTTACTCATAGAATCGTTAGAAAACAAGATAATTGATGCAGAACAAAGATCGACCCTGGGAAAGATAAAACAGTCGTCTAAAGATCTCAACAACCTGTTAAACAGTATTCTGGATATATCCAAGTTAGATGCAGATGCGGTAAAAGTTACCAAGAATCATTTCAATATTGCACCATTACTCAAATCAATTGAAGATGAATTCGGAACTGAGGCAAAACAGAAAGGGTTAAAGTTACACATAAACAACAGCAGCGCAATCGTGTTTACTGACAGCTTGCTGCTTATTCGTATTATTAGAAACCTGGTATCTAACGCGGTTAAACACACCCTAGCCGGCAATATCAATATTGTTACTGAAATGGAGCACGATTGCCTGCTTGTGCATGTAAAGGACACAGGGCCCGGCATACCCAAAGAGCAACATCAGGCAATATTCGGAGAATACAGAAGGATAGACGAACAGAAATCCCAACCAAATTTTGGAATGGGGCTGGGATTGTCCATTGTCAAAAGGTTAACAGACTTACTGGATGTGGAGATAAAACTCGATTCGAGTAAAGAACGCGGTACGCGTATCACTTTATCCATACCACTGGGTGATGATTCATATCACCATGACCTTCATCCTGAAACAGCCACTAGCCCGGAGTTTGGCTCTTACAGAGTAATGGTGATAGAAGACAATCCCGTCGTGCTCGATGCAATGCTACTCATGTTAACCGAGCTAAACTGCGAAGCCTATCCTGCACGAAATATCGATGAGTCACTGGAGATTATTGGCGAACTTACAGAACTGCCTGATTTACTCCTGGTCGATTACCAGTTGGAGGATGGGGTAACCGGCGATATGGCGATTAAACGAGTATGCGAAGCCGCCAATAAAAACTTACCAGCGGTTATAGTGACAGGTAACATGCACAGTGATCTGGTTCGTAAAGCCAGTAACTCCGCCTTTCGGGTTTTGAACAAGCCAGTTAGCCCAGACGTTCTATTAAACACCATTGCTAGCGCTATTAATGACCAACGCCAAAACGCCATAACGGATAATGTACACGCATAGTTTATGCAATTGGAATTGAACCTTGGTGGGTAATGGGTGTTGATAAATCAATGCCTGCATCGAGGCTTGCTTCCAGTATTTTCTCTCGAAAAAGCTGCTTGGTTTTTATCAGTGAAGATTCATCTTTCGTGTAGTAATGAACCGACCACTCTATGGCATGGTCGCCTGTGTCTTTGAGTCTGATTTCAAGTGGATATTGTTCCTCCAATGGAATCTCGGCATCTTCCACTGCCGCCTGAAATGCAGACTCAAACATAGCGCGCACTTGTTTACTTGAAACACCATACCCGATTTTAAATAGCATGGTTTCGCGTAATCCACGAGCCGATGCAAACCGGGATAGGTTGTGCAATGTTAAATCGCGTATTTTAGAGTTTTTTATCATAATGCGATGGTTATCCACCAGATTTAACAGCTCAGTGTGGAAAGCCAAGGTGCGATAAACAATGGCGTGAATCTCGTCGCTACCATCTCGTATTTTTATGACGTCACGTTCTTTGAACATTTTGCTGTTCAAAATTACCAAACCACTAATGATGTCAGGTGCCCATGCCCCTTGGGTCAGCGCAAGAAAAACTCCCACAAATCCAATAACGCCCCCCGCTTCAAGCAAGGAACTAAATCCTGCAACCCTTATGATTGAAATAAGCGCCATAATCCCGATGAACACACTGATAAATATGGTTAGCGCTCTGGATGCGTAGGTGTCAGCTATACGAGGCCCTGTACCAACCGAATTCATCGGCCTACCGAACCGGAGCCTGACGAACCGCCCAATAAGATGGGCACTTAAGTAGCTCAGATAGATAATGATCAGAATTGAAAGGATTTTGACACCTATACCTTGTCCTGATTGTCCTTCACTGTAAAAACGGAAATGACCTAACAACCCGATAATAAGAACATTGAGCCCTCGAATAACGTTTATTCGAAAGTCACGGGCTCCTTCGGGTAAATCATTATTGGAAATACGATCGACTATATACGGCGCAATAACAATAAGAATCAAATTGACCAGCAGCAGTCCGTAAAGCACACCGCTACTGGCTAATAGATATGTATTAATTTGCTGGCTTAACATAAGAAACCTATTGTCTGCACGTTGCTTTTTTGCAAGTGGCTTTTCTGCATTACACCTGCCTGCATAACACTATCCTTAGCAAGGGCTGTGCGTTAACGATGACAACCAGACGAGCTTGACCATTACGGCACAGAACCGGAGCGCCATTGTTCGTAAAAATTACGAGAGTCCGGTAATGGCATATAACCCAACTGATAACGAAATTTCTGCCCATCTATCAATCTTGGTAGCACCGAAAACTCGACGCGCGCCGTTTCCCCGTCCCGGACAAGCTTACCTGTAATAACTGGGCTTATCGCATTCGCCAACTTCACTTCACTTTGCACCCGCAAGTAATAGTTTTGTGGCAGCACGCCTAGTTCGCCAGCTTTCAAATCAGCGATGATTGATATCAGATCTGTGGCCTCATCCCGGCTAACAATGACATTTTCAAAATGCGGAAATGCACCGATGCTGCGGGTGTCAACAATATTCTGCATCATGCCGCGCCAGTGATTATTAACTTCTTCCAGTTCACAACCAATGTGCTGTAAATGGCTACGCCAATATAGTGATCCCGACAAGTTGGGCGGCGCGTTGTCACGACCAACGGCTCTTAAAAAATTACCGATAGATTCAACGCCGCAAGTTTGCGCCAATGCACTAACCCAGATATCGCCTATCCCATACAGCATTTCAGGGTCATACAAAGTGGCAAACACTTGCCGGTTCGCCATTTCTTCAAACTTGATGTTATGACGCGCCCACGATACGGCAGATATCATCCAATTCGAATCGCGGGAGTCTACGTCGGGCACAATCTGGAATGACGTGAACTGAGCCATACCCTCTATAAAGAAGTTAACGCTATTGCCTGACTCACTGAATGCTCTATCGGATTCTACCGACTGAAATACGTGCGCTGTTTCGTGGCTCAACACACGCCGATAAAGTGGATTAACCTCATCCTTGGTGGTTAGAATCATCTTTATACTCTTCCAACTCGCCAAGCCTAGCGCATGATTGCTCTCTGATGTCATATCGGCCTGAATTATCGGTCGATTCTTCGCACCCAATAGCGCCACCAGTGCTTCATAGTCAGGCTCTGCGTACTTAAGTAGCTCTTGCATTGCCTCTTCGTCGGTATCACGATATGAAAACATGTAGTGCTCGGAAGTAACCCTTGCAATACCTTGTTCAGAATCGTCGCTGCCTACACCCATCATCGTTATCATATAACCGGCAACCATGAAAAAAGCGATAACAGAAAATAATATCGGTACTATTTTCGCTAACTTTCCACTTCCCGGTGCACGGGGTTTCGAATCGGTATTGCTCCACAAAAAATAACTTACAAACAAAAGCAAAGCTGCAACAACCAAATGAAAACCGATGGTTGCCCAGTCCAGAAGCAGGTTCTGACCGTTGTATTCGTTACTGTAGAAACCAAAAACACTGTAAACCCCAGACACCTTAAGCACTTGCTCAAGCCAAATGAGCACAATGAGATAAGTGCAGTAAAGTATCAGGCCAATTGTCCTGAACCAGGAAAGAAAAACACCGTGACACACAATAACAAACGCAAACAGGCAATCCCGAACGTAAAATAGCAGATCGGTTTTCCAATAGGCTTTACCTGTAATGGATTGTGTGTTGAGCGACAGTACGGCAATCTGAAATACACGATCGAACAGTATAAGAAGCCACAGGAGCAGAAGTATAGCGACTATCTTGGCAACAAATATCCTTGAACGGGAAACAGGTAGACTTCGCAGAAAATCGACCGTTGAGTCATCGTATTCGCGTGGGAATAAACTGTAAGCAGCAATGAGAAACAATAGAATATTGAAAAACACCAAATCGGTGAATATACCGGCATCGCAAACTTCACCACACCATGCAGCATAGCTGGACTCATCAACTCGCAGCGAAAACAGCTCCGAACCATACGACAAAGCCATTAAACTGAACCATATGAGCGCGTACGGAATCAGCTGCTTTAATTCTTTTTGGACTAAACCGATCATTGTACGTGCACCCTTCCAACCCAAAGCGGGATGGGACGGTGAAACTTTTCGGATTCAAACTCGAGCAATCCGTAGAATCGATCTCCCGATGTGTAGGGAGAATCGACGCTGTGAGCAATGCCGTCGATAATACAATTCGCTTTGTCCCGTTTCCGGGTATAAATCATGGTTTCCTGATCATACGCAAATGCTGGCTGATGCCTTAACACACAGGTTCCAGCAACACCATCCACGTATCCATTCTGTTTTTTGTACTGCCCAATAATAAGATACCCGCCATTTTCATTGCGCACACTTTTTATTTCGCCGTCAAGCTTCGGCACTGAGGCAACAAACTCGGCAATGTCGGGATTATCTGCAAAGCTATCCAGCCATCTAAGCCAGTCGGAGGTAAAGCCTTCGAAGTTCAATCCGGTTACACGCTCAAACCGATTAGTATCTGTTTTCAAGTATCGCTTAAGCGATTCAAGCGATGTTGTTCCAACCTCTTCATTGATATAGTCGGCTGTTAATTGAATCAGTGTATCGGCGCCCTTAATCGATTCCAGATACAGCATTGCTGAATAAGAGAGTGCATCAGCCCCCTCAAAACCATGTTGGTCAGTGATGGTTTGCCAAGTCAAAAGTGGATTACCAGTAAAATTGAAGCGTTGTTTAGAGACTAACGCCAAACCCAGTAGCTCGTTATTGTTAGGGGAATTTTTCGCATTGATCGAACCCTCACTCCACCAACGAGCAAGCCCATCAAGTAGCCAATGTCGAGTTTCATAATCCCAACGGCCGTTGGTAAGATCCAACAACATATGATGCATGGCAATGGAATTTAACAACGCGAACTCAAATGTATCGTAGTCGGTGTAGTTGGCAGTTAGAAACACACCATCGAGTAAATCCGGCTCTATTTCAGTGCGCTCAAGCTCCGTATTCAGTGCTATTTGAACCTGAGGTAGATCTGCTAATCCCATCGCTGTTTGAAAGCTGGTTAGCCGTTCACTCAATGAATCAACAATGCGATTCGCCACAGCTTGATTAGCCGGCTCATTGTAAGAAACAGCGATACCAGGAGAGGCTACACGAGCAACATATTCTCCAGATAAAGCGTAGGTTTCTGTTTCCCATTTTTTTTGCAACGTTTGATAGACCGTTAGCAAGCCGATTCCCAGTAGCGCAAAAGCGGCCATATCACGTCGAGTAACAGGCTTTCCCAGTTGCTCAGCGATAGAACCATCGTTCACCAGCGCCAGCAAAAAACCTGCAATAACAAATGCCAGTGAAATCAAAACAGTGCCAATTAGGTCGCCAACCGGAACAACGTCCCGCTCGAATACAAATAAATCACGATCTAATAGTGCCAAGGGAGGAAAGCCTGCATCGTCGAACCCGGGTTTACGCATAAAATACATGAGGGTAAGACCCATGACGACGTATATAACCAGACGTATCCGACCGGTAAAACTGACGAAAAATACGATACTCCAGATGAGCAAGCCGATGGCACATGTTTTTAACAACAGTAGCTTGGTGTATTGACGGGTAATACCCTCTGCAGCATCAGCAACACCTGCTGATAAATACACCACCACAACACATAGCGCTAAAATAAATAATAGACCGATAAGGTACTTAACCAACAGTGGCATGAATTTCTGTATCGGCAAGGCTTCAACAAATTTTCTGGTGCCACCAACATATTCCTTAACGACTAACCTGTTACCGACAATAAACGCGATAAGTGGAATAACCGTAACGAGCGAGAAGCGTACGACCTGAAAGGTACTCATGTTAAAAGTACCAGTACTCTGCTGACTGAATGCCACCATTAACACGACAAAAAAACCGAACCCGAGACTAACCAGCGATATTGCATGCTCACGAAGGTCTTTGTACAGAAGACTTAAAAAGCTCATTCGCGATGACTCGATTTTGCGACCACTGCAATGAACACATCTTCCAAAGTCATTGAATCTTGACGCCAGCCATAATCGAGTACCGGTGAAAGTGGCGCACCATACGGAAATTGCAAAACAACATGATGGCGACCATGTCGCGAGCTACTCTGCAGTACATTGACAGCACTATTAACGAAGTCGCCAGGCACCTGTCCCGGGCGATACAGAGTGTTGTCAATGGAGTAAGTTGCCAAACTTTCAGACAAAGGCCCTAAAGGCCCTTCGTACACTGCCCTGCCCGACTCTATGATGCCGATACGATCTGCAATAGCTTCAATATCATCAATTAGGTGAGTTGAGAAAAAAATGGTTGCATCGTCGTTTCGCGCCTCTTCGCTAACCAGATCTAAAAACTCACGACGAGCAACTGGATCCATGCCTGCGGTTGGCTCATCGAGAATCAAGCATTCCGGACGAGTAGCCAACGCAAGGCTCAGCGCCAGTTTGGCCTTCATACCGCCTGAAAAATTACCCAATTTTCTTTTCATCGGGAGCTCAAATACATTGAGCAATTTTTCATAGCGGGCCTGATCCCATTTTGGGTAAAAGCCTTTGACAAACTTCGCCAATTGTTTTGGCGTCATCCAAGGGTAAAAGTGTTGCTCCTGGGCCACATAACCAATACGCTGACGGGCCGTAACCACGCTGCTGTTGATCGATTCTCCAAAAAGATGAATCGAGCCACTACTGATTTTGGTGATACCCATCATCATTCGAATGGCAGTCGATTTTCCAGCGCCATTTCGACCCAGGAACCCATAAACCTCCCCTCTTTCCACTTGAAGGCTGAGGCCTGTTAGCACATCAAGAGAACCGTACCGCTTACAGACATCACTTAAAGTGATCACGGCACCAGCAGTATCTGAGCTGACTGACGAGGCGCTCAAAGGGATTGGATTGTTCATAAAAGAAACCCACTAATGAATACAGTGGATTTTAGCATCGCTGCAAAGGGTACACGCTATGAAGATCTACAATAACTGTGGCAGCAAGGCAATTAAAAGGATGTTTCGCCGTTTAATGAGTCATGGCATAAAGCACGTAGTTGACACCCAGCCTATAAGCAAGCGCTGTGTAGGGCGCTGGATAGACCGCATCATCTGCATGCTCCCAGGCATCGCCAATATCCTGATTGAAGTTGACCACCAGCATTATCCGGCCTTCGTCATCTTTAATGCCAAACCAGCCCGGGTTAGTGCCACCTTTCTCCCAGGTACGGTTGTTCATAACAGATCTTATACCCGGTATTTGTAAGCGCTTATCAATGTCAAATTGAATATTGAACAAGTGCGTATTTGCTTCGAGTGCAACCAGTGCTCGATCTGGAAATACCTGCCGTATGATGCTCGAGAAATTGGCCCACTCACGAGCACCGTGAAAGTCATCGATCATCAGAAATCCACCACGCAGTAAATATTCTCTAAGCTGACGTCGCTCACTGTGAGACAACGATAAAAAACCCACCTCTACGACGTACAGCCAAGGATAGTCGAATAACACATCATCATCGAGACGTAGAATCTTACTGCCGTTGGAAACTTGAATGCGTGTCAGTCGACGTAACCCGTTTGAAAAATGAAATTCTGCATCCGGGTAATCTGCCTGCCATCGAGGCCATTCCCACCCACCGTCATAGACCAGCCGGGCAAACTCAAATTCATAATCGAATAATTCGTTCGTTTTTAAAGAAGGTGCAGCGGAAGTTGTTTGAGATACAGGTAGTTCTAAAGGCCGTACGGTATCTTCGGCCGCCACACTAAGGGACATGAAAATGGTTTGAACACAAAGCACCGCAAGTACAATGCGGCATACAATCCTATAACATCGACGGTACGTGTAACACGCTTGCATGAAGCTCAGGAGATGCCAACTGGTAAGCGAGCGAACAGACCTATACATAAACCAGCTAACAGGCCGGATAGTGGGCTAGTGAGAAGTTTGGCTGGTAATCCTGAAGTTAAACCGGCTGACAGGAAAGCATCTGGCATAAGAATTTCTCAAATGCTGCATTGTTCGTTCAAAGCATATATCAATTCTTGCTTGCTTGTACAGACGTATTTCCATTACATTTAAAGCTGCTGTAGCCATGCGAGCGCCGTTGATTGTAAGGACGCGTAAATACAAAATTAGTCTTTTCTAGCTATTACCTAACCATAATAGACACTGGCGGCCAATATAAACAGTTACCTGAATGTGAGGGATAAATAACATGCTAATTGCATACGCAACCGTTGCAAAACCTGCTGACGCCATCGAGCTGTACAAAGTAGCACTGGGCGCAACCGTTAGCAATATAATGGATGGCCCTGATGGCTCCATAATGCACGCAGAGTTATCAATAGCCGGGCATCGATTCATGCTAAGTGGCGAATGGCCAGGCTTTGCAAGCGCTCCCAGTGGACGTTCACCAGTTAACTTTATGCTGTATGTGGATAACGCAGACGCCGCATATCAGCAAGCCATAGATGCGGGCATGCAGTCATCATCGGAGCCTGAAACTATGTTCTGGGGAGACAGAAATGCCAAGGTGACAGATGGCCACGGTTACGAATGGACCTTTGCGCATAAAGTTGAAGACGTATCCACTGAAGAAATGCGCAAACGAGCTGCCGAGTTTGCAGCCTCTTTCTCTTGAGTGCATGCATTTGAACTTGTTGCTTTCAACCCCTGAGCTTAACGCCTTTGCTCGTTTCTTTACTCCGTCCTGAATTAGTTCCAAGATTTAATTCTTGGTTCAAATTCACAATATTCATGCAACAAGTTTTATTACTGGCTTAAATGAAGATGAAAAAAGACAAACATTAAGGGCTGCAAATACCCTATTCGCACTGTTTAGCTCGCTTTGTACTCGTGAACCACTTAATTGCAATACTTTTGTATAACCTTTTAAAAAGGCAAGCCGTAATATTTACTAATATGAATGGACTATGCATCGTTAACAATATAACTCTATGACATTACCGTTTACCCAAACTTAAGCTTCTGACTGTTGGCAGCACGTCCCATTTGAATATATAGTTAAGGCTTAGAGGTTATGGCGGTATGTAAATCATGAACATGCTTTTGATCGCACAGCACACTCTCTTTCGCGATGGATTAAAACTGTTACTTAAAAATTCCAATCTGCTTGATCTATGCGAGGAGGCAGAAAACTTAAAGTCTGCATTAGTCATACTTAATGCAAAGAAATTCGATCTCATATTTCTGGACGTCAAGCTAAAAGATGCAATGGGCCTTGACTCTCTTCGTAGCATTAAAAAAATAACTCCAACTACACCCATCATTGCAGTATCAGACAATGCTGACTTACAGCTTGCCAAGCAGGCCATGGTATTAGGCGCATCTGCATGTGTCAGTAAAACGTCGCCTTATAAAGAACTGCTTAAGGCCATTCATGCTGTTCGCAATGGACAACGCTTTCTATCTTTGGAGCTTATCGAACAAACCGCACAACCAACCGGAAAAAATTGGGGGAGTTCTGATTTGTCGGTGGTCTCATCACTTTCCGACAGACAAAAAGAAGTGCTAAGACATATCGCCAAAGGCGCATCCAACAAGGGCATATCCATAGAGATGAATATTTCTCAAAACACGGTTAAAGCGCATCTGGCAACTATATTTAAGGTGTTAGGGGTGCATAATCGCACGGAGGCATTCTATTTCGCGGCTCGAGCAGGCATGCCACTGGATGACTAAGACAACACTCTAATGGCGCACTACTTCAAGATCAAAAAAAACAGTGCGAAAGGACTGCAACAGCCTTATAGGCAAGAAGCTGAAAATGATTCCGCAGCGTCGTTACACAGCACAGCATCCAAAACCATTGGCATTGACGGGTCAACATCCTGTCGAAAAGAAAGTAATGCAGAGTGTTCTTGATCGATAGCAGAGCGTAGAGCTCCACAAGTATCACTGGTGCAGGTAAAAATCTTGTTGTTCAACAGACTAAACTGTCCAGGCGCGATCTCCACAATGCGCTCGTGTGGCTTGCGAGACAGGTATTGAAAAGCCTCGCTGGCTTCATGTTGCGTCTCTGACACAACTTCAAGCAGCGTATAGCGCAAACTTAGTGCATCCGCAAAACCTGAATCGATCTCCTGTGCTTGAACGAGTATTTCGTATTCGACTCCCCACTGATAGTCGAAGCCTTCAATGGATTCGTACACATATACCCACTCATCACTACCTTCCTTCTGAGCAACAAAACAATGATCAACCTCAAATCCTTCACACTCAACCATGTGATGCTTAATACGCATGTACTCGATATTACTGTGCTCCAATAGCGCTTCTGCAGGTTGGGCAGTTAAAGGCTGATCGGACACCTCATATACAGTTGTTTGCTCTTCTGCTGCGGTTGGTACGTTGGACGAACACGCCGAACAGCTGATTAACACCAGTAGTATCAGATTCTTCGGTAAGGTAAGATTGATCATCAATTCGTCTGCATTATGTCGTTGAACCTGTTTCGGTTAACCAGATAACCATCTTCAGGTGGCAACGACTGAATACAACGTGATTTTCAATAGGACACAAGTTTGTAACCTTATGTCACATTTGGCGGTCTTTTAGCCCCGAAAAGATGACTTCTCAGCCGATTTTCCCGGCACAGCTTCCAGACCGGAATACCCTTTCTGGCACGGCCCGGAGCGCCCAATCCGGGAACGTCAGCGGTTTTTACGCATCAAAATGTTAATGGTGACTCACTTTTTCAGGAATGAGCCCGCGTGGACTAAATCGCAGGGCCAACAGCAGAATAACCCCCATTGTCATTAATCGCATGTGTGCTGCCGATTCAATAAGATGTGCTCTCAAAGGACTCTCGGCATCCATTCCAGACGTTAGCGTATCCATAAGCCACAACCCAATGGGCTCAGCTTCAATCCAGAAAAACCAGATTACGAAACCACCTAGCACTGCACCCCAGTTATTTCCAGAGCCCCCGACAATCACCATAACCCAGATGAGAAAGGTGAACCGTAAAGGCTGATAGGACGAAGGTGTGAGCTGACCATCGAGTGTTGTCAGCATGGCACCAGCGATCCCGACAACAATTGAACCCAACACAAACACCTGAAGATGCCTGGCTTTTATATCTTTGCCCATCGCGTTCGCAGACACTTCGTTGTCTCGAATGGCGCGCATCATCCTGCCCCACGGTGACCGCAATGCTTTTTCAGACAAATACAAAATTATAAGCAGCACAACCGCAAACAAACTGGCGTAACACAGCTTCACAAAGATGCTTGAAAACGTAATTGGGTCTGCACCTAGACGTTGCGCAAGCGACAGAAACCAATCGCTTTGCTGCAAATTAATCTCATAGGGTACAGGCCGCGGTAACCCTGAAACGTTTTTCACACCACGCGTGAGCCAATCTTCATGTTTGAGCACAGCAACGATGATTTCAGAAATACCCAAAGTAGCAATGGCCAAATAATCGGTACGTAAACCCAGCGTAATTTTGCCAACCAACCAAGCCACCGCTCCGGCGAATAAGCCACCCACCGGCCAAGCCAAAATAATCGGTAAGCCCAGACCACCCAGATAACCGGTAGACGCAGGATTGACCTTTTCGATAGCTGTTGTTGCCGGGTCGACAACGCTTCTTAAAATAAAATAACCAATGACACCTATAGCGACAATGAGTAAAGTCCGTACCGGGCTTTTTGCCATCTTCCGGTAGCTGAACATTGCTGCCAGTACAGTGGCAATCAAGATAAACAATCCGACAATAACGCCTACCCCACCAGCTTGCCAGGCTTCTGGTACAGGGGAGACCGATATCAGCATCGCCGCCAAGCCGCCCATCGCGGCAAACCCCATAACACCAACGTTAAATAGTCCAGCGTAACCCCATTGAATATTAACCCCTAAAGACATAATCGCAGAGATTAGGCAAAGGTTCAGAATCGTCAAAGACAGATTCCAACTTTGAAACTGCCCAACAACGACGATAAGCGCTGCCATGATCGAAAACAGCAGGACGTTTTTAAGTGCAGAGCTCATACACCTGTCCCCTTAAAAATGCCAGTCGGCCTGAACAGGAGGACCAACAAAAGAATAATAAAACTAACGGCAAACTTATAGTCTGTGGAAAGCAGTTGCAGCAGACCACCAGAGGTCCAATCTTCAGGCAGCAAATAGCCCGCGAATCGTTTGTACGCATACGTTACGAGGATTTCGGAAAAGGCGATAACGAACGCACCGGCGATAGCCCCCAAAGGATTGCCTAACCCACCAACAATGGCAGACGCAAAGATGGGCAGTAATAATTGAAAGTAGGTGAAAGGTTTAAACGACTTATCCAGCCCGTACAGCGTACCCGCAATGGTTGCCAAGGCCGCAGCGATAATCCAGGTAACCGCCACGACTTTGTCTGGACTAATGCCCGAAAGCAGCGCAAGATCTTCGTTATCAGAATAGGCGCGCATGGACTTGCCGGTTCTGGTTTTATTCAGAAACCAGAATAAAGCCGCCACCACCACAATCATGGTAACCACGGTTAAACCCTGGCTCACTTTGATTGAGATACCTTCAGACAAGCCAGTCATTTGTTTAAATTCGCGCGCCTTGATGATAAAGCGCTCGCCGTCAGCAAAATTCTGATCGTCTGGACCGATAATAAATCTGACAATACCGTTGGTGACAAACATCACCCCTACCGATGCAATCAGATAGATAACAGGTTCTGCTTTTTTCTCGCGATAAAATTTATACACTACACGGTCTGTCAGCAGAACAAACACTGCGCACAAAACAATGGCGAAAGGCAGCGCTAACAATGCAGTGGGCAAAGGCCCAAGGCTCAGACCCAAAGACTGGAACCACCAAGTGATAAGAATCGTTATCATGGTGCCGAACGCCATGGTATCGCCATGGGCAAAATTCGAGAATCGTAAAATACCAAAAACCAGCGTTACTCCCAGTGCACCCAGTGCTAACTGACTTCCATATGCTATTGCCGGCACCAGCACAAAGTTGGAGAACAGCGCGAATGCATTCATTAAATCCTGCATCATTATCCTCCCAGAAAACTTTTTCGAACTTCAGGGTCGTTCAACAGAGCCTGACCTGTGTCGGTATAACGGTTGCGGCCTTGCACTAACACATAGCCTTTATCTGCAATATTCAGGGCTTGTCGTGCATTTTGTTCCACCATCAATACCGATATACCAATGCGCGCAACTTCTATTATCCGATCGAACAATTCATCCATAACTATCGGGGATACACCCGCGGTTGGTTCATCTAGCATGAGTAACTTGGGTTGGGTCATTAGAGCGCGACCTACTGCCACTTGCTGGCGCTGACCACCTGACAACTCCCCAGCATTCTGCTTGCGCTTATCTTTGAGAATAGGAAAGAGTTCAAACACCTGCTCCATGGTTGAATTTATGTCGTCGCGGCGCAAGAATGCCCCCATCTCCAAATTCTCTTCTACTGACATGGACGGAAATACATTGCGTGTTTGCGGCACAAACGCCATGCCTTTTGCCACGCGATCTTGTGGCGAAAGCTTTGTTATGTCTTCACCATCAAGCATGACGCGCCCGGTATGAATATCCAACATACCAAAAACGGCTTTCATGGCAGTTGATTTTCCAGCCCCATTAGGGCCTACGATAACCGCTATCTCACCTTTCTCAGCAGCTATGGTGCAATCGTGCAATATATCTGCACCACCATAGCCCCCGGTCATGTTTTCACCGATGAGGTAACTCATGAGGCTGCCTTGTTTTTTAAACCAGTACCAAGATAAGCCTCTATAACTTGTTCGTTCGCTTTTATTTCGCTTAATGTTCCTTCAGCCAGTACAGTGCCCTCAGCCATAACGATGACCGGGTCGCAGAGTTTATCGATAAAATCCATATCATGTTCGATAACGCAAAAGGTATAACCACGCTCTTTATTTAAGCGAAGAATGGCATCACCAATCGTATTTAATAACGTTCGGTTAACGCCAGCTCCCACTTCATCCAGAAACACCACTTTCGCATCAACCATCATGGTTCGACCCAGCTCTAACAGCTTTTTCTGTCCACCCGAGAGATTGCCAGCGAGTTCATTGGCAACATGCGTAATTTCAAGAAAATCGATAACTTCGTTGGCTTTTTCCAACACAGACGCCTCTTGTGCCATGACTTTCTTTCGGGAAAACCAGACATCGCGCAATGATTCGCCCGCTTGATTTCCCGGAACCATCATCAGGTTTTCGCGAACCGTCAATGATGAGAATTCGTGTGCGATTTGAAAGGTACGCAACATACCTTTGTGAAACAACTCATGGGGCGGCAAGCCCGTAATATCTTCACCATCCAGAAAAACACTGCCACCACTCGGTGTGTAAACACCGGCGATAACATTGAACAAAGTGGTTTTTCCGGCACCGTTTGGTCCGATTAATCCGGTAATAGAGCCCGCTGCAATTTCCAGGGAGGCATTATTAACTGCGGTGAAACCACCAAACTTCTTCGTCAAATTCTGGACTTTAATCATAGCTGGAGTTAGAGGAACGCTTATTCTTATAAACCAATAAAAATACGGCTCAGTTCGTTCAGGCCATTGAACAGTTGAGGTTTAATCAGCAAGCTATATCGATCGACAGGCAACATTGCGGCAAACAACTAACGCGGGATCAAAAAAGCGGCCCACGAATGGACCGCTTCCGGGTTTAAAGCTTAGCGATAGCCAACAGTTGACAAAGCACCATCTTTAATTTCAATTTCACGGTAGTTACCAGCACTTTCACCAGCACCAATCAATTCAACGTTAGATGCACCAACGTAGTTGATTTCGCCACCACCGGCTAATATCTCAAGACCTTTGGCCAATTCACCTGGAAGAATCTCTTCACCCGGCGCATTAGCAACGCTCATTAACGTATCCTTATACTTTGAAGGGTCAGTTGAACCAGCGGCTTGCATCGCAAGCATGATGAGCGCAGCAGCGTCATAAGATTCAGCAGCGAAAGGAGAAGTAGCATCATACCCTTCAGCTAATTCGGCCAATTGGGCAGCACCAGGGCTATCTGTACCAGGCACTTGACCAAAAGAACCATTTAAATCTGAACCAATCGCTGCAGGCAATGCATCGCCAACCATGCCATCTGGCAATACAAAGGTTTCAAATGCACCCGTGTCGAGTGAACTCTGAATAATCCCTTTACCACCTTGGTCGAGATAACCGGCAACCACAAGTACTTCGCCACCAGCAGAGGCTAATGCACCTACTTCTGCAGAGTAGTCTGCCTTACCATCTTCATGAGCTGCGGAAATAGTGACTGAGCCACCAGCAGCTTCAAAAGCAGTTTGGAATGCATCGGCAAGACCTTTACCGTAATCGTTGTTTGTGTAGGTTAGTGCAACCTCTTTATAACCTTTGTCCATGATTACGTCTGTCATCACCACACCTTGACGAGCATCAGAAGGCGCTGTACGGAAGAACAAACCGTTATCTTCAACCGTTGATAAAGCTGGTGATGTAGCAGATGGCGAGACCATAACCATACCGTTAGGAAGTGCAACGTTGGTTAATGCAGCAGTAGTGACACCTGAGCAATCGCCACCGATAACGCCTGCAACTTTGTCTGATGTAATTAATCGTTCAATAGCCGCAGTTGCCGCCGCTGCATCAACACAGGTTGTATCAGCACGAACAGGCATTACAGTGGTGCCGTCAAGCAACTTACCCGACTCACTCACTTCAGCAATTGCGTGTTCCGCACCAGCTGACATGTTGACAACGAGCGATTCGATTGGACCTGTAAATCCAAGAAACACGCCTAACTTGATTTCATCAGCCATAGCTGAACCGGCAGCAGTGCTGAGTCCAACAGCAATTGCTGATGATAAGACTAATTTTTTCATATATAGCTCTCCAAAAATGGCTACCCGAACCACAACTGTTGCCCGGTATTAAGTCAGCTTTCGTTAGTTACAAAAAGCCGACATGAGTATGCTGGTTAAAAAATTCGACGCACCAACGCAACGATGTTGGGCTTGAATGATTTTCCACGTGGGGATTCTATCAATATTCAGGCTTGGAGCGGCGCCTTAAGTATCAGATAGCGCAGTGCTTGGAGCGTAATAGACAGCTGGCCAATGAAATCTGACGCAGAGCACACTATTCAATGGCGATCGATGAGCTTAAAAGTGAACTTGAGGCACTAATAAGCGAAGAACATTCGCGGGTTGTGAATCTTAAGTGCCAATAAACCGAAGCCGTTGCACTACGGGTGCCGTTTTCGGCCTAGCAGGTGTAGTTCATGCCAAGCCTGCCACCATCAACATAGATTGTTTCGCCAGTAATATAACTGGCTTTGTCGCTGCATAGAAATGCCACGACATTGGCGATTTCATCTGGTTCACCAACACGTTTTAACGGTGTGCGGGATAAAACGGTTTGCATGGCTTCCGCCGATGCATTAACCGCTGCCATCATTTCCGTGTCTATTGACCCCGGCCCAACCGCATTCACTCTGATGCCATGTGTGGCTAATGCCAGTGAGCTGGATTTGGTTAGCTGATTAACACCACCTTTTGACGCACAGTAAGCAGGTATAGTCGGTATAGCAACTTGCGCGTTGATTGATGACATATTGACGATGCTACCTGAGAGCTTCTCTCGCACCATGCTCTTTGCAGCTCTTTGCAACACAATGAATGTACCGGTAAGGTTTACAGCCAACACGCGCTGAAAGTCTTCCACACTGGTTTCCAGAAAATCATTGGGTTTTCCAATGCCGGCATTGTTGACCAGCATAGTAACTACGCCCAGCTTATTTTCTATCTGGTCAAATAAATGGTTTACCTGGTCAGCGTCAGACACATCACATGCAATAGCTAAAGCGCCGTTCCCCAACGATTCTGCAGCTGCCTGAACACCTGCTTCGTTAATGTCAGAGAGTACAAGCTGCGCACCCATTTCACCCAAGGCTTTCGCGCACGCCAAGCCAATCCCTTGCGCTGCACCAGTTATAAGTGCTATCGGTTGTTCAGACATAAATCCTCTTTATAATTTTGGTGCAGGTTTTGGTGCAATTTTGTTTACTGCAATGTCGTTTACTGCAATGCCGTTTACTGCGATGCCGTTTACTGCAACGTTGTTTACTGTAAGGTGCCAGCTTCAAAACCGCCTATTTCAGTTCGGCCTTGACATCGGCCAACAACTTATCAGCACCTCGCGCCAGCAATGCAAGATCGGACCCGCAAGCGACAAAGGTAAATCCATCGTTCAGCAATCGAGACGCTTTGCCTGCATCTAAAACCAATGTTCCGGCAGGCTTGCCGACAGCTTCCACTTGTTTAGCGGCGTTCGTAATGTGTTCCCAAAGTTGGGCGTCGCTGGTTTGACCAAGCTTTCCCATATCTGCTGACAGATCTGCCGGCCCGAAAAAAACACCATCTACACCATCTACGCTTGCGATAGCTTCGACTTGATTCAGCGCATGCATTGTTTCTATTTGCACAATGACGCAGACTTCATCATGCACCTTGTCGAAATAGTCTGACACCCTGCCAAAATGATTCGCACGTGTGGTTCCACTTACACCGCGTATCCCTTGAGGTGGGTAACGCGTGGCACTGACCGCCATTTTGGCTTCTTCTGGTGACTGTATCATTGGAAACAACAGGGACTGCGCACCAACATCCATCAGGCGCTTCACTAATACTGAATCATTCCACATGGGTCGGGCTACCGGAGCGCTGTTACCAGATTGCAAAGCCTGCATCTGACTCATTAATAAACCGACTTCATTAGGCGAATGCTCCATGTCGAGCAGCGCCCAGTCGTAGCCTGCCGTAGCGACGATATCGGCAGCATAGTTACTGCATAAACTAACCCACAAACCAACCTGTGGCTGACGCGCTTTTATCGCTTTTAAAAAGGTATTGGTTTGCATGGGCACATCCTTTAGTCTGTTACTGTCGATTTTCGGCTCTAGTGTATCGCGAATTGAGCGACTTGATTAACCATCAGGGCGCATAAATATTCCAGCAGGCAAAGTCATTCCGCATAGCAATCGTATATTGGACCAGTTTGCGTAGTGGTTGCGCTAACATTCCATTCTGTATTTACACACTAACCAGCCAATTTGAATGATGCCAGAATACATTCCAAATCACCGCCCGCAATTCGGACGATTATTCGCAGGCATTCTGCTGGTGTTGATATTCTCAGCCTGTACTAGCAGCGACAACTCCCAAAGCACAACAGGCGGCACAACAGGCGGCACAACAGGCGGCACAACAGGCGGCCAAGTCGATGGTCCGCTGGGGCCACTGCCCAACCCACCGCTAACCGCAGCTCCGTCGCAAGATGATGAACCGATTGCTGAACCCGCAAGCTTTAACACCTCAACCGATTTGCAATTAGTACGCAACCCGGTCCCACGCAGCGAAGCACCTGCCACCAACCGATACACCGATGCCGACTTTGAATCAGGCCCCTTGCCTGCCGATATAACAATACCGGACGATGTTAACCCAGAATTTAACAGCGCCCCCGACTTTGAAAACATACAGAATATTGAAGCAGTCGCCGGGCAGCAGCTAGAGATCGTTTTCAAACCCATTGATGCCGATGGCGAACTGCCGGGAATGTTTCCGGTTGCGCTTGCTCCGGGCGCTTCATTCGATGACAATTTTGATGGCAGCAAAACCTATCGCTGGCAACCGCTACAAAACGATATCGGAATTAATGCGTTTGCTGTAACAGCGGTTGATTCGCAAAACAGCCTATACAGAAATACTCGCACTATTTTAATTCGCGTGCGCCTGCCGGATGATGAAACACAGATTCCGAACGTGCCACCAACTCTCGACCCAATTGGCCCACACACTGCCAGAGTTAACGACCCAGTTGTATACGAATTCAAAGGTATTGACTTAAATGGCACAGTTCCAACGCTAGAATTGCTGTCAAGCTTACCCAATGCAAGTTTTTCAAATCACCCACTGTACGAAGATATCTACACCCTTCGCTTTATTCCAACAAGCACGGGAGAGATGAATGTTCAAGTACTGGTAAGAGACTCTGTTGATAGCAACCTGACAACAACCGAAAACGTAACAATCAATGTACTGCCTATACAAGCGTTTGAACGTACTGGTCAACGCTTGCGTGATTTGGCAGCAGTCAGGGGCATTCAATTCGGCTACGCCTCTTTACAGGAATACTATCACCGGCCAGACGGTGGGGTATACGCTGACATTGCGGCAGACGAATTTGACTTGGTGACACCTGAGAACGCCATGAAGATGAATGAAATTAATCCATCTGCCGGACAATATCAATTTGCCGACATTGATAATCTAGTCGCCTTCGCAAGACTCAACAACATGCAAGTACACGGACACCCTGTTATTTGGCACCGGCAACTCCCGGAATGGATTGAAACCGCAAATGCCGCAGAGCTTGAAGGACACATGCGTGAATATATTCATCGCCTGATGAATCGCTATCGCGACGATATCGCGCTGTGGGATGTTGTTAATGAACCTATAGGTGATAGCGGTGGCTACAGAGATTCGCTCTGGTACAACGCTTTGGGCGAAACCTATTTAGAAACAGCATTCCACCAAGCCAGAACAACTGCTCCGAACGCAACGCTTCTGCTAAACGACTTCGATATTGCGATCAACGGACCCAAGGCTACTACGCTTTTTACCATGCTTAACAATCTGCTGGAACGCGGTGTACCGATTGATGGTGTTGGATTTCAATTACACGTGTTTAGCGACTTTAATCAGATTGATGAAGTACGCGCAAACTTTCAGAAAGTTGCTGATTTAGATTTAGACATCTACATAACCGAACTCGATGTTGGGTTGCGTGAAACTGACGATCTGCAGGCTCAGGCAAACGTATATGCGTCACTTATTAGCGTATGCCTGCAACAGCCGCGCTGTAAAGCCATTCAGACTTGGGGATTCACCGATCAATATTCGTTTCGGGAGAATGTTCATCCGCTCATGTTCGATACAGCCTACCAAACCAAACCTGCGTATCAAGCCATTCAAAATGCGCTGGGCAATTAGCCTTTTACAATGACTCAAAGCTCAGCACATTAACGCTCTTGTGACTCGTAACTAAAGTGGATTTCACCATTACCCAGCTCGCCTAGCATTTGCTCTAACGCCACATTTTCAGATTGGGGCACCAACAGTTCAACGTGGATTACGTCTTCAAACCGCTTTTCGCCCATATGTACATGAGTTCCTGCCAACTTGTATTCCAACGCGTCATACAACGCGTACGGCACTTGCAACTGCCATTTAAACTGAACATATTTTGTTTGTGTTTCAAGCTCGCTAAATGCATGACTGACCGACTGAGAATAAGCGCGAACCAAACCACCAGCGCCAAGCTTCACACCGCCAAAATAACGTGTAACAACAACCGCAACATGGCCGAAACCCGAATGCTGCAACACATTTAACATTGGCTTGCCAGCAGTCCCTTTGGGCTCACCATCATCACTTTGGTCTTGTTGGAAAATATCGGTTGGGCTACCGGCAAGCATCGCCCAGCAATGATGGTTTGCATCTGGATAGGCTTTGCGAATAGTCTGAATAAAGTGTTTGGCTGCCGCCTTATCTTGCACGTAGTCCACCGTTGTGATGAACTTGCTGCGTTTTATCTCAAGCTCAAAACGCTGCTGTCGGGCGGGAACCTGAAAACTGTCCATGTGCTCAGGTTATGCGCGAGCTGCAAAGTGACCATATAGGCTGTAACCCACTGAGGCCGCTAAGGTGTCTACTGAGCGCGACGGTATTGTCCGAGTAAATCCAACGAAATGGGTCGAGTTTCCGGTGTTGTGCCGTCATAACCTTCAAGGTCTATGTTCCCAACGTACAACCTGCCATCTTGCACCAACACAATGTCGTATTCAATTCGTGCCAGATACGCATCTTTACCCAAGAAATTTTCTTCTGGTATCGGCGCATTATCCACAGTTGCTTCATCAAAATGGAAATCGACTTCCTGAGCGCTGCCGAGCGAAACCTCGCGCGTGCCGCCAGTAGGCACGGTGGTTGCGCTTTGCTGAACTGTTGATCCACTCAGAACCAAACCTAACGAGGCAGGAACAGTACACTCCTGATCGCGAAACACACTAAAATTCCACAGCATTCGAGCACCAATGACACTTAAGGTCTCACTTCTGAAAAACCCGCCAGCGTATTCGAGACAACCTGTTTCCCAATCACCTTGCAACTCGGGTATGGCCGCTGCGCCGACAACATCTGTGCCAGAGCCTGTTGTTCCGACGGAATCTGAACCGGTTGTGGTGCCCGCCGTATCGCCTGCAGTGCTATCAGAGTTGGCAGTAGAGCCACCGCCGGTTGAATCATCACCATCTGCGCCAGTGCCTGATGTTGTGGACCCGGTTGTTTCGCCGCCATCGATTGGAGAGGCACCGCCAGAACTACTGCATGCACCGAGCATAAGGCTCAGGCTGGCAACCACAATTATTGTTTTTGTTTGAACTAGCATTAATTTCCCGACCCGAAGGTATTGTCATACCAAGATAGTAAACAATGCACCAACGAAGAACCAGAAATATTTACCAAATAGACCGATTTACGGCTCTTGCAGATAACTCATTGATCTGAATATAAATTTAATATGTGTACACTTATGACATCTTTCTGAAGCAGCACAGATGCGCTTTTAAGACTTACAATGCGCCCACCCTTTCCAACGAGAATAGAAGCATGGATTTAACACTTGCAGATGCAAAAAAAATTATAGAGCACACGTTAGCCGAACAGGCAAAGCGTTCACTAAAACCGATGGCCGTTGTTGTGCTTGGCGCCGCAGGTACCATTCGCGCAAGTGAAAGTCAGGACGGCACCAGTTTATTGCGACCAAAAGTGGCTCACGGCAAGGCCTATGGTGCAATCTCACTCGGTGTCGGTTCGCGGGTTTTGTTTGAGCGCGCGAAAGTCGAACCTTTTTTCGTTCAGTCAGTGAACACTCTTTGTGATGGCGCGCTAGTTCCTGTGGCTGGTGGCGTGCTGGTTAAAGATAGTGAAGGCAATATTGTTGGCGCAGTTGGCGTGACCGGCGACACATCAGATAACGATGAAATTTGCGCCGTGGCAGGTATTGAAGCTGCGGGGTTTGTTGCTGACACCGGTGCATAGCATTTACAAGTAATAGCATTTGCAAGTACTTGCAATCGCCCATAAAAAAGCGTTATTCAGCAGCCTGGCATCTTGCAGGCTGCTTCTCTACACTAAACAGCGATGACCGGCTTTCGCTTCCATTTTCCCGCGCCGCCAATACTGCCCAGCACCCAGAAAAATACCGCGATCAAGGTGGTCACCAATGCCATTATTCGCTCTAGATCGAGGCTTTCCTGATAAACCAGGACAGCCAGTAACAGATGCATGACCGGCGCGATATACTGGTAAAACCCCAGTGAACTCAATTCGATGCGACGAGCCGCAAAGATCATTGTCAATAGTGGCGCGCACGTTACGAGCCCAAGCATTAGCAGCCAATATTCAGTACCTGCTTCCAGAGAATCAATTGGTGCGCTGAATAAAACGATATACAACACCGCGATGGGCAACATCAAGGCCGTTTCAATCATCAATCCAACAGCACTGTCATAGCTGGCCTGCTTTCGACACAAGCCATACAAACCAAAGCTGCAGCCCAGGAACAGGGCTATCCATGGAACCTGCCCCGCGACTATGAAGGTAATCAACATACCAACAACAGCTACGCCAACCGCTATGCGCTTATAGCCATTAGGGCGCTCGCCAAGAACGAGCATGCCTAACGCAACGCTGACAATCGGCACCAGAAAGTAGCCTAAGCTGGATTGCAGTACTTGATTGCTTAGCACAGCATAAACAAACACAAGCCAATTACTTGATAGCAACAGCGCAGACACCAGCACCAGCCACCATTGATTTACGGCGCGGAGTTGCCGCATGAGTTTTGCCGGGCGTAACCACACCAACAAAATGAAGATGAGAAAAACGAAACTCAATACAATGCGCCAGGCAATGATATCGATTGGCGCTATCGATGCAAGCTGCCTGAAATAAACCGGGAAAAAGCCCCAGAGTACATACGCAAATATGGCCGCGACCGCGCCATGCATTGAAGATTTCATGACGAACTCATAGTGCGATTTGTCGGTTGATTTGCGTTAACACGGGTTTGGAGACCATCCAATCCAGAATAGTAACTGCCCGTTTCTAAAGTGGTATTGCCGCACCTTGCACTGATGATTCCTGGGCGGCCATTCCCATACGCACTGCCCGCCAACCATCCAACAAGGATACCTCCGGGTCTTGCAAGCCAAGAACTACGCGCTGAAATCCCTGATGCTGGTAAAAGGTCGAGCCGTGGTGATCGCCTGCCGCCAATAATTTTTCATCGACACCCACTTCTATAACCGAGCGCCCAATAGGGTTTCGCGGACTGATCACCAAATGCGGCTCGGGTGGTGAGCCCAGATGCTCAGGCCAAAATCGCGTTGGGCCCGGAATAAAGCATTCAATTTTACCATTTGGTCCAACAGCGCTGATGTGTTCCTGAAACTCTGAACCTTCTGCAAACATCGATAGTTCGAGCATACATTTCGCACCACTATCAAAGTTAAACATGGCATAGGCGGCATCCCAGATATCAGAGCGTTGGCCATCATAATATTCATCAAGATGGTTGACCATTTGCGCACCCGAGGCCATCACTTGTGTGGGTTCCGACTGCGTAATCAAACGCATAAGATCAAAAAAGTGACAGCACTTTTCAACCAAGGTCCCACCAGAATATTCATTAAAACGGTTCCAATCATTGACCTTTTCAAGAAACGGAAAACGATGTTCACGGATAGTTAACATCTTCACACCACCGGTAACCTCATCGACCATGTCGATAAATTTAGCCAGTGGTGGCATATAGCGATATTCCATGGCCACCCACACCGGCGAGGAATAAGTATGTTGAAATTCAGTGATAAAGGCTTCATCTGCGGGGTCAGTAGAAAGCGGCTTTTCGACCAGTATGGGAAGAGAACGCAAAGAAGCGATCTCTTTCAACTGACGAACATGCATGTAGTTAGGGCTGGTAATAACCAGACAATCAATTTCAGCGTCGTTTACCAAACCGGCCAGTGACTCGTGAAATCGAACACCCGGTTCTAGTTGAGCCGCTGCATTGCGCATACCTTCGTTGGGCTCGACTATCGCAGTAACGCGGCAGTCTTCCAGCAACTGAATATTGCGTACGTGCTCTTGTCCCATCATGCCGCAACCAAGCAGGCCATAGTTCAGTGATTTCACGATGACAGTTTCATAAAGTAGTTATTGGTTCGAGTGAGTTTACAAGCGGCCGACCAGCATCCCGTCAAGCCCCGCTCACGGGGGCCTAAACTATCACGATTTGCAGCCAGTTACATCAATCTAATGAGTCCAGCACGTTCTGGTTGATGTTAACCACGTCGCAATTAAGCGGGCTACAACGCGTTTCTGTAGCATCCGCGCCACATGATGCATTGTTTCATATGAAGCGGCCAATTCCATCTAGGAGGTTGGTGTCAAGCATGATAAAATTTTTATTCCAGCCATATTGGAGTGACTGTGGGGTCGGTTCGGGAAATTGCATGTCAATTTCATCAACAGACTCGGCAATATGTTTGAGATTACTTTGAGATCCATCGGTGGTGCTAAGTATTCGCAGCAATTTGTATGGGCGGCCAGTTGTATGGGCGCCAAGACGATTTTTCGACGCTTTACTATCGAGCAATCGCCAATGCCTTTGTTTTGCTGCAATCGTCGGCATAAAGTTCATGCCTACACTCTCAATGTAAACGACCAAATGTAAACGATAAAGATGCTTTTTGTATAAAGCGATTAGTAAAAACCAACACGAAATCACAGGATTTATTATGAAATTACCACATAAGTTTGCCGGTATATTTGCAGCTACTGCTACAGCCCTAGCTGTTAGTGCACCTGCTAAAGCTGTAGACGAAGTCAATGTTGCGTTCTTCCTTGAGTGGGCAACTCCTAACATGATCGCCAAGGTTGAAAAAGCCTATGACGATGCCATGGGCGTTAAAGTTAACTGGGTTAACTTCGAAGCTGGCACTCAAATGACCGAAGCGATGCTCGCTGGCGATATCGATATCTCTTACAGCCAAGGTCTGGCACCTTTCATCACAGGCGTTAACGCCAACGCACCAATCAAAACTGTTGGTATTGCGGTTGGTTACCCAGCAAACCCATGTATCGTTAGAAGCGGTTCTGGAATTACTATCGACAACGCTTCAGAACTGGAAGGTAAAACAGTTGCAGTACCTCTAGCCACAATGGCTGACTACAGCTTCCGCATGCAAATGCGCGCGCTTGATGTCGATCTGGCTGACCTGACTATCGTTGATCAGGTCCCTGCTGATGCAGTGGTTTCACTAACCGATGGTAGCGTAGACGTTGCCTGTATTTTCGGTGGTGATGCAGTCAAAAACGCTCTGGAAGCTGGCGAAAAGCTTATGTCAGATGAGCAAATGCAAGAAGCCGGCATCATTAGTTTCGATGTTGTTTCAGTAACCGATGCATTCGCAAAAGCGAACCCGGATTTGGTTAGAGCGTTCATGGAAGTAACTGACGAAGCCAACGCTGCTTTCGCAGCCGACCAGTCAAAGCTTGACCTGATCGTTGCTGAGTCTGGTATGGACAAAGAAACCACCATGAACCAGATGGCGGACTTTGTACTACCAAGTAATGAAGAACAGCTGAATGACTATTTCAGTGATGGTGGTCTGGCTGCACAAGCTATCGCCATTGTTGGTGGTGCATTTGCTACAGACGATAACCCAGCTCTGGAAGACTACAGCAAGGTTATCGATACTTCATTCCTGAAGTAATATCGGTTCTACAACCGTAGCTAATACGAGCTACCGGTAGTTAGAGAAAGCCCCGTTTATCGGGGCTTTTTTTGTCTTTTGCAAGTGGCAGTCGCTTTTAGTGCAACTTTATATTTGCACGAGTTGCTTTGTAGATCGTATCGCCCACGATAATCAATAACATGGTGCCAAACCCGTGAACCGCACTTTGATGCATCCGATATAAAGATAGGTAGAACATTCTCGCTAACCAACCTTCGATAAACACCGAGCCTTTCATCAGGTTTCCCATTAAATTTCCAACGGTTGAAAACTCGCTCAGGCTAATGAGCGACCCGAAATCTTTGTACACAAATGGTTTCAACGATGAGCCGTTTATCGTAGCAACGATGTTTTTATACGCGGCGCTAGCCATTTGGTGAGCCGACTGGGCGCGCGGAGGCACCATAGAACCATCCTTCATTGGACACGCGCAGCAATCACCAATGGCAAACACACTGTTATTTTCGGCAACATGCAAAAACGTGTTCACTTCAACACGTCCAAGACGGTCTACCGGTAATCCACTTGACGCGATAAAGGCCGGGGCTTTAATGCCCGCAGCCCAAACCACTAAATCGGCATTAATCCGCTCACCCGATTTTGTTGATACGGCATTCGCATCGATGGCACTTACCATGGTATTGGTGCGTATTTGCACACCAATTTTTTCCAGCTCAGTTGTAACTGAATGACTTATGCGTTCCGGCAGTTGCGCCAGTATTCGCGGCGCAGCCTCAACGATCAAGACGCGCAAACGGTCTGATGAAAATTCATTGAATCCGTATTCCGGAAGACTTTTCGCCACATTATGAAGGTCTGCAGCTAACTCAACGCCCGTTGCACCAGCTCCGACAATGACCACCGAAAGTCGATCAAATTGATCGTTATCGTTATTCTCGTCTGCCATTCCAGCAACATTTTTATCTGCCAGACTACCCGCAGAACTACCGTTATCGTTGGCATGAATTCTATGCAGTTCATTGATAAAATTCTGGTGAAATCGCTCAGCCTGCACGCGCGAGTCCAGTAGTAAACAATGTGCCTCTACGCCGGGAGTGCCAAAATCGTTACACAGACTGCCAACACTGAGCACCAATCGGGTGTAGTTCACGCTACGTTCAGAGACTATAGAGTTGCCTTGATCATCTTGTATGGCTTCCAGATGCAGCAAGCGCTTTTCGGCATGTACACCATCGACTCTACCCAACACAAATGAGAAGCGATGCTTTCTGGCCAGCATAAGATAACTGGTTTCGTCATGGTTACTGTTCAGGGATCCGGTGGCTATTTCATGCAGTAACGGTTTCCATATATGCGTAGGATTGCAATCGATAAGCGTTACCTCAACGGCATCATTTTTTTTGAATTTCTTTGCAAGCCTTATAACCAGTTCAAGCCCACCGGCGCCACCTCCGACCACCACAATTTTCTCACTCATACCATTTGCACTTATATTATGGAGTATGCGTAAAGCCTAGCAGAACTGTAATCGCTTATCGCGTTGAGCTGTTAAGGCTACTCAGTATTTTTTATCCACGCAATAATGTGTTCAGGAACACGTGAATCAATCGGTTTTTCGGCTAACTGTTTATATCGAAATGTTGACGGCTCTTCTTCGTCGGTACGCAGAATATGCGTTAAATCTGATAAAACATGTACATCAACCGGTGCATTAACCAGAGAAGCAATTTGTCTTGCATCTTCGGGCAAGCACTGAATGTCTTTAGCGCCCCCGATAGAAAGCGTAGGAACTTTCACCTTGGCATAAACTTCTTCCGGGTTAACCGATGTGACTTCGCGTAACCATTTCGCATTAATTAGTGCTTTGCGAACCTTGATGGAAGATTTATTGGTGTTCTTGATACGCTTCATAAGTTTGCGCTGCCGCCCCACTTGGTTACCGCTGATAAAAAGAAACATCCTGACAATAAAACCCTTGAAACCAGTTAGCTTTTTAACCTCATCCAATGTTCTCTGCAATTGACGCTCAATAGCATGCTCCACATTCTCCACAAACGGCGTCAGCAGTATTTGCCCAGTGAGACCTGGGTTGCGAGCACTGACGAATGCAGCTATGAGCGCACCTTCAGAATGTCCCATAACAAATCGCTTGGCACCATCGAGTTCAGGATAGGTATCAAGCGTACTCAACCAGGCACTGGCGTCATCGACAAAGTCGAAAAAGCCGGTATCGTGATACCGACCACCACTACTGGCGCAACCGCGTTTATCGAAGCGTAAGCTCGCAATACCGGCTTCGGCTAAAGAATCCGCGAGCGAGTTAAACGTATTCAGTTGCATTTGCATGCCGTTCTCATTCCGGTCTATCTCGCC
>CAKZUP010000114.1 GCA_937922945.1 uncultured Granulosicoccaceae bacterium
ACGATCACTGATCGAGAACGCAATAATGCCCTTGCGGGTTTGTTCGGTCATAAGACACCTTCAGCCTTGAGTCGATAATCTGATATCGGCAAAAAGTCCTTCAAGCACAGCCTGAGTTTTAAAGCTCGCACTGTCAGATCGGTACAACTGCTGTATTCGATCGTAAAATGTGAACCACTGCTCAGAACTGAGGCAGGAATGAACCTCGGATATCAGTTCAAGCGTGGCAGGATCCGCGCCAACCGGCACGCTTAGGTGTCTTTTATTCGCCATTAACGACCATTGAGCAAAGTTGGCCAGACAACGTCGAGCCGGTAAAGCCGATAAAGATTCTACAATCTTGCCAATGCTCGCCCTCATTAACAGTAAATCGCGCCAAGCCTTTTGCAGTGATTGTTCAGCGGCTTGCCAATCATCAGTTTGCTGCTCGAGCACACCCAACGGTCCTACTCGCGCATGTTCAAGCTGCTGTTCCGCATGACTTACCCCTTCGGCCACCAACCACTCTACCGCCGCGTTTCTGTCCGCGATGGATAACATGGTGGTTTGACAACGACTTCTAATCGTAGCCGGCAATGATCCCGGTTGCCCTGCCGCGAGAATAAGAACGGCTCGTTCGCCCGGCTCCTCCAGTGTTTTAAGCAGACTGTTGGCAGCATTACGATTCATCGCATCTGCAGTATCAATTAACGCGGCGCGATACCTCCCCGGTGGTGCTGACAATTGCAGCCATCCAACCAACTCTCGCACCGTGTCCACTTTAATGTTCTGACTAGCACCTTCAGGGATGACTTCCGAAAAATCAGCATGCGCACCGGCAGTAAGCTGTGCACAAGAATCACATGCACCACAAGCGCCGGTATGTTCATTCATGTTCTGGCACAACAACGACTCAACAACAAAACGAACAAACTGCCGTTTTCCCAACCCCGGCATACCGGTAAACAGCAAAGCATGGGGCAGCTGGCCTTGCTGATGGCGTTGGTAGATACCTTGCCAGTGAGGCAGCAACCAGGGGGGGCATGGCGTAAGGGGAGCAGGTTCAGCCATGACAGCGTGCCAGAAATGCTTGCAATTCGTTTTGCACTTGTTGCTGAACATCATTCAGCGCACGGCTGGCATCCACGACTTTTATTCGCGCCGGTTGCGCTTGTGCACGTTGCAAGTACGCAGCACGAGCACGCTCGAAAAAAGCCAGCGCCTCTTTTTCTATTTTGTCCGGCTTTCCACGTTCAGCCATTCTTTTTAAACCATCAGCAATCGGCATATCCAACAGGAAAGTGAGGTCGGGTTTAATATCAATACTGAGCAGCTCGTGCACACTGGCAACCGTCTCCGCGCCCAATTCACGCCCTCCACCCTGGTAGGCAAAACTGGCATCAACATAACGATCGCACAACACCCACAGGCCTTTTCGCAATGCAGGTTCAATCACTTCCACCGTGTGTTGCTTTCGCGACGCTGCCATCATCAGCAACTCGGACTCGGCGCACACAGCCGTACTTGCATGCAAAAGCAAATGCCGAAGCTGCTCTCCAAGCTCGGTACCACCGGGTTCGCGGGTCACCAATACATCGATGTTTTTATCGGCCAGTAGAGAATGGATGTGTTCCCGATTGGTTGTTTTGCCAACGCCCTCAAGTCCCTCCAGTGTGATGAACCGCCCTCGCGTTGCCATACAGATCTACCTTTTCAGTTGGTATTTACGCACCGCAGCGTTGTGCTGCTCTATGGTCTCAGAGAATTGATGTGTACCTGTCCCATCGGAGCGTGCAACAAAGTAAAGCTTTGTTGTGGCTTCCGGGTGCATAACGGCATGAATGGCTTCACGCCCCACCATAGATATAGGTGTTGGCGGCAATCCAGCGCGGGTGTACGTGTTGTAGGGCGTATCGGTGGTGAGATCTTTACGGCGAATATTGCCATCGTACGCATCGCCCATGCCGTAAATAACAGTTGGGTCTGTTTGCAAACGCATTTTAATTTTTAATCTGGACATAAACACACCGGCAATAAGCGGACGCTCTTCCGGCGCTGCGGTTTCCTTCTCCACAATGGATGCCAGGATTAGCGCTTCATACGGTGTTTTAAGTGGAATATCAGGATCTCGGTTAGCCCACTCTTCGTTAAGTACTTTTTGCAAAAGGTCGTTAGCGCGCTTTAAAAAATCCAGATCGGTGGTGTTTTTTGGAAACCGGTAGGTATCGGAGAAGAACAGCCCTTCAGGATGCTGACCGGACAAGCCTATCGCATCCATAATTTGCTCGTCACTCATATCAGTCATGGTTTGAACAAGTTCATCGTTAGCAGCGAGTCGGGCACGAATTTGTTTGAACGTCGAACCTTCGATTATGCTGCCACTGTACTGGACCGTTTGACCGCCCACGAACACATCAATAAGCTCGGGGATAGTGGGATTACCGACAATATTGAACTCACCACTTTTTATACCAACGCCTTTTTCACTCATGCGCGCGTACACATAGAACCAATGTGGCTTATCGATCAGGCCGGCTTTTTCAAGCTCGTTGGCGACACGTTTTGATGACCAGCCTTTCTGCACGGTAAACGCACGTTGAGAATCGTCGAACTGAATCGGCTCATTTAATGTGCGCTTGTAATCTGCAAATACCAAACCTGCTGCGACGAGTCCGAGTACAACAATAAAAATTAATAATCGCCACATGAATGTTTAATTCGCTGGAATGTTTAATTCGCTGGTATTCAGTTCGCGTAGAAAGGCGCTATGTATCGGTACCAAACAAGAGCGTACCGTTCGTGCCACCAAAACCAAAAGAGTTAGACATTGACACAGACAGCTTAGCTGTACGGGCTTTGTGCGGCACGAAATCAAGGTCGCAGCCTTCCCCGGGCGAATCGAGATTGATGGTTGGTGGTGCAATTTGATCGCGTAGCGCAAGCACACTAAATACAGCCTCAATGCCACCTGCGCCACCAAGCAAATGCCCAGTCATACTTTTTGTAGAACTCACCAAGAGATCATTTATATGCGAACCGAAAACGGTTTTGACTGCCATCGTTTCTGCCAAATCTCCAGCCGGTGTCGATGTACCGTGTGCATTGAGATAACTAACGTCCGATGGAGATAATTTCGCATTCTTCAACGCAGCTTTCATGCATCGCGCCGCACCCTCACCACCTTCGGAAGGCAATGTCATGTGATAAGCATCGCCACTCATGCCATAACCCAGCACTTCGCCGTAGATGGTTGCGCCACGCGCCAAAGCATGTTCTCTCTCTTCCAGAACCATCACGCCTGCACCATCGCCCAACACAAAGCCATCTCGGTCTTTGTCCCAGGGTCGGCTGGCCGCCTTCGGGTCGTCGTTGCGTGTTGATAAAGCGCGCGAGGCACCAAAACCCGCCAACCCCATTGGGCACGTCGCCATCTCAGAACCGCCTGCAACCATGATATCGGCATCGCCGTATTCGATGATGCGCGCTGCATCGCCGATATTGTGCGTGCCGGTAGTACAGGCTGATACCACGCACAGGTTCGGGCCCTTATATCCATATTTAATAGACAGATTGCCACTGATCATATTGATGATGGTTGAGGGAACGAAAAAGGGAGACACTTTGCGAGCGCCACCATTAAGTAAAGCCTTATGTTGCACTTCAATGTTAGGTAAGCCGCCAATGCCAGAGCCAACAGCAACACCAACGCGTTCCAGATCGAGTCCATCCGCGTTATCTAACCCGGCATCTACAATGGCCTGCGCACTCGCAGCTAGGCCATAGTGAACGAAGACGTCCATTTTGCGGGCTTCTTTTTTGCTGAAGTAGTCTTCGTAGCTGAAGTTTTTAACAGACGCGCTGAAACGCGTACTGAAACCGCTGACATCGAACGCTTCGATCAATTCAACGCCAGAGACACCTTCCTTAATATTACTCCAGGAGTCTTCCACATTGTTACCAACAGGAGTAACCAGACCAAGCCCGGTAACAACTACACGACGATGAGTCACAAGATTTCCGCTCTGTAAATTAGTTCAGATAAATTAGTTCGGGTAAATCAATACAGGATAAATTAGTTCAGGTTTTTGATTCTGGTTTAGCGTCAGGAAAAACCTGGAAAATAAAATAGGCGAAACCGCGCAGCAACCGTATTGCCGCGCGGTTTCACTGTTTCCTCAAGTTTGATCCAATCAGGACTGTTCCAATCGAGACTGATCCAATCAAAAGATGACCTTGATGCAAGTGGATAGCTGATTAACCAATGTGCGCGTTGACGTAATCAACGGCTTGTTGAACAGTGGTAATTTTTTCCGCTTCTTCGTCCGGGATTTCACACTCGAACTCTTCTTCCAGCGCCATGACAAGCTCAACCGTGTCGAGCGAATCTGCGCCGAGATCTTCAACAAACGAAGCCGTGTTGGTGACTTCCACTTCTTTCACACCCAACTGCTCAACGACTATCTTTTTGACGCGCTCGTCGATACTGCTCATTTTGGAATTAACCTCCAGATGTTGGCCGTTAGCCATAACCAAGATGACATTAGAAATGATACCGAGCGACAAGCAAACCGATAAAATGTTAACGATTTGTTTTCGATCAGTTAGGAAACAAGTGCTTCCGTCATTTTCGGCATCTCGGCAAGCACCACTGCCGTTTTAACCTGACGCATATGCGCCGCATAAATTAGGACCTAACCTTTTTCGCCAGCGGATTGCACCCAACCAGCCCGTGAGTAGATTTTACCCTGCATTTGGACAAATTATGGCGTTAAATCGTATTTTCAATAGAGATTATCTGAGTATTTTCACTTGACAACCGGAATTACTTTACCTACCGGTCAATTGCAAGGTCAATACGAAACAGGCGCTTTACTGCATGTACATGCCGCCATTGACACTCAATGTGTGTCCAGTAATGTAAGCGGCTTTATTAGAGGCGAGAAACAGACAGGCTTCGGCTATGTCGTCAGGCGAGCCCAATCGTCCCAACGCAATTTCGTCGGTGATGCGTTTTTTCTGCTCATCTGACAGCGCATTGGTCATATCTGATTCGATAAAGCCGGGCGCAATGGTGTTAATGGTGATGCCGCGAGCACCCAGCTCCAAAGCCAGCGATTTGCCAAAGCCAATCATGCCGGCTTTTGCAGCAGCATAATTTGACTGACCTGCATTACCCGTCTGGCCGACCACCGATGCAATGTTGATGATTCGCCCACCACGGGCTTTCACCATCGGTTTGACTGCGAGCTTACACAGCCTGAAAACGCTGCTCAGATTCGTGTCGATAATGGCGTCCCAATCGTCTTCCTTCATACGCATAATAAGGTTATCGCGCGTGATACCTGCATTGTTGACTAACACGGTGACCGCACCAAACTGTTCGGCTATCGACGCCATGAGTTTTTCGCTGGCACCTTCATCGGTCACGTTGAACGCCATTCCGACACCGCTGATACCAGCCTCAGAAAACCGCTTTGTAATTGCCTCGGCCCCGGCATCGCTTGTGGCAGTACCCACCACAGTGGCACCGGCAGAACCCAATTTGTCGGCAATCGCTTTGCCGATGCCGCGACTGGCGCCAGTCACAAGCGCTATTTGTCCGCTAAGCACTTGATTGCCCGAGCCGTTGTCTGATGCGGTTTTGTCGTTTGTTTGACTCATGTATTTACCTTTGTAGCCTCTATAGCAGCCAACAGAGTATCTGGAGATTCAGTGGGCAATGAAACTATCGAACGGTCTATGCGTTTGCATAACCCACACAATACCTTACCCGGGCCAGATTCAACAAGAGTACTCACTTGATATTGGTCTCGCAAACATTCAATGCTGCGAGTCCATTGAACCGGACTGAACACGTGAGCACGCAACGACTCAAGCATGGCAGCTTTATCGGCGGGCGCCACAGCTTGTGCATTTTGCACCAGTGGTACCGAGGGCGTTTGCCATTCTATGCTGTCTATAGTCTCGGCAAGTTTTGCACCTGCATCACGCATTAGCGAACTGTGATTAGGCACACTCACAGGTAGCATAATTGCTTTTTTCGCGCCCCGCTCTTTCGCCAGATTGACGCATTTTTCGAGCGCATCTTTATGCCCGGAAATTGCCACCTGACCCGGCGCATTAAAATTAACAGCCTCTACCACCCGCTCCCCTGAAACCTCTTTACACACGGCAATGACGTCTTCATCGCTCATGCCCAGCAATGCAGCCATACCACCCTCGCCGTCAGGCACCGCGGCCGACATTAGCTGCGCTCGCTGATACACAAGCTTCAATCCATCGGCGTAATTCAAAGCACCACTGGCGACCAGGGCAGTCAACTCGCCCAAACTGTGACCAGCGATGGCAGCAGGTTTTGGCAAACCGACTTCATTCAACGCACGCCACACAGCGATGCCACCAGCGTACATTAAGGGTTGCGTAATGCGTGTATCGGATATTTCCGTATCCGGGCCATTCTGCGCTAACGACCAATAGTCTATATCGAGCACATCCGAGGCTTCGGCAAATGTCTCCGCTACAACCTTGTATTCGGCAGCAAGCGCTTTAAGCATGCCTACGCTTTGTGATCCCTGACCGGGAAACACGACTGCAAAATTCATATTACTTTCCTTCTGGTCTTGTAGTTAGTGGCCGCTGGGTTAATGACCGCCGGCTTGATCTGTGTCATGTTTGCGACATGCCGTTTCTACGAGGAAACGAGCCATTTTTTGAATGCGATTTTGTTAACCGGGTTTGTCGTCCGCGATGCCCAAAACATGCGTCATGTCATAGAGACCCGCCGATTGAGATGATAGCCAGTGTGCAGCTCGAACAGCACCGCGGGCAAACGTCATTCTGTCGGTTGCTTTGTGTGTAACTTCCAACCGTTCGCCGTTGCCTGCGAATAATACCGTATGCTCGCCGATAATATCACCGGCACGCACAGTGGCAAACCCAATGGTTTTCGGATCACGTGCGCCGGTTATGCCCTCGCGACCGTAAACAGCACATTGAGCAAGATCGCGAGATAGCGCATCAGCTACCGCGTTGCCCATGGCCAACGCAGTGCCTGAAGGCGCATCGACTTTATGATGATGATGCGCTTCGCTTATTTCAACATCGTAGTCGTCCCCTAATGCTTTGGCAGCTTGCTCCAACAACGACAAGGCAACGGTGACACCGATACTGTAATTGGCCGCAAAGACAATAGGCAGCTCTTGTGCAGCGCTGCTTATTTCATCCAGTTGTGATGCATTGAACCCGGTGGTCCCTATTACTATGCGCTTGTTCGAGCCCCGTAAACTTTTTAGCAACGCAAGCGTTACCTTGGGTGCGGTGAAATCGATAATGGTATCGAACGCAGATAACACAGACGATACATTGTCAGAGGTGTTAACACCTGTCGGTTCACCACCACTGAGCACGCTGGTATCAACGCCAATACACGCTTGTCCCGGCGCATCAACCGCGGCTGTAATCACCGTGCCTGGGCGTTCCGCAACGGCTGACAGGAGCTGCCGGCCCATGCGCCCAGCTGCGCCATTAATCGCAATGTTTACGTTAGTTTCAGACACTTGTTTTCCAGTAGTAGTAATTTAACTGTGCATTCATTGAATCGGTTTCTTTGACTTGTCAATGGCGTTTGTCGTGCTCGGTTCGGGTATTACACTATTTTGGTATTGCACTAGTTTGCTATGGCACTAGTTTGCTATTGCTATTGCACTGGTCTGGTATTACTCAGATTTTATATTGCGCGAGCAATGCCTGCAGCGCAGCCTCATCGTGCACGGGCACACCCAGACTCTCGGCTTTGGTGACTTTCGAACCTGGAGATTCACCAGCATAAACAGCCGTGGTTTTTTTCGAGACGCTGCCGCTCACCTTTGCACCAAGGCGTTGGAGTTTCTGCTTGGCCTCGTCGCGAGTCATGGTCGAAAGCGTACCTGTGAGGACAAACGTACTGCCATCGAGTACAGGTTCGATAGTCTCTTTTTCAACAATCGGAAATTGGATTCCGCGTTCGATCAACTCGTTCACCATGCGCCGATTGGCATCGATTGAAAAATAGTTCACAACACTATTGGACGCCACAGGTCCGATGTCATCAACCGATTCAAGCTGTGTTTCATCCGCCGCCATAATCGCATCCAGCGAACCGAAATGGTCAGCCAACGAGGCCGCGCCGGTCTCCCCTACTTCTCGAATACCCAACCCGAAAATAAAACGACCCAGCGTTGTTTGTTTTGATGCCTCCAATGCCGCTACCAGGTTGGTCGCTGATTTTTCAGCCATCCGCGGCAGCTGCGCCAACTGTTCCACCGTTAGTTCGTACAAGTCGCTTAGCGACTCAACAAGACCTGCATCACACAGCTGCTCTACCAGCTTATCGCCTAGTCCATCTATATCCATGGCACGCCTGGAGGCAAAGTGCTTGATACCTTCACGTCGTTGTGCACCGCACAACATACCGCCGACGCATCGAGCAACCGCATCACCCTCGGCACGTATCACAGCAGAACCACATACCGGACATTGCTTGGGCAGTTGCACTTTGCGAGCACCCGATTTACGTTTATCCAATACAACCCGCGCAACTTCCGGAATAACATCGCCGGCGCGTCGAACTATAACGGTATCTTTTGGCCGTATGTCTTTGCGTTCAATTTCATCCATGTTGTGCAACGTGGCATTGCTAACCGTAACGCCACCAACAAACACTGGTTCGAGTCGGGCAACCGGTGTTAACGCACCCGTTCTACCTATTTGAAATTCCACGCCCAATAACTGCGTTTGTGCCTCTTCTGCCGGGAATTTTTGCGCGATAGCCCAACGCGGCGCTCGCGAACGAAAACCCAGTTCACGCTGCTGTTTCAAGTCGTCAACTTTAAACACGACACCGTCAATGTCGTAACCCAGATTCGGTCGTCGCTTTAATATGGTTTCGTAAAATGTAAAACAGGCTTTGGGGCCTTTACAACTTTTTACTTCTGGGTTTATCGGAAAACCGAGTGTCGCCAGCCACTTTAACGCTTGGTGCTGACTTGCCGGTGGCTCTACACCAGCGACTTCACCTAACGAATAAACATAGATGGACAAACGCCGTTTAGCGGTTTTGCGAGAATCGAGTTGACGTAAACTGCCTGCTGCTGCGTTACGCGGATTCACAAAAGGCTTTTCACCAGCTTCTTGCAAGGCTTTATTCGCCGCGCTGAACGAGGCGGAGTCCATAAACACTTCACCTCTGACTTCCAATACCGGAGGTGGATTCTGTGTTCGCAACTTCAGTGGCACCATAGATATAGTGCGGATATTGTCGGTAACATTCTCGCCCGTGCTTCCATCTCCACGAGTAGCAGCCTGCACTAGCACTCCGTGCTCGTATCGCAAACTAATCGCCAGACCATCAAGTTTTGGTTCAGCAAAATAGGTAACCGTTCCGCCTACCTCTATTTCAAGTCGCTCGCGAACGCGTCGGTCAAAATCTTCCAGTTCATCTAATGAGAAGGCGTTGTCTAACGACAGCATAGGCACAGCGTGCGTAACTTGCTCGAATCCATCCAATGGTGGCGCGCCAACACGATGAGTTGGAGAGTCAGGTTGAACCAGGTCAGGGTGTTCCGCTTCAAGCTGTTGAAGTTCTTGAAACAGTGCATCGTATTCGGCATCACTGATTGTCGGCGCATCCTCAACGTGATACCGATGAAGATGCTCTGACAATGTCTTGCTCAGACTCGCAATACGTTTTTCAGCTTTGTTGGTCATGACAACACACGCTTGCGCAAATCGGCTGTTGGAAAACCGCTACCAGACAAGCGCTGCTAAGAAGGCTCTTTACTGAAGTACTTTTGCCTATGCATGTACTCGTATATACCTTCACGCATGTGCTGAACCGTTTGCTTGCTTAATGTACTGCGGTCTGCATCAAGCACAGTGGCGTCCATCGCATCAGCTATTTCATGCGCTTCGCTCAACAATACTTCGAATGCAACGTCTGCAGGTACGGGCCCGGGAAGCTGCAGGATAAGCGAGATACCCGGTGTTTGAAAGCTGTCCATATCGTTGATATCAAAGGTGCCAGGTACAACCAGTTTGGCGACCGAAAAAACCGTCTTGCCATCGTGCATCGAATGGAAGATATTCATGTCACCGTAGTGGTATCCACGTTGCTCAAATTGCTCCAGCAAGTGAGCGCCATTCATAAGCTGACCTTCAGGAGCAACCACATGCAGTGTGACTATTTTACTGGCATACGCTTTTTCGGCTGCACCTGCTTTCCTGGTTGGCTCGGATGCTGCAACGCGCGCCTTGCGACGGGGGCTTAATTTGGATCCAAACGCTTCTATTTTCGCCGATATGCCGCCAAGCCCTGATTCAATACCCGGCGCGGTTTTTCTTCTGACCGAGCTCTGTCCACCAGGACGTTCCAGCGGGTCGTCAATACCGACGTCACTGCCAAAGTCGTCTGCATACTCACCAGTGGGCTCGGCGAACGAATTCGAATCGGCAAATCCATCGTTTTGCGTATCCCCGAGTAACGGGTCGGCAGGCTCAGCAAAGCCATCGGCATTGCTACGGCTGCGCTTCGAGCTACGATTAAGCGCATCGCCCTGTCGCCGTGAAGCACTGGATTGTCGGCCGGATAGGTAGAGCAGCACCAGTATGGCGACACCTGCGAATATCAGAATCCAACGGAGATTTTCCATTTATTGTCCACCCAGTTTTTAAACAAGCTACTCATCGAGGCTTTTGCATCGATGCTGCTAAATCGTGCTACTCAGTTTCAGCAACTCAGTTACGCACTAACTCGCTCCATCAAGTCGCTACACTAAGCCGCTGTACTAAGCCGCTACACTTGCGGGTCTGCGCCAAGGAGCTTGCCAACGTTAAGCGTTAACGCTGTGATCGTTATGCGCTGGCAAGTTCGGCTGCTTCTTGTACATCAACAGCAACCAGGCGCGATACACCCGGCTCGTTCATTGTAACGCCCATAAGCTGTTCGGCCATTTCCATGGTCACTTTGTTGTGCGTTATAAAAATGAATTGTACACGTTCCGACATTTCTTTGACCAGCTCGCAAAAGCGCCCGACGTTCGCATCATCGAGTGGCGCGTCAACCTCATCGAGCATACAGAACGGCGACGGATTCAATTCAAAAAAGGCGAAAACCAGCGCTACTGCAGTGAGCGCTTTTTCACCACCTGAAAGTAATTGAATATTGCTGACGCGTTTACCCGGCGGTTGCGCAACCACACTGACACCGGTGCTGAGCAAGTCATCGCCGGTGAGTTGCAAACAGGCTTTACCACCACCGAACAAACGTGGAAAGAATTCCTCCACTTTGGCACTGACCAGGTCGAAGGTTTCTTTGAATCGCGTTCGAGTTTCCTTATCAATTTTTGCAATGGCGTGTTCAAGTGTTGCCAGTGCATCTGTGACGTCGGCGTGTTGTGAATCAAGATATTCTTTGCGATCGCTTTGCTCTGCCAGCTCGTCGATGGCCGCAAGGTTAATGGGGCCGAGTCGAGAAATGCGCTGCTCAAGTTTTTGCAAATCGCTTTCCCAGGCATCAACACTGGCTTCTTCAGGCATCGTTTCCAGTAATGCTGCAATGTCGTACTCGTGTTCGGCCAACTGTTCTTCTATTGTTTTGAGACGGACTAACACCTCTTGGCTCGCCAGTTGTTCCTGCTGCAAGGCTTCGCGTTTGGATTGGGATTCACTGTCGTGCGTGAGTCTGGATTGCTCGTGCTCACGCAAACGCAACTCAACGTTATCCAGCTGTGAACGCGACTGTGTTAATGCCGTTTCAGCCGCCAGGCGTGCGCCCAGATTATCTTTTAAGCTTGCCTCCAAGGCCGTTAGCGGATCTTCATCTTCGCTGGCCAGTAGCTCGTTCAACATACTCTGGCGTTCAGTGAGTTGATCGATTCGGGAAGCCATGCGCTCCAGGTTTTGCGCCGTTGCTTCTCTCGCTGTGCGCATCGACTCAACCCGGATGGCCAATTCCTGTCCCGCGTCTCTATCAGCATCAGCACGCTCGCGCGCTTCAGCCAGAGCCTCCGCCAAGCGTTCTTTCTCTTCGGTTAGCGTCTGACTTTCAGCATCCATTGACTGTAACTGTGCTAACGCTTCGCTTCGCTGACTTTGTGCTGTTTCGAGACGTTCAGCATCTTGCGAACGCAACGCTTCCACTTCTGTTATTTCATCGTCCAGCTGCGACTGACGAGACACTTGTTGTTCGTGTCGTTGTCGATTAGCCAATAAAACCGATTTAACATCAGAGAGTCCACGCACAGCATCGTTAAAACCATGCTGCAACGTTTCCCGGCGAGTTTCGTGTTCGGTTTGCTGGTCGTTGAGGGCCGCAAGACGTTCTTCTGCTTCTTCGATGCCAGCTTCAAGCTCTGCCAGTGTGGCTTTGAGCTCAGCAATTTCCGATTCGCGTAAAAGCACGCTGTCTTGAGAGTCGGCACGTGCTACGCGCAACCATTGACGCCCTATCCATAAGCCGTCTTTTGTAATAACCGATTCGCCTTCGGCAAGCGAATCGCGCATGTTCATGGCTTGCGCCAACGTGTCGGCTGCATGCACCCCAAGCATTAATTCGTTCAAAGCAACATCGCCACTGACTTTACTGCGCAGCGAATCGGCAGCCGACTTGGTCGCGTCTGCTGTTCCATTGAGCAGCGTTAACTGTGCAGCTGGTACATCTTTAAGACACCGGTTAATAGCGTCTGCACCATTTACGACAATGGCTTCCAGATGCGAACCTAGCACCAACTCCACCGCCTTTTCCCAACCCGGTTCAGTGGTAATACTCTGCGCAAGCTTGGGTTGGCCGTCGAGTTCGTTCATCAGCAACCAGGCATCGGCGGCACTGCTGTCGGGTTCAAGCGCGGCTTGTTGCAAGGCTTCCAACGACGCAAGCCTGCCGAGCATGCTTTGCGCGTTAGACCGAGATTCGTTTAGTGCCACAGTTTCGCGTCGGATGTTTTCACGCAAGACTTGTTGTTTTTGCTGACTTTGCTCCAGATTTTTCTGTAAGCGTTGCTCTTCGGCAACAGCTGCAACTTCTTCACCGATAGACACTTCAATAAGCTTTGCTACCGAGCCGATATCCAGATTTTGCTTTTCACCAAGCAATTTTTCCAGTCGCGTTGCTGCCGTAGACAAACTGCGTTCAAGCTGCTCAATATTGTTACGTTCAATTTGAGCATTGCGGGTAGCTTCCGCCTGGCGCTCATTAAACGCATCTTGGCGCACTTGCCACTCACCCAGCTCTGTTTCAGTACGCGTTAGCATCTCGGCCGAAATGCGCTGGGTATCTTTTAGCTGGTCGATCGCCGGTTGATCACGATTCAGTACATCGTCTATCTCTTCTATACGACGAGTATCATCTTCAACGTGTTTTTTCGCCTCGTCTAACGAGCGATCCACTTCGGCTAATTCCTGCGACTGTTGTCGACGCGAATCGCGCGTATGTTCTATGGTTTGCTCTATGCGTGAGACTTCAGAACCAATGCGATAAAAATTGGCCTGGGTTTCATTAAAGTGGTCGGTGGCTTCGGTTTGTTGCACGCGTGCTTGTTCTATGGACGCTTCGCTCGCGCGCAACTCAGCAATAACCGACTCGAGCTCCTTCTCACAGCGCGCAATATTGGCAGCCTGACTGTCTCGAGAATCAATGTAGCTTTGTCGACGCAAGGCCAACAATTCGCCGCGCTTCTGTCGCTCTTCGGTTTTTAACGTTTGAAATTTTTCTGCCGTGCCTGCCTGACGCTGTAAGTGAGCAAGCTGCTTGTCGACTTCTTCACGCAGGTCGTCGAGCCGATCGAGGTTATCGCGTGTGTGACGAATGCGGTTTTCGGTTTCGCGTCGGCGCTCCTTATACTTGGAGATACCGGCAGCTTCCTCTAGATACACGCGCAATTCTTCGGGTTTTGCATCGATAAGGCGAGAGATCATGCCCTGTTCGATAATGGCATAGCTGCGCGGCCCTAAACCGGTGCCAAGGAAAATATCGCGGATATCGCGACGGCGGCAACGGGCATTGTTGAGCAAGTATTTCGACACACCATCGCGGCTCACTTCCCGGCGAATCGAGATTTCTGCATAAGCTGCATACTCGCCACCAAGGGAGCCATCGGAATTGTCAAACACGAGTTCGACCGAGGCCTGCCCCACTGGCTTACGGCTTGATGAACCCGTGAATATGACGTCGTCCATCGACTCGCCGCGCAAATGTTTGGCAGACGATTCACCCATGACCCAACGTACGGCGTCGATGGTGTTCGATTTTCCACATCCATTAGGCCCAACAATACCAACCAACGCAGTCGGTAACTTTAAATCTGTGGGGTCAACAAATGACTTAAATCCAGCTAGCTTGATTCGGGTAAGGCGCATTAGTGTTTATTTACTACCCATACATAAGTGTCTGTATGGTCGAGCATTGTACTTCGTTTTTGCCTCGACACCACAATTGGATTTAAGACTATTATTAGAGAATGAAACAAATCGGATTTATTGGCGCTATGCGCTACCTTGGTAAGGGCTGGGAGCTGGTTCGAAAGCCCGGTTTACGCCGATTTGTGCTTGTGCCACTGCTTATTAATATCGTTGTGTTTGCAACATTGGGCTGGCTGCTTTTTGGCGCCCTGTTCAACTGGATGGAAAGTTGGGCGTTTTTTGAACGATTCGGCGAAGTCTGGCTGGTTGAAAAGCTACAACAGATATTACAGTTTGTTGTGGGGGCGATATTAAGTGTCGTGCTTTTTTATGCGTTTACGCTACTGGCCAATATTATCGGCGCACCGTTCAACAGCCTGCTATCAGAACGAGTTGAGCAACATTTGACCGGAAACTCGCCATCCAGCGATCCCACATTTACTTACCTGGTAAAGAGCATTCCAACGACGTTACGATCAGAACTATCAAAACTGATCTATCTTGCACTTTGGAGCATTCCACTGCTCATCATCAGTTTTATACCGGTGATCAATATTGGCGCACCTTTTCTGATTTTTGCGTTCGGCGCGTGGATGTTTGCATTGGAATATATCGATTACCCAATGGGCAATCATGGGCACTTTTTTAAACAGGTGAAAATCCGTTTGCGCGAACGCCGCTCGACAGCGCTTGGCTTCGGTACAATCGTGGCCCTGTTCAGCATGATTCCAATTGTCAATCTGGTTATCATGCCCATCGCGGTCGCGGGTGCGACAGCACTGTACGTAGACAGACTCTCTATTGACCACCCCCATTCAAACAAGGACACAACACGATGACGTTGTTGCCATTGAACCTACGACAATACCACTGGCTATTAATCGCAATCGTTCTGATACTGCCACTGCATATTGCGGTGGCAGATGATCAAAAAGTGGTCTTTTTTGAAAACGACCCTGTACCCGGCGGCATTGCGATTGTGCCCCTCGATTTACCCGACACTGCCAATGCGCCGAGCGTAAAGTTGGGCACTCGTGAAGTGGCGGTTGTTGCTGATCATGGTCACTGGCACGCTATCGTCGGTATCGCACTGGCAACTGAGCCCGGCCAACATTCGCTCACCATGAGCACAGGCGAGAAGACATCGACCATCGAATTCCAGGTAAAGGCCTTCAAGTACGAAGAACAACGCATCGTTATCAAAGATAAGCGCAAAGTGAATCCGGCGCCACTGGATATGGAGCGAATCAATAAAGAGAACAAACGCATACGCGAAGTTAAAGCGTATCGGTATAAAACACTGCTGCCCGATACATTTCAATTACCGTTGGAAGGCATACTAACCAGCCCATTCGGCTTGCGCCGGTTTTTCAATGATCAACCCAGACGCCCGCACGGCGGCATCGACATCGCCGCCGACACCGGCACACCCATTTATGCACCCGCAACCGGATTGGTTGTTGATACCGGCAACTATTTTTTCAATGGCAATACGGTATTTCTGGAACACGGGCTGGGCTTACAAACCTTCTACGCACACATGGATAAAATTCATGTAAAACCGGGAGACAAAGTGAATGCGGGTGATTTAATCGGCGAGATTGGCGCAACTGGTCGCGTAACCGGACCACATTTACATTGGTCGGTGGGCTTGAACGGAACGTGGGTTAACCCTTGGTTGGTAATAGATGAATAGCGCGCGCGCAGAATAAAGTCAGGCTACGGAATAAATATTGGACTTCTCGTTAATCAATTTAAACCCTGTTCCGCGCACACGCTCCAAGTACCAACCATTACCTTCCTCGTTAAGCGACATTTTTTTTCGAAGCCTGCACGCTGCCGTATCAATGCGACGGGAATCGAGTTTCGCAGGCAACGACCAAACCGACACCATGAGTTCTTCAACAGTAACCACACGATTTTGATTGGCGAAAAGATAGTACGCGCAGTCGAATTCTTTAGGGTTCAACGGAATCAACTCACCACCCAGCGCAACCTGTCGAGCAGACATACAAAATGTGTAAGGCGCAAAATTTAAAATGCGTTTATCAAGAGAGCGATAACGTCGCAATGCCGCCTGAATTCTGGTGGCAAGCAACGATACTGGCTCATTGATATTAAAAAAATGATGGGCTCCCTGCAGCAAGGTACGCACAATGCTGTTCTCATCTTCGCAGTCAGACAGTACGATTACGCGCTGACGAACCGACACGTTGGGAATAACGGGCCAAGGTGTGTCAGGACTAAAATGATGACAAACAATTATGTCAGTGGCTGAGGATATGGCGGAAGCCAAATCCAACCCGGTTTCGGGATAAAGGCAATTAATTCGTAATGGTCGATTCAATAAAGTGGATTGACCGATAATGCTATCGATCAGGTGTTTTTGCTTCTTGCTATTTACCAATGCCACAGCGCGACTACTTTCGTCACCGATAACCTGCATCCGATTCGAGGCCTCCCTTCGTATTCTACAACCGGCTTACAAGCACCGTGCTAACACGGTAACATATCTTTAACGGCTGCTGCAAGCGGCTATTGATAGGCGGCACTACTCGGTATACGAAGCACGATTCTGTGCTCCGGAACGAATTGCTATCGAGCTTACTTCTTACGGCCCTGCCCGTTGGTATCTTGCCGGCTCCGCCGTCGGGAGACTTTTTTCTTTGCAACGTTCCGGCTCTCTTTCTTACCTTGCCCACGCTTCTTCGCACTACGCTTGGCGAACGGGTTTTCACCTTGCTTGAATTCTATGCGTAATGGTGTGCCGAACAAGCGCAAAGTTTTAATAAAGTAATTCATCAAATACCGCTGGTATGACGCGGGTACTTTGCTGGTTTGATTACCATGAATAACAATCAGTGGCGGATTCATTCCACCTTGATGAGCATACCGAAGTTTGATTCGGCGACCGTTTACCAACGGGGGCTGATGTTGCTGAATAGCGACTTCCAGCAAACGAGTTAATTTCGGGGTCGCAATGTCTGTAAACGCGGATGCATAGGCTTTATTGATCGACTTGAACAAGTCACCAACACCGGAGCCTTTTAACGCGCTGATAAAGTGAATTTTAGTAAAGCGTAAGAACTCCACGCGTTGCTCCAACCGGGTTCGCGTCGATTCACGCTGCTCGGCATTCAATGCATCCCACTTGTTCACTGCAACAATAAGCGCTCGCCCTTTCTCTATTGCATAGCCTAATAAATGCAAGTCCTGCTCAGTTGCACCGTCTTCTGCATCAATCATCATGACGCAAACGTTGCACCGATCGATAGCTTGCATGGTTTTTATTACGCTGAAGATTTCTACTTTTTCGGATACCTTGCCACGCCGCCGAACGCCTGCCGTATCTATTAACTTGTATTGCTTACCAGCGCGCTCAAACGGAATAGCCACTGCATCGCGTGTGGTTCCAGGTTGGTCATACGCAATCACGCGCTGCTCGCCGATGAGTCGATTGATTAACGTGGACTTGCCAACGTTAGGTCGTCCGACAAACGCAATGCGAATATCTTTATTGCGTTCCCATTCACCACGCTCTTCACTGTCCTGCAGTGCAGCGACATCAATATCCAGTTCAATAGCCGCTTGTTCGATTAATGATTTCACGCCACGATTGTGCGAGGCGGCAACCGGCACGGTTGAATTGAAACCAAGTGCGTAGAAGTCGAGCATGGCTTTGTCCTCGCCCACACCATCGATTTTATTGACACACAAGAGCACACGCCCTGCTTCGCGTCGCAGTATGTCCGCGATATCTGAATCGACCGGGTTTATGCCAGCACGGCCATCAACCATAAACACAACAAGGTCGGCTTTGCGCACTGCTTCCATTGTTTGTTCAGCCATTTTCGCGTCCAGCGAATCAGGCTCACCACTGAGCCCACCGGTATCCACAACCAAGTAGGGCCAATCGCCAACCCGACCATCACCGTACTGGCGATCACGCGTAAGCCCTGGCATATCAGCGACGAGTGCATCCTGAGTACGAGTGAGTTTATTGAATAGCGTGGATTTGCCAACGTTGGGTCGACCTACCAGAGCGATAACCGGTTTCATAGATTAAAACACGCTGTTACTTACGTTGACTAACGGGTGAACTCAGCGCGTTGTTTTGCACTGCGCTGATGTTATAGCTATGGCTGATGGCGTAACGCGGCTACGGTGCCGTCGGCTGCTTGTAGAACAATGGTATCGTCAATCGAGCTGAATTGCGGAAATATGGCGCTTTTTGCAACACGGGAGCGGCCGACCAATCGGCCATCGTCGGTACTGAGAATATGCAAATAGCCTTCAAGATCACCAACCAGTATCAGCTTATCGCTGACAACTTGAGGGGCACTAAGCCGTCGGTGTTTCAACGCCTCTTGTGTCCAAAGCAACTGACCGCCAAGCTTATCGAACGCGCGGACTTCATCGTTGTCGGTCACGACAAACACAGCTGTTTGCGATAACGCAAGACCCGCTGTGGATGACACAGGTTGAGACCACAGAATCTGACCTTTAGCAGGTTCAATTCGCGCCAACCTGCCCTGATAATTGACAGCGTAAATTGCATCATCATCGACTTCCAGACGACCATCTAAATCGGCCAGTCGTTCAACTTCCGAACGTCCACTGGGTACACTAACGACAGATTCCCAAAGCACATTGCCAGCTTCTGTGCCCAATGCGAGCAAGCGGCCATCTTCCAGACCAATGAGTGCACCACCATCAACCAACAAGGGCTGACTATAACCATTGATGGTTAACGCAGGTGGCGAATAAGTCACCGACCAACGTTCTTCACCCGTGGCAGGATCGAGAGACAGCATCCGACCATCGGCACTTCTTACGATGAGTGCACCAAATCCTGCTGATACCGGGGCCAGTACTTCTGAAGACGCCTGTGCTTCCCACAGTATGGAACCATCGGTGACACTCAATGCGAGTATTAATCCATCACTACCGCTAACATACAGACGGTTATCTGAGCCACCCACACCACTACTCAGTTCAATATCCAACGACTTCGACCATTTACGCTTACCACTGGCCTGATCAACCGCGATAATTTCACCAGCTCGACTGGCTGCATACACAACGTTGTTGAGTATTAATGGTTGAAAGCGGCCCTTTTCTGACTTCTCCAGCTTTTTTGACCACAGTTTGTCCATGCGCGCCTCAACGCTAATGGACTCAAGCTCGGTGGGTGGCACAACCGGCGCGGCAGCACAGGCTGATAACAGCAGTGCTGTACAGATAAGCGCTAACGTCCGCAGGCGTTGGCTACCGTTAACCGTTTGTGTGCTGCACGAATGCATATCAGCTTTTGCCACCAACGGTTGCCAGTTCATTAAACTTCATTTGCAGCGCGCCTGGGTCTGGTGCGCGTCCCGAATCAATGGCGGCTTGATACGCGGTTCTAGCCGCAGCATTATCGCCTGCAACAACATGCAAGTCGCCACGCGCTTCTTCAATTAAATGCGTGAACACGTCTGCATAAGAGGATGGCAGCACAGCCAGTCCGGCAGCAGCATCGCCTTGGGCAGCCTTAACTCGCGCAAGACGCACTCGAGCAACCATGCTAACTTCATCAAGCTCTGCATTGTCCACAGCCCATTGCAATTGTTTTGCGGCTTCATCCAGATCACCCGCTTCAACCGCTGCACGTGCCGCCGCCAAACTGGTATAGGCTGAATAGAGTGTGCCCGCGTGATCATCTTTGGCAGCGCTTGCAAGTTCTGCAATCTTGCTGGAATCGCCACTTTGCAGTGCTTCCATGGTTTGACTGAAGTTATCCGATGCAGCAACCGCCTTTTTTTCCTGGCTGCCTTTCCACCACATCCATGCACCCACCAACAGCGCACCGAGTACGATGCCGATTATGACGGCTCGGCCGTTTTCAGCCCACCATTCTTTGAGCGCTTCAACTTGCTGTTCTTCGGTTTCGTATTGCACCGCTTTGTCTCCGTAATGCTAGTGTCGATTCGGTTATCAAAGCGAATCGTTTAAATTTATTCGGTTGTTGCGTTAACTGACTACTACGTTAACTGGCCACTGCATGAGTTGGCTAAAAAGTTAGTTGGCTACTGTATCGATTGGCTATTACATTAATGGGCTACTGCAACGGCCTGGACAGGTATTCACCTGCTTCTTGTGAAGCCGGGAATTCATTAAGCAGCCTTGTCGCAAAGGCTTCAGCCTCTGCATTTTTTCCGGTATCTCGATTTATGTGAATACCCAGCAACAAACTCTCTGCCGTATCATTGCCATAAGACATGAAGCGCTGAAAATAGGCATCTGCAACAGTCAATCTATCGCGTTTGTACAACAGTTCTGCCATGTGCAGGTAGGTGTTGGCAAACGTCGGGTTAATTTGCAATGCCTTGCGAAGATAACCTTCCGCTTTATCCAGCTTGTCTGCATCCAGCATACAAACCCCGGCATTATCCAAAGAAAATTCAGGCGTCTTATAGAACTTGTTGTCTGCCGCTGTTTGAAACTGCTTTTCCGCTGCGTCGTAGTCTTTCGTTTGGCATAGAAAAATGCCGTAGGCGTTACGATGACTGGCAACGTTGGGTTCTATCTGAATCGCTTTTTTAAAATGCACCTCAGCTTTCTCAGGCTCTTCCACAACGTGTTGCAGTTGCCCGTAAATCAGGTGGGCCAGCGCATTGTTCTTGTCTTGGACCAACGCTTTTTCCAGCTTGATGCGCGCCTGCTCAAGCTCACCCTTGCGTAAAAAACCAGCCCCGAGCTGCGCGTTGTATTGGGCTGCATCTGTAGAATTTTTTTTAGTTAACCCATTGTTGCTCACACAGGATTGCGATAACAGGCTAATTAGCATCACGACCGAGAATGTGCCGAGTTGTTTAATGACTTGCTTCATTGGAACTGTTCTCCAAAGCGCGGTTCGCTAAAACGAATATAACGTTTACTACGGTCAGTTATATCTCCTGCCAATTGGCCACAGGCTGCGTCGATGTCATCACCGCGTGTGGTTCTGGTCAGTGTCAAGATCCCACCGTCGGTTAAGAGTTTAGTAAATCTGGCAACCGCTGCATTACTGGATCGTGTATACCCCGAGGTTGGAAACGGATTAAACGGGATGAGGTTGACCTTTCCAGGAAAGTCTCGCAATAAACTGACCAATTGTCGGGCATGTTCGGGTTGATCGTTCACACCTGCCAACATGACATATTCAAACAACACACGTTTTTTACGCTCGCCCTGCACGTAGCGCCAGCAAGCGCCCATAAGCTGCTCAATCGGGTATTTTTTATTAACGGGCACCAACTCATCGCGCAGGGCATTATTGGGTGCGTGCAAAGACACGGCAAGCGAGACATCGATATCGGCGGTTAACCTGTCCATTGCCGGTACCACACCCGAGGTACTGACGGTAACCCGGCGTTTGCTCAAACCATACGCCCGATCATCGAGCATGAGCCGCAAGGCTGGTACGAGTTTGTTGTAATTGAGCAGCGGCTCGCCCATGCCCATCATGACGATGTTGGTGATGCGCTGATCTTGCGTTTCGGGATTCAGCTTTAGAAGGTTTTCTGCCAGCCAGAGCTGACCGATAATTTCAGCCACCGATAAGTTGCGGTTGAAGCCTTGCCGACCTGTTGCACAGAACGAACAATCGAGTGCGCAACCCACTTGAGACGAAATACACAAGGTGCCGCGATTCGCTTCAGGAATGTAAACCGTTTCGATGCTGTTGCCATCGTGCAATTCGAACAACCACTTACACGTGCCATCGCTTGACAGCATTTCCTGTTGAACCTTCGGTAAAGTCGTGCAAGCATCCTTGCTTAGCTGTTCGCGCAACACCTTGGAGACGTTGCTCATTTGCTCAAAGTCACGCGTGTTTTGCTGGTATAGCCACTGCATAACCTGTTTGGCACGATATGGCTTTTCACCACGCGCAACAAAGTAATCACGCAAACCGTCGTGATCAAAGTCGAACATATTGACTTTTGTTGTTGTCATGGGCGTTGCCAACGAATGAACGTGAAAAACCTAGCGAGTGCGCTCGCAAATGCCATCGGCACCAAAGAAGAATTTAATTTCTTCTGCAGCCGTTTCAGGCGCATCTGAACCGTGGCATGCGTTTTCGTCGATAGAAGTTGCAAAACGCTTCCGCACAGTACCTTCTGCGGCTTCTGCCGGGTTGGTTGCACCCATAACTTCGCGATGCTTTGCAATGGCGTTTTCACCTTGCAGTGCCTGCACCATAACCGGACCCGACGTCATGAATGCCACCAGATCATTGTAGAACGGACGCTCTTTGTGTACCGCATAAAAATCGCCAGCTTGCTCTTTTGTCAGGTGCAGCATTTTGGCCGCAACAATTTGCAGGCCTGCGGCTTCAAACATGGCGTAGATTTCGCCAATCGCGTTCTTGCTTACAGCGTCTGGTTTGATGATAGAAAGTGTATTTTCGACGGCCATTCTGGCAACTCCAAAGGTCAGTTAAAGATAACCGCCCATTGTAGCCTGTTTCGCCCGTCTAATGGGCTTCTCAGGCGTCTGGAGACAGTTTAACTGTCTGAATCGTCAACGGTAAGTGCGACGATGTGTCGAACTCAGCACCGGCTTCCGCCCCAGCCTTCGCAATGTCCTTTGCGGTCTTGTATTTGTCATACACGGCGTGCATAGCACCCAGCGCATAGCAGGCGCCTGAACCGACAGCCCAGTAGCTTGTGTATTCATAGACCTCACGCAGCGAATAGAGCGCGAAAATGCCGTTTTTGTTTATGAAAACCGCGTCAATCTGGCTGGTCTCGTACGGATCATCCTCGGCATCCTTGGAATTGAGGAAGTAGCGCTCTTTCAATACAGGATGGAGCCGAATCAGCGTATCGAACGCGTTGTCGCGGGTGGAGAAATCGGCCTTGACCTCTTTATCGTTGAACGCGCGCTCCGCCACCAGGGTATGCGCAGCACTGCCTACAATACCCATGTGGGTTTTGCCAAACGTCTGAATTTTATTGGGATGGCGATCGAGCTGCGGGCCAAGCCGTATGTCACCAAAGGTGGTTAGCGTATCCGCAGCAATGCAGGCCATATTGCCCTTTCGGGCGACGACAATCGTAGACAAGGAAGGTGTTTTCCGTGTTGTTGAGTGAGCGCATAGTCTGCCACGAGATGGGGCCTCGCGCTGCAAACTGGTCCAGCTTCAGCGCCTCAGGAGTCGTGAACAGTTCAGATTAATCGGTATCTCCATGAAGATCTCACGCGGTATCTCAGTCAGCATCTTTGAGTAATGAGAGCTGATTCGCCGCCGCCTGCGCATCGGGGGCCGCCTCCAGTGTCTCGATTGCTTCACGAAACGCCGCCACATCTTCAAATGCCCGATAAACCGAGGCGAAACGGATATAGGCAACTTTATCAAGTGCTTGTAGCTCCTCCATCACCCAGCCTCCAATCTGCTGAGCGTCGATTTCCCGCTCTCCAGCCACCAGACACCGATGTCTGACCCGAGCGACAGCCTCATCGATGGCCTCCACGCTAACCGGGCGTTTTTCAAGTGCTTTCTGGAAGCCTGCCTGCAGCTTCTGGTCGGAAAAAGGCTCGCGATTGCCCCGGCTTTTCACAATACGGGGCAAGTTTAATTCTGCTGATTCGTAGGTGGTGAAGCGCTCCTCACATTCCGTGCACTCACGACGGCGGCGCACCTGGTCGCTGTCGCCAACCAGTCGGGAATCGACCACTTTTGTATCAATCGCACCGCAAAACGGGCAACGCATTCTGTTTCTCCTGCCCGTGAAATGGATCGGGTCTTACGACGTCAGGAAAGCCGTCAGGTGCGGGAGATTACCACAAGGCCTGTGTTATTATTCCGCCAGCGCTGACTGACACCCATTTTGGCAGATTATCGCTCCGTAAACACGGTTTGAAAAAACACGGTTAGAGCCGAAGCAACTTGACGTAAATCATAAGTTGGCACCAACACCTATCTCACGAGCACGAGGAACTATCGCGAATGACACAGCCCAAGCGCATTGCCGTTACAGGCGCAGCCGGACAAATCTGTTACTCCATGCTGTTTCGTATTGCCGCAGGCGAAATATACGGACCAGATCAACCTGTCAGTTTGCATTTACTGGAAATTACACCCGCGTTGGGATTGCTCGAAGCGGTGAAAATGGAACTGGACGATTGTGCTTTCCCGCTGCTGAACGACGTGGTCTGCACAGACGATGCGAAAGTGGCCCTGAATAAAGTCGATGCAGCACTGTTTGTTGGTGCCAAGCCGCGTGGCCCTGGTATGGAACGAAGCGATCTTATTTCAGACAATGGCAAAATCTTCAGCTCATTGGGCAAAGTGCTAAATGAAGTGGGTAACCCGGAATGTAAGGTGTGTGTTGTTGGTAATCCGGCTAACACGAACGCGTACATCCTTAAAGCCAACGCACCTAACATTAACCCACGCAACATCACCGCACTGACGCGCCTTGATCACAATCGCGCACTATCACAATTGGCGGCCAAAGCCGGCGCACGTATCAGTGATATTCAGCAAATGGTTATCTGGGGCAATCACTCAACCACGCAAGTGCCAGATATTTCCTATGCAACCATTAACGGCAAAGCCGCCAGCGATATGGTTGAGCAAAAATGGGCTCGTGAAGAATTTATTCCAACCGTTGCCAAACGTGGCGCTGCTGTTATCGATGCCCGCGGAAGCTCAAGTGCCGCGTCGGCCGCCAATGGTGTTATCGATCACATGGCATCATGGGTACAAGGCACACCTGAGGGTGATTGGGTCAGCATGGCGGTACCAAGCGATGGCAGCTACGGCATCGATGAAGGTTTAATTTACTCTGTACCGGTGCAGTGCAAAGATGGTGATTACACCGTTATAAGCGATTTGGATGTCAGCGATTTCATCAAAGAAAAAATGCTGGCAAGTCAGCAGGAATTGCGCGAAGAACGCGACACGGTCGCAGCGCTACTGTCGTAAGTTGTTTGCGAATAAACCGTTAAGTTAAACGGTATAAAAACGTGGCTCCACAGAGGTAACAGGAGCCACGTTATAACGGTTAGGTAAGTAGCTTTTTCACTCGAAAAAGCATCAATAGCAGTAACACCGCCAAGTACACAAACGGCTCCAGCTGATCGCCTTTACTGAGCCAGACAAAATGCAATACCGCTGCGGTGGTTGCGATATAAACCAGACGATGCAGCGGTTGCCAACGCTTGCCCAACCGTTTCATCATGCCTTTGGTTGATGTTATCGCCAACGGCACCATCAGCAAGAAAGCCACCGTTCCCGCCGTTATGTAAGGCCGTTCGAATACATCGGCAACAATGGCAGCAACGTCGAGTTGTTGGTCTAGCAGCAAGTATGTGAGTAAGTGCAGCGCGACATAAAAGAACGCAAACAGGCCGACCATACGTCGTAGCCGAATAGGCCACGGTTTTTTTAACACCATGCGTAACGGGGTCATACACAGGCTTAGCAGCAAGATGCGCAGCGCCCACTCGCCCGTGAAGCGTGTTATGGCCTCTATTGGGTTTCTGCTTAAGCTATCCGTGAGAACAGCATAGACCAACCAGATAAACGGCAAACTCAAAGCCAGAAAAACTGTAGGCTTTAAAAACGAGCCCAGCCTCTTCTGGTTCATGCCAGCGACCTTAACCGGTTGCGTTGTGGTGTGTTGTTCGATGCTAATAGCCATATCAACAATAGAGTGCTGAACACAAGCTCAGGTTCCATGCCAATTTGGTCATAATTTAGAACTCTTCCGCTAAATCACCACTAGAAGAACTTGGTTAAATCCATATCTGCATACAGCTCCGCAACTTCCTCGCCATAGCCGTTCATGAACTGGGAATCGATTTTCTTTGCAAATAACGCAGCCAATCCAGAAATATCACCAGCCAATCGCCGTTCTTTGGCCTGGCTCCAACGTGGATGGCTAACATCGGGATTAACGTTACTGTAAAAGCCATACTCGTGAGGTGCCGACATGTTCCAGCTGGTAGCGGGCTGTTTTTCGGTAAAAGTAATTCGAACAATAGACTTAATGCTTTTGTAACCGTATTTCCAAGGTACAACCAAGCGCATGGGCGCACCGTTCTGATTAGGAATGACATTGCCGTACATACCCACTGCCATAAGCGTTAATGGGTGCATGGCTTCATCCAGACGCAAGCCTTCACGGTACGGCCAGTCGAGTACTCTACTACTCATTCCAGGCAGGTTATCGTCATTGATGGTTTCGAACGCCACGTATTTTGCATTGCCATTCGGCTGAAAACGTTTGAGTAAGTCAGCCAGTGGAAAGCCGTTCCATGGAATAACCATGGACCATGCTTCAACGCAACGCAAACGATAGATTCGTTCTTCTATGGCGTGAGGTTTAAGAATATCTTCAAACGTAAATTTTCCCGGTGCATTGCACTCGCCATCGACGACGACGCTCCACGGCTCAGTGACCAGCTTATCGGCGTGTTTTACCGGGTCGCCTTTATCGGTGCCGAGCTCGTAAAAATTGTTATAGGTCGTGGCTGTCTCTTCGTTGGTCAGCGCATCGGTTGCGTTGGAGTCCCATTTTTTTATAGGCCCAGGCAGCTCTTTGGCGTATGCCTGAGAGCCGATAAAACCGGTCATGCCTGCCGCCATGGAGGCCTGAATGATGGTTCGACGTTGCCGGAATAGCTGTTCGTCGGTAATTTCGCTGCTTTTTATACCCGCCACGCGCATCCAATCTTTCATTTTTTTCATCCGGTTAGTTCAGCTCAGTCACCCGCGATTCGACCGGGGATACGCCAAAAAATTCCCTACAACACCCTACTCGGGGTATCCGCAGAATATGCAAAGTACACACCGAGAACGGCGACTGTGTGTGATCTATCGCTAATAAGTATATGACAGCCACAAATCCTTGCTGTAATGAGTTACCAAAGGCACTGCCAACGCGTTTGTTGGCCCGATTCCTGATACTACCAACCATGTTATTCAACATAGCTAATATGGTAACCAGAATCAGTGGAAGTTTTAAGCGCAAATCAGAGCGATTTGAACCGTAGACGCCGCAGTAGCGACCGTCAAAACGCCGATCAACGCGCTCTGTCATGGATCGAACACGAAGGCGATATTGCCCTCTATCCCCACTCTCCGCTGGCACTTGCCGACGTTCTGGGTTCGGTTAACGGCTGTTTTGACTTAGTCGCCGATGGTGAAAGTCATGCAGGCGTTGCCAAGCCTGCATCTGCACAGCAGGTTAACGCAAGCGCCCCGTTGCAGCAACGTCGACAACGAAAAAACCCACGAAGCCGCGCAAATTTACTCACTCAGCATTCGCAAGAAACCTTGCTAGCACGTTGCAAAAACATTCAAATTGAAAACGCACTGGTTAAACAAGCTGGTGTAAAGCGTCTGTACTTAACGGCCGGCTTCATTACCTGGCGCGGCAAGAATCCAGAAGATAAAACACAACACCGGGCACCTGTGTTGTTTTATCCGGTAACGCTCGTTAGAAAAGCGCACGACGCAGACCAGTCGATTAAAAGCCATAGCGCCAATACCGCAGCCAGTGAGGGGGATGACGCAAAAGAATCTTTCGAGTACGAAATTCGGTTGACTGGCGAACAACCCGATACCAATAAAGCAATGGTTGAGTGGTTTCGGCAACAAGTTCAGGTGGAATTACCCGAATACAATAATGACATACCACTGCAAGATTACTTTGCGCAATTGGCACAAGCGCTGAGTTCGGATACCAGTTTTGAATTGCAGTTTGAGATTGCGCTGGGCAACGCCGCGCCACCCTTACCAGCCTCTGACTCATCTGTTGATCAACTCAACTTGCCAGCCTTACCTGCGCATTTCGATACGTCGCTGGCAATGGCCATAACCGGTAACAAGAATTTACAACAGCTCCACAGCGTGTTGAACCTGCTGAAAGACTACGGCGATGCAAAATCGGACTCACAAAAACTACCCAGCGCTGCCAATGAAGCCGCTGGCGCTGTGTCGAACTTGCACGAATACTCTAAAAAGCTCAGCGCCGCAGGACTTGCTGGGGTGGAGTTTCAGCATTTACCGAATTTGCCAGACAACATTTCAGGCTGGGTTGAGAACATTAATAAGGCCATGCAGTCGAGCATGATAACCAGCGTGCTGAACCTGCCAACGATAAGCGCCAGACACCTGATTCGATTAGCCGGCGTTATCGAGCTTATAGACAAAGCGCCGTTGAGCATAGAGCAGTTTAAACATGCTGATCTGTGCTTTGCTGCCACACCCGGGCTATTGCAGCGAGCGCGCCATCAGGCCAACTTAATCGAAGATGAGTTGAGCACACTACAGAATACATTTGTACTCGATAAAGTGCCTGCCAAGAAACAACTGCTCAGTTTAATTGAAGAACTGGGTGGAAGCCTTGACGAAGGCCCGGATATTATCGATGCAGATTACTTCAATGCACGACGTCAGTTTATGGAATTCAGCATTGAAAAACCAACCAACCTGACGCCTGAACATCGAAGCTTACTTGGTAAGCTTGCCAAAGTGCTCAGGTTCAGAGAGTTGTTCGTCAACAACATTGAGTACCGTCTCGCGCTGGGCCCTGGATATCGTGGTTTACGTACCGATTGGGAAACCATGGAGTCAACCGTTGCATACGCACAGGAATTTACTGAAGTGCTTGAGTCTGAATCAATAGCGGCTTGTGCCATGGGGCAATGGCAAGAATTTCGAGCCGCTTACATCAGTGAACTGGAGGTGTTACAAAACGCCGCTGAGTCACTGCGCAAGCTACTGTGGATTTGCGGCTCCGATTGGCAAACACGACAGGTTGGCGAAGTGGTGGAACAATCGAACCAGACGCGCATGATGCTGTTGGCCTGGTCAGAAATTTATGGCGATGTTGCCCAGGCCAGTCGTAAAACACCGGCCAACGTGTTGGCTCAATTCTCTGGCAAATCGCAAGAAGATGTATTAACCGAAATTCATGTTGGTGAAACACAAGCCACTATTGATGAACACATGAGTGGGCATGGTGCTACGCAAGATTCAGTAGTAGAAACTATTGAATGGTTGCGACAGGCAAGCGAGACCGCGAGTGAAATGCAGCTGGAAATTAATGCCATTGTTGAGCATCTACAGATCGCTTAATGCACAACTGGCTCAATGCGTGTCTGGCTTAATGCAAGGCGAGTTTAATCCACAGTTAGCTTAAAATTCGCGGTTAGCTTTCGTGAAGGGGTTAACCTACCCAAACTCGCGCGTTCTCAAACATTCTTAACCAAGGACCGTTCTCACCCCACTCAGGTGGGTGCCATGAGTTCGTGACGGTTCGAAATACCCGCTCAGGGTGAGGCATCATAATCGTTGCTCTGCCATCATCACTGCACAAGCCTGTTATGCCGTGCGGTGAACCATTTGGATTCAACGGATACTGTTCGGTGAGCTTGCCATGGTTATCAACATAACCCATGGTAATGCAGGCTTTGTCTATCTGCTCGGCTGCGGCGAAATTGGCTCGCCCTTCTCCATGCGCCACGGCAATGGGTAAACGAGAGCCTGCCATATCAACGAAAAATAACGATGGCGATTCATACACTTCTACCGTTGCCACACGCGCCTCGTATTGCTCACTCGCGTTGCGCAAAAACTCCGGCCAATGGGCGGCTCCTGGAATAAGATCGCGCAAATGCGACATCATTTGACAGCCATTGCACACACCCAGACTAAAACTATCGCTACGATGATAGAACTGCTGAAATTCATCGCGTAGTTTTTCAGTGAACAAAATCGACTTAGCCCAACCACCGCCGGCACCTAGCACATCACCGTAGGAAAAACCGCCACAGGCAACCAGACCTTTAACATCATTCAAGTTAACGCGGCCAGCGTGTAAATCAGACATGTGTACATCGATACACTCGAAGCCTGCCGTATCGAAGGCTGCTGCCATTTCAAAATGAGAGTTAACGCCTTGCTCACGTAATATGGCGACGGTCGGTTTAGTTAATGCAAGAGCGGGCGCCACTAACGATGCGTTTGGATCAAAGCTTAATGTGGGTGTTATACCTGGGTCGTCAACCTTAGCAACTAACGCCAGCTCCTGCTCTGCACACTCGGGGTTATCGCGTCGCTTTTGCATGTGGTAACTGGTTTGCCACCACTGCACGCGAAGCTCGGCAACCGGCTGTGAATACACCAGTTCATCACCGCGCCAAATTTCTAAATCTGGTGTATCGCTAAGCCGTGCAATGGGGTGAATGCAATCACCCAGGCCCGCCATTTCAAACACCGCCATCACGTTCGCGTAAGCCGACTCTCTAATTTGGATTACCGCACCAAGCTCTTCGTTGAACAGGCTGGCAATGGTATCGCTGGGCAAACTCTGGATTTGTGTACGCACACCTACGTTGCCTGCAAACGCCATTTCGGCAAGCGTAAAGAACAAACCGCCATCGGAACGGTCGTGATAGGCCAATAGCTGGTTGTTCTCGATAAGCGACTGCAGTGAACTGAACAAGCCGCTTAACAGTTCAGGCGAATCAACATCGGGGGTTGCGTCACCGGTTTCATTAAACACTTGCGCAAGACACGACCCACCCAAACGGTTCTGCCCTACGCCTAAGTCGATAAGCAGTAGTTCGGTATCGCCACAATCGGTTCGAAGCTGCGGTGTAACCGTTTTGCGCACATCTTGCACGGGTGCGAAAGCGGTCACCACCAAAGACATCGGTGAGGTGACACTCTTGGATTTGTTTTCATCTTGCCACACGGTTTTCATGGATAAGGAGTCTTTACCAACCGGAATAGCAATACCCAACTGTGGCGCCAACTCTAATCCAACGGCTTTAACCGCATCGTACAACCCAGCATACTCACCTTCGTGCCCCGCAGCCGCCATCCAGTTGGCCGATAGCTTAATGTTGTTTATTTGTCCGATATTGGTCGCGGCAATATTGGTGATGGCCTCACCCACAGCAAGCCTTGCTGACGCCGCCGGGTTTAACAGCGCAACCGGTGTCCGTTCACCCATTGCCATCGATTCACCGCTATAGCCACGATAATCAGCGACCGTGACCGCAACATCGGAAACCGGGATTTGCCAAGGGCCGACCATCTGGTCTCTAACCACCTGGCCAGTGACGCTTCTGTCGCCAATGGTAATAAGGAAGTTTTTACAGGCAATAGTTGGCAGCTGCAATAGGCGTTCGGCCGCAGCTTCTATGGCAATATCGCTGGTATTGAAAGTTGAGCTGGCAAATGCACGGCGTTGCGTATTGATGGTTAATTTAGGCGGCTTGCCAAGCAGCACATCCATTGGCATATCGACAGGGTGATCACCCAATAAGTGATCATCCACTTTCAAGATAGGCGCATCGGTTGCTTCGCCTACAACGGCAACCAAACACCGTTCACGCTCACACAGCGCCTGAAATTCATCCAGCTGAGCACGGTCGATTGCCAACACATAGCGCTCTTGCGCCTCATTACTCCAGATGGCTTTCGGAGACATGCCTGGTTCATCGTTGGGTATGGCGCGTAAATCAAAATGGCCACCACGGCCAGCATCGTTAACCAGCTCCGGCAACGCGTTGGAAAGCCCACCTGCACCCACATCGTGCATAGAAAGAATCGGGCTCTTGTTGCCCAAGGCAATACACCGGTCGATCACTTCCTGACATCGACGTTGCATTTCAGGGTTACCACGTTGCACCGACGCAAAATCAAGTTCCGCTTCACTTGCTCCACTGGCAACGGACGATGCAGCACCACCACCCAGTCCGATTAACATCGCTGGCCCGCCGATAACAACAATAGCGGCTCCTGCTGGCACGGGTTTCTTTTCGATATTGAGTTCGCGAATATTGCCTAGCCCGCCGGCAAGCATGATGGGCTTGTGATAACCGCGCACTTCTTCCACACCGTTAAAGCTTACGCTTTGACAATAAGTGCGGAAGTACCCACCAAGATTAGGACGACCAAATTCGTTATTAAACGCCGCTGCACCAATGGGCCCCTCGAGCATGATGTCCAGCGCGCTGGCTATGCGCTCGGGTTTACCAATGCGCTTCTCCCACGATTGCGTCCAGCCGGGAATTTCAAGATTGGATACGCTAAAACCACACACACCAGCCTTAGGTTTCGAACCGTTGCCGGTTGCACCCTCGTCACGAATTTCTCCGCCTGAACCGGTTGCGGCTCCCGGAAAAGGTGATATGGCCGTGGGATGATTGTGGGTTTCAACTTTAATTTGTATATGGGTTGGCTCATGCCAGATTTGATAAAACTGTTCATTATCGGGTAACCAGCGATCGGCCACGTAGCCTTGAATAACGGCGGCGTTATCGTGATAGGCAGACAAAACCCCATCGGGTGATACGGTTTGCGTGTGTCGAATCATGCCGAACAGGGTTTGGTCCTGGGCTTCGCCGTCGATAGTCCAGCTGGCATTGAATATTTTGTGCCGACAGTGTTCAGAGTTGGCTTGCGCGAACATCATGAGTTCGGCATCGGACGGGTTACGATTGAGCTTCTTGAAGTTATCCGCCAGATAATCAATTTCATCGTCTGATAAGGCCAGCCCCAAGGCTTCATTTGCATCATGAAGCGCTGCTTTCCCACCTTGCAATAGATCGATGCGGGACAAACGCTCAGGCTGCTGATGCTGAAACAGTGCAATTTCTTCAGGTTGCTCGAACCCGATGGACTCGGTCATTCTGTCGTGCAGAATGGAGAATAAACCGGGATGCTGAAGCTGCTCATTGCTGAGGCCTTCAAAGCCATATTCAATGGCACGCTCAACGCGCGAAATAGCGGTTAAGCCGCAATTGCGCAAAATATCAGTGGCCTTCGAAGACCAGGGTGAGATGGTGCCAACGCGAGGCGACACCCAAATACTGTGTTGGTAGGCTTGCGCCTGCGTATTCTCAGCATCCAGCAACGAGCACAGCTGCTCACGTTGTTTTTTTGTCGGGTCACCGTCGGTATCCAGAAAATATTGGTAGCGGCTGAATATCGCCAACTCGTTTGCGTTGAGATTCGGAAATATCTCTCGAATCTGCTCTATCAGGCGTTGCTGACGAAAATCCGATTGCGCTGAAGCGCCTGTGAGGCAAAGCATCCAGTGTCTCTTAAGGTATGGGCGGTGCGGAGAACGTGTTGAATGCTAATGATACTGGATTACTCATGCGGTGAGCCAAAAAAAAGCCACCACTTATGAAGTGGTGGCCTCTTGGCTTTACACGCTAGCGAGTAAAGCTACTCGTACATCACTGATTGATATTGATCAAATATCAACCAACATAGCATTGACTACTTAAATGTCAACGACTAGGTTAACCGTAGTAACGTTGTCGCTCTTCGATGGAGAATCGAGCGTTGGGTTGGTAATATCGGTGTTTCCACGAGTCTGGTGGCTCAACTTAACCGCCATTCTTTCAGACAATTTGAACGCCAGACCAAGACCGATTTCGGTGTAAGTGTTGTCGCTACCCAGGTCTGCACGGAAATCAGCGTTGAAAGTAATGTTGTCATTAATGCGGTTTAAATAGTTTGCACCAAAATAAGCCACACCACCACTTACGTCATCACCAATAACAACAGTTGTGGTTTTGTTACCGATACCCGCTTCTGCGGATAAAAAGCCTGACTCGTTAGAGAAAAACTTATGGCCCACACCCACTAACTGACGAGAAGCCAGATCGATGTTCGCAGGCTTGTCTTTTTCATAATCGATGATGCCGAAAAAGTACGTGCGAGGACGCCAGTAGAAACGTGGCTGATAACCAACTGCCAAACGATCAGAGTTACCGCTTTTTACGGGTACCAGAACCTGAACCGGCTCACCGTCAATCAATTGTGTTACTGGCTCACCATTTTCGTCTTCTTTCTCAACCAACGTGGTTGAATCACCCTTGAAATAAGAACCGAACAGTAAGTGCTCCCACTTACCAACGGTTTTTCCAAGACGAATGCTCGCGTTTACGTTGCTTGCTTCTGTGTTACCAGTAATGCTAGTCGCACCCAGTGATGCAGTTCCGCTCCAACCCTGAATTAAAGCATCGACACTCCCTGAGTCTTGAGCTTGAACAGAAGTTACAGCGAGAGCACTTAAGAACACTGAAGCGCAAATTTGCTTTTTAGAGATCATGCGTTTCATATTTGATTTGGATCCATGTTTGTTAGAACGAGGTTGAAGTATATATAGTCGGATGATTTGTGAAGCCTGTTTTTCAGGCTGGCACAATGTATAACAATCGCCTGACAATAATATGACTTTTTGGTTATTTCGATTTGCGAATATTTACAGGTTACATACGCATTGAACCGGTTGTGTACGGATAAGGTTTATGCATCGGTAGTGGTGTGTATAGTCGATAAAGCTTGCACAAGCTATGTAATATTTACCAAAGTGGATTTGGTTTACTCGCTGACTAAACGAATTTGCTGCGAATAAGATTGCACACTATTGGAGACAGAACATTACCAAGAAAGTTGCACTAGTAAATCACTTTTAATTGGCTCTGTGTTGGTGTGTGTATGTGCTGGTGCGTTCATAGGTGGGCTGGGATCCATGAATCAAGGTTGACACACAGCCAGCTATTGATACTTTTGCGTATAAGCATTTGTTCCGAATCACCCACAGAGTCCCACAGCCCCTTGAAGGCCTGATTCACAGTTGCTCCGACCAACCATTGATATTTAGCGCAATCGGCCGCATACTAGTGTCTAGGTAAGCTTTTCCGGGGGAGACATGGTTTCGACGGGAGTGGCGAACCCTGAGGTGCATGCCGAGGCTCAGATTACCTCGTAAATCCAGCTGAAAACTTATAGTTGCCAACGATGACAACTACGCACTGGCTGCATAATTAGACTTTAAACCTCTAGTTGTGTAGACCTACCCCGATTCCGGATCTGCCTGTGGGTTTGGACGGGGGCAACAGACGCAGGATCGCCGGAAGGGTCGCACTTACACCGGAAGGCTAAA
>CAKZUP010000115.1 GCA_937922945.1 uncultured Granulosicoccaceae bacterium
TTTCAGCACTTGGAGGAGATACCAGTGAAAACACCGGTGAGATTGACGGGTAAGCCGATGACTCACCCGTCGGTAGCATGGTTAGGATAGTTCTACACAACAGACCATCATGAAGCCTTAGACTCTAATGCCTCATTCTGAAAGGCATTAACCGGAATTTTCCGTGGGCGCATCGCTTCAGGAATTTCCTTAAGCAATGATACATGCAACAACCCATTGTCTAATTGCGCATCCACAACCTCAACATGATCGGCAAGATTAAACTTGCGTTCAAATGCGCGTGTGGCTATGCCCCGATGCAGGTAGCGCGAATCTTTTTTCTGCTCTTCTTTTTTACCGCGAATGGTAAGAACACCTTTTTCAACCTGAACATCAATTTCGCTTTGCTGAAATCCAGCAACCGCAAGCGTAATAGCATATTTGTTTTCATCTACCAACTCGATGTCGTATGGTGGATAACCCGCGCTCTGACGATCGGAATTAAACGCCGCATCGAGTAGTGAGCCGAAGTGGTCATAACCAACTGTGTTTGCATAAAGTGGTGTTAAATCGATTTTCATTCTATTCTCCTAAAGAAGCAATATGATTAACTAATGTTAAGGTAAGCAGCTCTCACAGAGACACCGCTTACGTACAACAAAGCTGTGGTCGTTCAATCACATTTCAAGTGAGAAATTTGATGTTGATCCAATTTTTCCTGAATTTTTTTCCAGAGGAAAATGTTTTTGGCAACCGCGCTCAGGAACTTCACAAAAATATATTGCAGAAGAATGAAAATGTCGTCAGACAACTCGTTTTTACCGTGTCTCCAAGCTGCCGAAAACCTCGATATCACCCTGGTTTATACCAACAAACACCATTTCACCAGAGGATGGGAAAACGTTTGTCAGCGCCGTAATATTAACCTGGTGCGTGACTAACACTGCCGGTAATATAGGGGCAGCATCGGTGTTTTCAAGCGGTTTATTTTGCGAATTAGTAACAGGTTTTGACAAGCGCTCAGCAATCCAGTTTTTTAATGCTGTCGTCTGTTCATTAGCAGTAGAGCGGTCTTGATAAAACGAATTCAGTATCGGTAATGGCTGTGGTGCTCCAAAGTTAAAACCGGAGGCTGTATCGATACAGCGGCACCATTGGCTACTAAACACTGAGACTTTATCCGCACCTTGCGTCTTTATAACTTTACCCATGCGTACAGACTGTTCGCGCCCTTCATCCGATAAATTACGCTGGGTAGTGCAATCAGTGACACTGAAATTGGCAGGGTCGCCGTTGCCGGGCGCCAGCGCATGCCTGATTAAAATCACGGCTTCACCAGCTCGAAACTTCTCCCATGCGAGCTGAATATCAGCGCGTGCCGAACCGGTAAAAGCGCACATGCATACCAAAAGAGATAACGTACTGAACGATTTGATGTAATTCGCTTTCATATGGCTTGTTAATCAGTTTGGATACCAAAGACCAATCTACTACGACCCAGCGAGTACGGCAACTGCATAACAAGTGACACAATTTACAATGATGTGAAACCCTTTTTGCTTCAGATCACCAGCCAATTATGCTCCCACTTAATTGAGCGAGAAAATCTGACCAGCAACTGCGTTGAAATCAAGGGCGAATTTTATACAACCGAGTAAAAACTAATGCCAGGCCAGCATCAACCAGCACCCATTGGCCATCGAACCAATTCCCTTTCGAACAGCCGTGCATCAGGGCCTGCATCGATCTCTCTTGCTGCGAGGTGGCCTGAATAGACTGCTGCTGCCACGGTCGATGGCGCAAGGCAGTCCCCAACACATTTAAGGGTTTGCAGATGATTTGACGCAGTCGATTTATTACTAACCAATGCTTGATAAAGCGCATCATTGGGTGAACGCGATGTCACAAGCATTAGCGCTTGTGCATCGAGAACACGTTCGTTGCCCGAGTAGGTACAACGCAATATTAATTGCTGATTGTGCACGTCGGCTAACGCATGGGAGGTAACTATTTTCACACCGAGATTGATTAACCTGGACTGAATCTTATGCTGTTCAAGCGTGTGCTCTGTCCAGCAAGACACGCAGTTTGCAGGGGTAATTATGGTGACATCGTGTCCTTTACCCAGAAGCGTTTCAGCAACCACACCACCCATGTAGTAGTGATCGTCATCATAAATAGCGATATGCTTCGGTAAGTCAGTATGGAGTTGAAGGTCGTCTGGGGTTAGCGTGAGCATAGCCGACTCACCTAAACCAATACCTTGCGGGTGTTGTCTGCCTAAACCATCGCGCCGCCAGGTTGAACCGGTGGCCAGAAAAACGTGTTCTATTTCGGTGTCCAGAATATGTTCTGCGCTTAGCTGGTTATCCAATAACAAATCAACCATGGGTAAGACAGACAATTGTTGCTGCCGATAATCACTGACACGACGATAGCTTGCCAGACCTGACAATTGACTTTCGAACCGTAGACGCCCGCCTAACTCAGTGGTTGCCTCCGCCAACACAACAGAGTGCCCTTGCCGCGATAATTGCAGAGCGCATTCAAGACCCGCAGGACCCGCTCCAACCACCAGTGTTTGTGCTGGCTTTTTCGATAGCGGGCTTTTCTCCGGATGCCAGCCACGACGCCATTCCTCACCCATAGTCGGGTTTTGAGTGCAGCGGATACCAGTAACAACGTTGTCGCTGGACACACAGATATTGCAGCCAATACATTCGCGAATGGCGGACAAATCGTTAGCAAAAATTTTGTTCGGTAAAAACGGATCGGCAATAGAGGGTCTGGCAGCACCAATAAAATCCAACACACCACGATTCACTGCAGACACCATTGCAGTCGCTGAGGTGAATCGCCCAACCCCTACCACCGGCGTTTTTACAAGGCTCTTAACGAATCCGGTATAGGGTTCCTGATAGCCTTCATTCGGTTCAAAACGTGCGGTGGCAGAATCGTTACTCCAATCGCTAACGTTTACGTCCCATAGGTCGGGTATATCGGCAAGCAGGCTAACGATCTCCTTGCCCTCATCGCTGGCTTGCAGTCCGCCATCACCCAACAGTTCATCGACAGCCAGTCGCAGCGCAACAGCACAATCCCCACCGACGGCGTCGCGCACATCGCTCAAGGTTTCTTTTAACAATCGCACACGGTTAACCAGCGAACCGCCGTATTCATCGGTGCGATCGTTGAATCGTGGTAGTAAAAAATGCATAAGTGCTGCCATGTTATGACCGGCATACACGTACACGATGTCGTAGCCAGCCTGTTTTGAGCGTTTTGCAGCCTCTACATACCAACGACGGAATTGCTTAATATCTTGCTTATCCATCGCTCGGGCGTGTACCGGATGATACGAATCGCAAGGTCGGTGAGTGGGTCCTATGGGGGGTATTCGCGTTGAGAGGTTTGCAGCATGGTGTCCATTGTGAACAAGCTCTATCCCTGCCAACGATTTATGCTCATGAACCGCATCGGTCATGGCTCGGTGCGCAGGGATATCAGCATCATCCCACAAACGCCCTTCAAGAGCCGGGGAGATATCCGAACTGGGATGAATTTCCACTTCCTGAGTGCAAACAACCGCCCAGCCACCTTCGGCTTTCATCGCACGCAATGCCACTTCGGCCTGGGGGTTCGCATGCCCAAGCCCTGTGCAGTGAGGCACTTGAAAAAAACGGTTACGCGCAGTAACCGGTCCGATTTGTACAGGCTCAAATAACACGCCAAACGGATGGGAAGTGTCGGCCATTGAGTTACTCAGTTTGTTAGTCGTTGAAGCGAGTATCCGAAAAACATGATTCAGGCTATAAATTCAAGTGGTCGCAGCAATAAAATCAGGACGTATCCCTGACGCCTTAATGGTTTTTTCATCATCGGCCTCTTTCATCAACCCATGATTCTTTATAAGCACAGTACGCCATCCAAAGCTTGCTCCACCCAGAATATCGGTATGCAGCGTATCGCCTACCATGGCAATACGATTTGGAGCAACATCTTTAATTTGCTTTGCTACCAGATCGAAAACCGGCTTAAAAGGTTTTCCATAAAAGCGTGGCTCGCATACATTGGCATCGGCCAACGCATGCGAGAATAAACCCGGTTCCAATGACATAGCACCCTCAACCGGCGCAACCAAATCGGGATTACCCACCAGCAAAGGCCGGCTTCTCACCACTAAGGCCTGATGCAATAACTGTTGCCGTTGGTCGTTCCAATCTTGTGTGCATAAAAATATAAATCCATCAACGCGCTCATAGTCAGCAGGGTCGTCTTGCAACAGTATTGTTCTTGGTGCAAGTTGATCTATCATTGCGTAGTCGGTACCAGCAACGCCCCAAAGCAAGTTGTCAGGCTCTTGTTGTAATGCACTTTCAAGTGCGTTGCGACTCGACACAACATCGCCCGCTTCGAATCGCATTCCCCAGTTAGCGTATTTCTCCACAGTTTTCTCCACTGGCAGTGTAGCGCCATTGGTGAGCACTAATACCTGCTTACCCTTGGATTGCAGCTCATTAACCCGCTCCACCGCGCCGGGCACCGTCTCAGCGCCAATGTTCAGCACGCCATAACCATCCAGCACAAACACATCAATGTCATCGCACAGCTCACGTAAGTGCGCTACATGCTGAGTTGAAGCAGGGTTTACCGCTGCAGGCAAACGATGCGCGACATCGATATAACGTTGAATGGCGCCAGCGCGATCTAGCGATGTTGAAAAAGGCATAGTTTCTTTAAAGTTTGCGTGTTAAGTTGCAGCGCATTGCAGTTGAGGTAAGCGCAATCCAGTTGCGCTAACGGCTGCGTGATTCTCGTTCGATTTAAATATCAGATTCGAATGCGTGCAATTTTATATATGAGTTAAATGCCAATAGGGCACCGTGATATCGCTAACAACGAATTTGCTGAGAGGAAAACTGCTCCGCCAAAGTTGCAACAGTGCGTTCACCCGTTCTTGCACGAATATCGGTAATTCCGTACTCCATGGCCAATCGAAATCCGAATTTTGTCAAAAAGCGCTCGTACTGATCAGCGCCAGAGCTGCCAACAGCCACCAACTGCCCATCGTTAGTTACTTCCAACGCAATGGATGCCAAAGGCACCGGTGCAGGGCCAGACATAACGGAAGCACCATTTCTGGGATCGTACACACTACGCTCAGAGCAACAGCTTATAAGGTCGGTGCGTTCCTGTTTCTGCCCAGAGCTATCGTAGTAAGTCAGCTTTTCAGATCGATAGTTAATGTGGCTGATCGGTTTAGCCGGATGCGACATTTTGTGGCTACAGATGGCAGAGAATGCCACAACGGATTGATCATCGCCCACGCCACCTTGCCACTGATCGTTTCCGTTGGCTTTTGATTTAAGCCGAACGATAAAACACGGTGTTGTCACAAATGGATAACTGAACACGCAACTGGTGCCAGGTGCGAGCGATTCCACCGTAACAGGCTCATTGTTGTCGTAAACCAAGGCGGAGCGTGGGTAAGGTTCTGTCTGAGCAAATGCTGTTTGCGATGCACTCGCAGCACCTGCCAATAATCCTGTACACAATCGGTTGAAGTCACGCCGTTGCATTGTCTACTCCGTTGTTACTGTTCCAGTAGCTTAGCCAGTTTCGGGTATGGTTTAGCAAGATCAACAGCTCGTATCCCATCACGGTTAGCTTGCAGGGGGTTTGCTCCATGCTTCAGAAGCAAACGCACAATATCGCTCTGACGGTGCGCCACAGCATAGTGCAACGCAGTATTTTCCGCCTCATCTTTGAAATCGACACGGGCGTCGCCTTCTTCGAGCAAAATCCGTGCAGACAGCGCATGCATGTTATCCACTGCGCGCATGAGCGGTGTGAAACGATAAACATCGGGCGAATTCATATCAGCACCGGCTCGGATAAGCCAGCGAAGCATGTCACTTTGCCCCTTTGCACCGGCGATAGTAGCAGCAGACCAACCGTTGGAACCCTTGGCATTAATGTTTGCACCTGATGCGTGCAGCCATTGTGCAACGCGAACGTGATTGCCCAATACGGCGAACATTAACGGAGTGCCACCGGTGATCGTAACTTCACTAACACTCGACCCAAGCTCGACTAATCTTTTTGCAAATTCAAGCTCGCCAGCTTTGCTCGCCACCATTAATACGCTTTTACCATTGGGGGCAACTTGTTGAAGCAGTTGCGTGACATCGCTGTTGCGTGTGCCCGATAATTCCAGGTTTAACATACGCTGCAAAGCGTCAACATCATCGTTGCTAATGGCGCCGGACCATTTCGCACTGATACTTTCTGGTTGAACGCTTTCTGGTTGAATGCTTTGCGGTTTAATGCCGTGAGGCTGCACTTCGCTGGCAACAGTTGGCGTTGCCGAAAGTACACAGGCAAGTAGTAAAAACCGGACCCGAAAACGGCACTCACCAAGCCACTCGAAAACACGCTCGAAAAACGTTACCGTAACAGGCGAACGCGATATTGAAGCGCAAAAAAAAATCACAAAAGCTGCCTTTTCGCTATTGTGTCAGCAAAAACAGCATCGGGATCGTAACGGTCTGTCATGCGAATAACCGCGTCTCGGGTCACTGCTTCGTTGATCAATGCGGTGATGCCTAAACGAAAACTATCATCGATTGGTATACGTTGCTGCGAAAGCGTTGTGCAGAATTGGTCACCTATAAACAAGGGGATATCTGACTGCTCGCTGAGTAACTGCAAAGCGTCGAAATGAGTTGAGGTGTGGCCAGTCAGGAACAGCATGACACCTTTACATGGCTCTATTGGCGTAACAATTTCAACACCTATTTCGATCATGGTGCCGTTGTCGTGTTCGTGTAGATCTGCATCGAGGGCTACTGTGAATGGCCCACCCGGCAAACTGCCTTCGCTCAAACACGCAGCATCGGGTGCCAGCACATAGAAAAAGGCGGCTTGCCAATCAGCACCATCCATCTGAATAGGCATACAGGTAGCGGTTATGTGGGCTTCGTGCAACGCAACGATGACTTCGTCCGGGAATTTTTGCGGTGCTTGCCCTGATGACTGAGGCATGAGAATGTTCTGTAACGCAGGGCCTACCCGCTATGTGGGTAGGCCACTATTGCCGATGGCTTTAGTGTACCAGCGCTCACGCTCAATGCACGTGAGCCTGTCTTAACTTTTGCGTTAGCGTTCCCCGTTAACACCATCATCAAAATATTAAAGAAGGGTTAAGAGCGGTTGTACACAGTACCAGGCTGGTTCTGAGCACCACGTGGTTCACCTGCGTCAACCACTTTGCCCTTTTCCTGCATTTTTTCCAGCCATAAATCGTGGTGCTGAGCAGCCCACTCTTCCGATACATAGCCCGTTGCCATACCCTCGATTGCACCCTCGGTGCCGGCAGTACCAATGTAGATATGACCAAGTGCAATCGCCGTCCAGATGATCGCTGCAATGGCATGAATCGTTGTGGCCTGTTGCATGGCCGATCGTGCCGTGTCTATGCCCGGTATGGTTATTTGCGGATATATCGGTGCAACCATTATGACGCCGGTAACACACACCGCGACCCCAATGGTCATTAGTATCCAGAACCAGACTTTCTCGCCGCCATTCATTCTGCCTGCCGACGGGTGACCCCTGCCAAACAATCCGCCACCTTTCGCAAACCATTTGAAGTCAACCGCAGTTGGAAAGTTGTGCCAGATCCACATGACGATCATTAGTGCAATACCAATGGTAAAAATGGGACCAATGACGTTATGAATGCTAATAGACATACCCGCCCAAGCCGCAAAGCCTGCTTTACCCAATACCGGTATCAGGATTGTCTTTCCAAGCAGCATACTCAACCCGGTGATGGCGAGTGCAATGAACGAAAACGCCGTAACCCAGTGCACTAAGCGTTCAAATGTATTCCAACGCGGAACCATTCGTCCGGAGAGCCGTTTAACGTCGAGCCGATTTTTGCCGTGGAAGATATGATAAAGCAGCAGCAATGCTGCCATGCCGACAATGACCCAAGGCAGATTAGTCATCAGCGGGCTTTCTCGTAGCAGACGCCAGTCTTCTCCGCCGGATTGAACCAGCACATTCGCACCTTCGCCTTTAATCGCCGAGTAGCCTTCTACCCCGCCCCGAACCTGCTTCCAGAATGCTGAATTTGGATTCTCCACTGAACTGGCATTTTGAGCTGATGCCGAAAAGCCTAGCCAATGAATGGAATAACTCGCTAACGGTAACGCGAGTGATAGTGAGAGAACGAGAAATGTACTCCAAATGGCGATTTTTCTCCGCCGGGACCTACTCATCTTGGATTTGCCCACGATTCCTCCTGGCGCGCTTCAGCCAAATAAGCCTGGCGCATTGTTATTATGGTGAACGTCGTCCGAACAGCTGTCCGGACGACGTCGTTACGCTTAACCTTCGTAAGCTGTGTCCCAGCCCCAGGTTTGAGGACGACCACCGCGGCGCAATACACGCTCACGATAGATATCCGCAACTTCATCGCCGTCACCGGCAATAAGCGCTTTAGTGGCACACATTTCAGCACACAATGGCAGCGTGCCTTCAGCGATACGGTTTCGGCCATATTTTTCAAATTCAGCCTGACTCATATCGTCTTCCGGACCACCTGCACAGAAAGTACATTTATCCATTTTTCCGCGAGCACCAAACGATGTTTGTTGTGGATACTGCGGCGCACCGAATGGGCATGCATAGAAGCAATAGCCACAACCGATGCACAGGTTTTTATCATGCAGCACAATGCCGTCGTCGGTGGTATAGAAACAATCGACTGGGCAAACAGCCTGACAAGGCGCATCGGTGCAATGCATGCACGCAACCGAAATAGACTTCTCGCCCGGCTGACCATCGTCGAGTGTAACCACACGACGTCGGTTAACACCCCAAGGCACTTCGTGCTCGTTCTTACATGCCGTTACACAACCGTTGCATTCGATGCAGCGTTCTGCGTCACATAGAAATTTCATTCTAGCCATGGTTATCTCCTCCCGCCTAGACCGCTGTTATCTTGCATAAGGAAACCTTGGTTTCCTGCATCTGTGTAACCGAATCGTAGCCATAAGTCATGGTGGTGTTGTCAGCATCACCGCGCACGTATGGCGCCGCACCTTCAGGGTACTTGTCGAGCATGTCTTCACCCTGGTAATGACCACCGAAGTGGAACGGGGTAAACACAACACCGCGACCAACGCGATTGGTCACCATGGCCTTCGCCTGAATCTTGCCGCCTTCAGGTCCTTCCAGCCAAACCATCTGCTCATCTTTTATGGAGATGTCATTGGCATCAGCAGGATTGATTTCGACAAACATGTCTTGCTGCAATTCAGCAAGCCACGGGTTCGATCGAGACTCATCACCACCACCTTCGTATTCAACCAGACGTCCACTGGTGTGTATCAGTGGGAAGTCTTTTGAATAGTCGTCGGCCTGAATTGAGGCATAACGCGTTGGCAGCCGGTAATGCGACTTTCGATCTTCATAGGTTGGATAATCTTCCACCAGATCGTAGCGAGCGGTATACAAAGGCTCACGATGAATGGGTACCGGATCAGGAAATGTCCAAACCACCGCTCGCGCTTTGGCATTTCCGAATGGCGCACAACCATGCTCGATGGCAACACGCTGAATACCACCTGAGCGGTCGGTCTTCCAGTTCTTACCTTCAGCAGAAGTTTTTTCTTCATCGGTAAGGTCATCCCACCAGCCAAGCTGCTTGAGCATATCGGCAGTGAATTCCGGATAACCATCTTCGATTTCCGCACCAACAGTGTAAGAACCTTCAGCAAGCAGATTAACGCCTTCACGTTCAACACCAAAGCGTGCCCGGAAGTTCAGACCACCATCGGCAACCGACTTACTGGTGTCGTACAGATTAGGTGTGCCGGGATGCTTCATTTCCGGCGTCCCCCAACATGGCCATGGCAATCCATAGTATTCGCCATCGAGTGGCCCACCTTCAGCTTTCAGTGAGACCTCGTTAAAGGTGCCACGGTGCTTCATGTGTTCTTTAATACGTTCCGGACTTTGGCCGGTGTAACCGATAGTCCACATACCCTGGTTGAATTCACGCGTAATGTCTTCGATCACAGGCTCTTCACCATTCAATGCAATGTTCTTGAACATCTCGTCTTTGTAGCCAAACTTGTCCGCAAACTTTGCCATGATGGTGTGATCAGGTAACGATTCAAACAACGGCTCAATGACCTTGTCGCGCCACTGCAAAGAACGATTCGATGCGGTAACCGACCCATAGGTTTCAAACTGAGTACACGCAGGCAGCAGGTACATACCGTCTTGTCTGTCCGGCAGAATGGCAGTGTGCGTTGGGTAAGGATCGATAACCACGAGAAGATCAAGCTTCTCCATCGCTTTCTTCATTTCTGGCTGACGGGTTTGCGAGTTAGGCGCATGACCCCACAACACCATTGCCCGGATATTATCTTTCTGGCCAATATTCTCAGGATCTTCGAGAACACCATCTATCCAGCGTGATACCGGCATGCCGGGACGGTTAATAGTTGGTACATCTTTGTCTTTGACTTTTTCGTAGCTATCGAGATCGAATCGACCACGAACCCAATCGGTTTCCAGCCCCCAAACGGCAGACCAGTGCTTCCACGCACCATCGGATAAACCGAAGTAACCGGGCAAGCTGTGGCTAAGAATGCACATATCAGTTGCACCCTGCACGTTGTCATGACCACGGAAGATATTCGCACCACCACCACTGACACCCATGTTGCCCAGCGCAAGTTGCATGGCGCAGTAAGCGCGAGTGTTGTTGTTACCGATAGTGTGCTGCGTACCACCCATGCACCAAACGATGGTACCCGGACGGTTTTCAGCCATGGTTTGCGCAGCAGCTTTCAAGGTTGCTTCAGGAATACCGGTAACACGCTCGGTTTCAGCAGGCGTCCATTTGGCCACCTCTTCCATAATCTGGTCCATACCGTAAACGCGCTGGTTAATGAATTCTTTATCTTCCCAACCGTTTTCAAACACATGCCATAAAAGACCCCAGATAACAGGGACATCAGTTCCAGGACGCATTTGCACGAACTGATCGGCATGCGCTGCGGTTCGAGTAAAGCGAGGATCAACAACGATTAACTTAGAGCCGTTCTCTTTGGCTTTTAAAATGTGTTGCATGGCAACCGGATGCGCTTCCGCGGCATTGGAGCCAATGAAGAACATCGCTTTGGAGTTCTGCATATCGTTGTAGGAGTTTGTCATTGCACCGTAGCCCCAGGTGTTCGCAACACCTGCAACCGTGGTTGAGTGACAGATACGCGCCTGATGGTCGACGTTATTGGTGCCCCACAAGGCCGCAAATTTTCTGAACAGGTAGGCCTGTTCGTTATTGAATTTGGCCGAGCCTAACCAGTAAACCGAATCGGGCGATGACTCTTCGCGGATTTTCAGCATTTCATCGCCAATTTCATTGATGGCTTCATCCCACGATACTTTTGTCCATTTACCCGCAACCAACTTCATGGGGTATTTCAACCGGCGTTCACCATGCCCGTGCTCTCGAACCGATGCACCTTTGGCACAATGCGCACCCATATTGATTGGCGAGTCGTAGTCTGGCTCTTGGCCTGTCCAGACACCGTTCTGAACTTCCGCCATGACACCGCAGCCCACTGAACAGTGTGTGCAGACGGAGCGTATGACTTCGGTGGCAACACCCGGTTGTGGGCTGGTGGCAGCAGCCGTGGCTTTTTTCATCATAGCCGGGCCACCAGTGAAAGCCAGAGCAGCACCGCCAGCGGTGATGCCTGAGTTTCTTAAAAACGTTCGCCGGTTAACGGCCTCACCCAACAGTGCAGCTGAGCTTTTCGCTTCTGTACCTGCTGCGTCGAGTTGTTTCTTTTTCAATTTCATTGGAAGTCTCCCCCAATCGAAAACACTAAAATGGAATTCGTTAAATTTAATTTATTCATTATGTTGATAACAGATTCGCCCAACGCAATGAACTGAACAGTGTGTACCTAATAGCCCGATAGCTAACAGTTGGCCTGTACCTAGAAACGCGCGCGCTGATAATAGCGGCGAACTTTATCAGTGAGTCTATAACCTGCATGCCCAGCCGTTTTACTTGGCTCTTCGGGTGCTTCTTCTACGGTTTCCGCAGCTGTTGCAACACCGGCTGCAACCGCTCCGCCAGCGACAACCGAGCCTTGCATGAAACCACGGCGTTTCGCGTTAATGTACTTAGTCTTCTTACTCATACTTTCTTTCTCCCACTGCCGCATGCGGACAATTATCTGGCTCGATTGCTTAGCTTTTCATGCCGAGTAATCGAGTCTCGAAACTAAAGAAACCTTCTCCAAAAAAACCGACAGAGCGATAAAAATGCGCTGCTTTGGCGGTTTGCAAATCCTTAAAAAAACGTGTTGCCCAAGGCTCTATGTGATCAGCATAAAACTGTTGTTGCTTAGCCAGCGATACGCTTTCTCCACTGCGAATAATAATTGCCATGGCGTCACACAGAGCCGCAATATGATCTTCTGATTCTTTAACCCCATCCTGGCGTTCTATACCGAGTTCGATTAAATCGTTTCTCAGCAGTGCAAGCGGCTTTTCCATCAAGAACCCGGTGACGTACCAGGACCCAAATGGCACGAGTTCGCCGCGCCCTACGCCGACAAACAAATCGAGATACTCATCTCGCACCGATTTAACGTCGGCCTTCAGTGCCGACTGCTTCATCAGCTCCCATCCCATGGCCACTTGCCCTTCTGATGGGTCTACATCGCTTATGTCGCGTAAAACTTGCAGTATGTTTTCATCAGGTTCTGAGGCTAATAACCGCGCCAGAAACTCATACACACTTGCCCGCATTCCCTGTGCCTGATCGTTCAGGAATGCTGTCTCATCTTTAACCGTTAATACCGGTGATTCAATGGTCATCACACATTTATCTCATTAGTAGCAGCAATTGGCGCGCCGGAAAAATGACCACCAAACGAACCTGGAAAAACCTATAAACACATTAATATGATCGACTTTTGACCATGTTTTTAAAACTGGTTCTTTTTGTCCGGCACCTGTCCCATAAGGTTACAGACTTGTAAAATCACACCGGCCCATTTCAAGCCTGTTCGGATTTATGCACATCAATTCCTGCTGAATCCTTTTCAAACATGTCTTTCACCCGACAGTCTTCACACATCTTCAAACGGCGTTTAGCGTCGTCATTGTCAAACATCCAATGCCCATCGAGCTTTGCAAACATGGTCTGGATAATTTTTTTCGTCGCAAATGGTTTCTGGCAGCGAACACAGTTGAACGGCTCTTCCTCATTCAATGTTTGAATTTTTCGCGCCTCTATACTGTCGTATGTGTATTGCGCAGTCAGTGATATCGCCGATTCCGGACACGCCGCCTCACATAAACCACATTGCAGGCAGTTTGCTTCAATCATTCGCAGTGCAGGCGTATCCTGACCATCAAGCAATGCCTTTGCCGGGCAAACCGATACGCAGGCCATGCACAGAGTGCAAGCACTTTTATTAACCTGAATGACACCGAATGGGGCTGGAGCCTGAAGCTCGAGCGTTTTCGTTGTGGGTGTTAAGTGCATCGCTATAGCGTCTATCGCAGAGCGAATGGTTTGACGCTTGTTGTTGTGTGTTGTGAACGAAGACGGCTTAAGACCTACAAGCGCAGCGTTCTCTAGTGCATGCATATCGATTGCTTGTAACTCACTCACATTCAGCATTGTTACAACCGGCTCGGAAACACCAAGCCCAGTCAAAATTCGGTGGAACACATCGATTTGAGATTGCACCGCATGCCGGGTTTGCTCCAGCAAATCATCGTTCGTTAAGAGTAATATTCTGTGAACGCCCGCGCTAACCATACTGGCCCAATAATCCATGCCGAACGCTGACATTTCTTCAACCAGTAGGGTTAAGACGCCGGTATCGTTTTCTAATTCATCTGCTATTGCTTGCTGATCTTCAACGTGCAATAGCAGCACGCGCTGATTGCCTTCATTGAGCATATCGCGGGTGCGTGCGATGGCGTTATCAGGCTTTGGATAAGCGTAGGTCATCGCCCCACTTGGACAAACCGTCGCGCAACTTCCACAGCCTTGACATAAAAACGGATCGACCTCTACTCCTTCGCCCGATGTAGTAATTGCACCAGTAGCACAAGCCGTTACACAGGCATTACAACCGTTTAACTCGCTGCGGCTATGGGCACAAATTGATGCGTTGTATTCAAAGTACTTTGGCTTTTCAAACTCACCGACAAGATCAGGCAGTTCAGCCAGAGCCACGGCCAGCTGTTGTTCTGTATGTCCGCGAAAATATCCCAGAGGCGGTAATGCCATGGGCATTATCGGCGTTTCGTTCAAATCCAAAACCAAGTCGAACGCACCGCTTTCAAGATAGACAGACACTGCCAGATCGGTTGTGCCAGCTTCATCTTGCTCAACGGTGGCACTAAACGCCCCCATATAACCCTGCAAATTCAGTGAAGGCGCAGTGAACACAGCCAGACCACTTTCTGTCAGGCGTTTTTCAAGCGTTGATACGGATGAGTCGATATGCACAACCGTGCATTTCAGTTCGCCAAGCTGCTCAACCACTTGCAATGCGGTATCGATCTCACCCAAAACCAAACAATTGCCAGCCGACATAAAGTCGATGACGGAGGTAGCCGCCTGCATGTTCTGATTGGCTATAACCGTGTCAGTTGACGAGACAAAGTTGACCGTAATGTTGTCGTTACTCATGCCCGTTCCAATGCGGTTGACGGTTCAGCTTGCTCATCCGTGAATGAGTCGGGTTGAGATTGGTCGTGATTAGAATCTATCGAGCCCGGTTGATCAGCAGCTTCATCATCGTATTCATGCTCATCAGCAATAGGCTCTTCGTCTTCCGCATTAACCTCTTCTGCTTCTGCTTCTGCTTCTGCTTCTGCTTCTGCTTCTGCTTCTGCTTCTGCTTCTGCTTCTGCTTCTGCTTCTGCTTCTGCTTCTGCCTCTGCCTCTGCCTCTGCCTCTGCCTCTGCTTCTGCTTCTGCTTCTGCCTCTGCCTCTGCCTCCGCAGCCAGTCTCTCGCGTTCGAGCTTTTCTTTTCGCTCTTTATGAAATTTCATGTCACAGGTGACTGTGTCGCCTAACGGCTCGAACACCGTGTAGTCTTCATCGTAATCGTTCAGGCCATCACGAATATTGTATGCGGGCAGGGAAAAAACGTACTTCAGCGCAGCTTTACGCAAAGCCACCGACACACCTCGATTAAAAAACGGGCTCATATCGCTGCTGCTATCAAGCGATTGTATTTCAGGCATATCGTCATCGCACAGCAGGGGTTCTTCTTCATCAGTGTCTTGATCAACAACGGCAAGGCTCTGATCGTTTAGTTGCTCATCGTCAACTGAAATAGATTCCGCTGGTGCTTGTTGTGTCGCTTGCTCCACCGCCACCATCGGTTGCACGGGTTGGGAAAGGTGTTCGGCCAACACATCGATCTCGGCTACTGGATTAGCAGAAGAATCTAAACTTTGAGCCAATTCAGCTTCAGGCTGTTCAGTGATTGGCGATTGGATGGGTTGTGCTTTAGCTACAGTACTCGCCGATTGGCGCTGCAGTTTGCGCCGCGACCAACGGCCCAACGCAGATAGCTCTTCCATTGGTTTATCGCCAGCGCTCACGAACCCTGACCCTGAGGTTGGTCTAGCCACTTTTTTCGCTTACGCTTTTTAAATTCCTTTGGTTTGTAATGCGTCAAGACAAAGCCTTCCATATACCGATACAGCTCAGCCGGAATCGTGGTCGATAGCACCATGCCATCTGTTTCAGCGTGAGAGATAGCCTCATCGTAGTCAATGGTAATCAATTGGGGTTCAATGGGCAGATCGTGCAGATCGGACTCAACATCTTCGTTGCAAACCACGTACACCAGCGGCTTATCGCCAATAAGCGCATGCCAATAACGCTCACAGGCATCTTTA